>JAUCQC010000058.1 GCA_030372965.1 bacterium
GGAAATCGATCCGCTCGAAATCCTCCGACTGATAGAGCCGCTCGTGGATCATGGCCATGGTCCGGATCCGCTGGTTGCTGTCCTCCAGCACGCGCTGGATCTCGGGGTCGGACAGCCGGGCGGAGGAGAGGTTGAGCAGGCTGATGATGATTTGGAGGTTGTTCTTGACCCGGTGGTGGATCTCCTTCAGCAGGATGTTCTTCTCGCTCAGGTTCCGCTGCAGGAGCGTCTCCGCGGTTTTCCGCACCGTGATGTTGAGAATCGACCCCTGCACCGCGGGCTTCGATTCGAAGACGATGGGCGTGGTCAGCACCTCGAGATCGATGACGCGCCCCGACAGGGTGCGTCCCTTCCGCTCGAACCGCTGCGGCAGCTCGAAATCCTCGTAAATCCAGTGCGACGGTTCGGTGTCGTCGTCCGACGGCATGAAGGTTTCGACGGGGTGGAGCCGCGCGGTCTTCTCGTCCGCGCAGTCGAAGACGCGGGCGAACTGCTGGTTGCAGAATCGTATCTGTCCCTGCTGGGCGATGAAAATGCCGACCAGGGAATTGTCCACCAGGCTCCGGTATTTGCGCTCGGACGACTGGAACGCCTCCTTCAGCGCGGCGCTCTCTACAACGTCGTTCGACAGAATGTGGGCCATGAGCACGACGATGGCCATGTAGGCGTATTCGATGATGTAGAAATTCCGGAGCAGACCGCTGTGCACGAGCGCGTCGTTCACGAGCCCGGCGCAGAAGATCAAGGCGGACAGGAAAAGGGGCAGGCTTCTCTGCCGGTCCTCCCGGGCCACGCCGGCGACCAGACTGAACACGTACACGAACACGAGAAAACCCATGACGCCCAGAAAATCGGTGAACGGGCCGGGCTGGATCTCGTGATAGGTCATGCGGATGCCCAGAAAGGGGCCGAGCGACTTGACCGCGGGCTCCGACACGCGCCAGAAGAGGTTTCCCCTGAAGAACAGGACGAGAAAAGCCGACACCGTGAAGAACACCGCGGCCGCGTTCTGGATGAATTTTCGCCTGTGCCGGGCGTAATCCGTCACGAACCAGATGTAGGCGGCGCCGATCAGGGAAAGGGTCGCGACCTGCGCCTTCTGCCACTGAAATCCGTCCGCGACGTTCGACGCCGCGTACGCGCCGGCGCTGAATGCGTCATAGCACGCCATGGTGAGGCAGAGAATGGCGAACGACAGATCCTCCGGGTGATGACGCCGGCGGGTATACAGGAGAAAATGGACGAATGAGACGTAGAACGTGACCGCGGCCATGCAGATCACGGGAATCGAAACGAATGGCAAACAGGGCTCCTTTCGGATCGGCCGCCCGTCCCCGGGCGGCCCGCGGAACCGGCTGTCCCGCTGGTCCCGGCGCTCCGCCGGGCGGCGGTTCAGGCTTCCGGGAGACCGCTCCGGCCGTCCGCCGTCTCAGTGACCCGTCCGACAGCGGCCGCCAGCCCGGCCAGGTCGTACGGTTTGGAGAGCCGTTCGGAACGCTCGATCGCCCGGATGCGCCGTATCGAATCGGCGTCGCTGAAGGCCGTCGTGAACAGGATGGGGCATTCCAGGAACGTGCGGATCCGGAGCGCCGCTTCGACGCCGTCCGTTCCGTCCTTCAGCCGGACGTCCATCAGGATCATCTCCGGCCTGTGCCGGCCGGCCAGGGCGACCGCCTGATCCGCGGTCTCGGCCGTGCCGCAGATCTCGTGTCCGAAACGGGAGAGGTACCGTTCGAGATTGCGCGAGAGAACGCGCTCGTCCTCGACGATCAGTATTTTCATGGAACCCCCGGCGGGACGGCCGTTCAGGGCCGCATCCGGTCCGAGCCTTCCTTGATCGTGATCACCGCTCCGGCCAGCTGGCCCTGATGGTTGCGGATCGGCGCCACGAAAAGCGCGACGGCCGTCGACGTGCCCTTCCGGGTGGCCAGCATCAGGGATTCGAGCGGGTGGATGTAGGTGCCGTCGTAGAGCATTTTTCCGCCGAAAACCGTTCGCGGTTCGCCCGCCTTGGCGTCGGACAGCCGGATCATTTCCTGAACGGGGCGGTCGATCAGCTCGGCGTGCAGCCAGCCGGTCAGCGCCGAGGCGGCCGCATTGGCGAAGCGGATGCGCCCGCGGATGTCGGTCGTGATGATGGCGTCCGAAATGCCGTCGAGCGTGTCCGCGAGCCACTGCTCCTTCTCCTTCATCTCCCTCTCGATGCGGGAGCGGAACAGGGCCATTTCGATGCGCTTGCTGAGCTCCTTCATGATGACCGGCTTGACGATGAAATCGAACGGTTCGGCCACCTGCGACCGGAGAAAGGTTTCCTTGTCCCCGTGGGCCGTGAGGAACACGATGGGAATGCCGATCTCATCCTTGATGCGCCGCGCCGCCTCGATTCCGTCCATTTTCTTTTTCAGCATGATGTCCATGAGCACCAGAACCGGACGGATCTCCCTGGCTTTCTGGATCGCCTCCTCTCCCGAAGAAACAGTCATGGGCACCTGGTATCCCAGCTTCTTCAGCGCTTCCTGGATTTCCAGCGCCACGATCTTTTCGTCTTCCACGAGCAGAATCACGTCGTTTTCCATTCAGGCCTCCTTGGCAATCCTTCAGGATGATTTCATTCCGGCCGGCCGCCTCGGGGCCCGCGGCGGCGCGCCCCCCGGACCCGGCCGGGCCTCCTCCGACGATCCGCGGCCGGCTCAATCGGCCCGCGGCAGGCGGATCGTGAGCCGTGTGCCGTTTCGGCTGTCCGTTTTGACCTTGCCGCCGAGCTGTTCCAGGAGTATCATGATGATCTTGAACCCGAGCGAGGTCGACGCCGCCGGGTCGAACCCCGGGGGCAGTCCGACGCCGTCGTCGGCCACCGACAGGCGCACGCTCCCGTCGCGGGCCTTTTTGAGCGTGATTTCGACGCGGCCCTCCGGCCGTCCGGCGAAGGCGTGTTTGACGGCGTTGGTCACCGCTTCGTTCAATATCAGCCCGCAGGGCACGGCCTGGCCGAAATTGAGGACGACCGGCTCCAGGCGGAGGGACAGACGCACCGGGGCCCCTTCCGGACTGCCCGACGGCAGGTCGTTGAGCAGGGACCGGATGTAGTCGTCGAACCGGATTCCGGACAGGTCGGGGGATCCGTACAGTTTCTCGTGCAGGACCGCCATGGAATAGACCCGCCTGCGGATCACGTCGATGGTGTCGAGCACTTTCGGATCGTTGCTCTTGCCGGCCTGCAGGTTCAGCAGGCTGACGATCATCTGCAGGTTGTTCTTCACGCGGTGGTGGATTTCCTTCAGGAGGATTTCCTTCTCCTTCATGGAAATCCGCATGCAGTCCTCCGCGCGCTTCCGTTCCGTGACGTCGATGTTGAATTCGGCCACCAGCCAGCGGCCGTCCGGCTCCCGGTATGGGATGGTGTGCACCTCGATCACCCGGTTCGCCTCGCGGGGCAGCACTTCCTCCGACACGGTGATGCGGCGCGTTTTCAGAGCCTCCGGAATGCCGCACCCGGGGCACATCGCGTCGCGGCCCATGAAGTACTCGTAGCACTTCCGTCCGGCCGGCGGGCCGTAGCGTTTGACCCACTCCGGGTCCACGTACTGCAGGTCGAATTCGCCGTTGATGATGTCGATGTTGGTCCGGGTGGCGCCGAGTATGTATTCGAGCCGGTTCTTGGTTTCCGCCAGCTCGTTTTCGGTCCGCTTGAGCGTGATCAGGTGCCCCAGGGACGCCGCGAACAGTTCGAGAATGCGCGCGTCCTCGGCCGTGATCCGGCGTTTCGTGAACAGCTGGTCGGCGCTGAGCAGGCCGATGACGGATCGCCCGTCCCAGAGTCCGGCGATCGCGTGATCGGACCGGCCGACCGCCTTCCCCCACCCGTCCGTCAGAACGTCGTTCCGGAACACTTTCAGGCGGACGCGTCCCTTCCGCACTTGCGCCGCGTGGGGATCGAGCACCGGACCGGATCGTCCGCGCTCGTCCCGAACCCTTCCCTTTTCGTCCGTGCCGTAACTGCCCAGCAGGTTTTTTCCGTCCGAACTGAAAAAAGCGATGCCCGCGCGGTCGAAATGAAATCGCGACCGGATGAGCATGACCGCGCTCCTGCACAGACCGTCCAGCGATCCCGTTTTGGACAATTCATTCACGGTTGACAGCAGAAGAGCGAGGCGGTCGGTGTAGGCGGAAGCGGAGCCGCTGTTCGACGGCCGTTTCAATCCGGCGGTTTTGGCCAAAGCCTGTTTTCGGCGCGGGAATGCGGCGGCGGCCGGCGGTCCGGAGAGTCTTCCGGCCGGCTTGATTTTAAAAGCCATTTTTTTTCGTTGGGATGAGGGTGTTCTCAACTGGCGATGAGACATGCTTTGACCCTCTTCATACCGGCGGCGACATCACTCCGGCCCGCGCCTGATATTGCATGGGAAAAAATGTCATGTTGTTTGATAATGTGAAAAATACCTGAAAAAAGCAAGGAAATTCAACGCTTAAGGCGGGTCCGGGGTCCGCGGCCGTTACATCCCATCCATGCCTTGAAACTCGGAATTGTTGCCGGTTTGTCTTACCATGGCCAGCAACTCCTTCATCGCCTCCGCGGGTTCCATTTTGATCCACGTCCTCCGGAGGCGCGCCGCGGTCTCCCATTCCCCGGCCGTCATCAGCTTCTCGTCCCTTCGGGTTCCGCTGGACGCGATGTGAATCGCGGGAAAAATGCGGCTGTCCGCCAGGGAACGGTCCAGGACGATTTCGCTGTTGCCGGTGCCCTTGAACTCCTCGAAAATGTAGTCGTCCATCCGGGATCCCGTGCCCACCATGGCGGTGGCGACAACGGTCACCGATCCCCCGTTTTCCACCTTGCGGGCCAGGCCGAAAAACCGTCTGGGCACCTCGAGCGCCGACGCGTCCAGACCGCCCGACAGCGTCCGCCGCGAGCCGGCCGTCACCTGATTGAAGGCGCGCGCCATGCGCGTGAGGCTGTCCACCAGCACGAACACGTCGCGGCCGCATTCCAGTTCGGTCCGGATGTGGCCGAGGGCCATCTCGGCGAGCCGCGCGTGCGATTCCACGTCCTGGTCGCTGGAGCTGGCGAGCACTTCGGCGTCCACCTGCCTGCGAAAATGCGTCACCTCCTCGGGCCGCTCGTCGATGAGCAGAACGATCAGGCGCATCTCCGGCTCCACGGCCCGCACCGCGTGGGCCATTTTTTCGAGCAGGGTGGTCTTGCCGCTCTTCGGCTGAGCCACGATCATGCCGCGCGTGCCTTTTCCGATCGGCGCCACCAGGTCGACGACGCGCATCGACGGGTCTCCGGCGTCTCCGAGCCGGATGCGCTGGTCCGGGCTCACGGCGATGAGCCGGTCGAACGGGGTCCGGCCCGCGAAACGGTCCGGATCCAGGCCGCACACGGATCGCACCGTGTGCAGTCGCGGACCGCGATCGCCTTCCGCCGCGTCTCCCCGCACGGCGGCGCCCTCGACCAGTCTGTACCCGCGGATCAGGTCCGGGGAAACCCACGCATCCCTCGGGCCCGGCGCGTAGGAGCGCTCCGGATCGCGAAGGAACCCGCCGCGGCCGTCCAGCACTTCAAGAACGCCGGCCGTTTCCCACGCGCCTTCAGGCGCGGCCGGCTGATCCGGAACAGGCAGTTCCGCGGGTTTGACGCGGCCGCTGGAACCGGTTTCCCGGCCGCGGACGGGTCGGCGCGGGCCGC
>JAUCQC010000059.1 GCA_030372965.1 bacterium
GTTTTGCTGGGCGGGCTCACGGGCCGCGACGGCCTGCACGGCGCCACGGTCAGTTCGGCGTCCATGACGCACGAGACCGCGGATGTAGACGCGGCCCACGTGCAGATCGGCCATCCCATCGAGGAACGGAAATTCATGGAAGCCATTCCCGCGCTCCGCGACGCGGGATGCCTCAGCGCCATCACCGATCTCGGAGCGGCCGGCCTCTCCTCGGCCGCGGGCGAGATGGGTTCGGAAACGGGCGTGTGGATCAACCTCGCGGCCGTGCCGCTCAAGACCGAGGGCCTCATGCCCTGGGAGATCTGGATCTCCGAGAGCCAGGAGCGCATGCTCGCTGCCGTGCCCCCGGAAAAATTGGACGAGGCGATGCGCATTCTCGACCGGTACGAGGTCCGCGCCTCGGTGATCGGCGTGTTCACGGATTCGGGCCGGTGCCGCGTGGTTCATGAACCTTCCGCGGTCGCGGATCCGGACGGGGCATCCCGCGTGGAGGGGGACGTTTCCAGACGGGCTGTGGATCTCACGTTCGAGGATTTGCGGAAAGGATGCCCGCTTCCCGACCTGCGGCCCGAGAAACCCCGCGTCCGGAGCGGAGGGACCGGAGCCCCGGGGTCCGGGAGCCGGCCGGCAGCGCCCTACACGGACGCCGAGTGGAAGAAAGCTATCGAAAAGGTCCTGACGCATCCCAATCTCGCGGACCAGTCCGCGGCCGGCACCCAGTACGACTCCACGGTTCAGGGAATCACGGTGACCGGCCCGTACGGCGGCCGCGACGGCCGCATGCCCGAGGACGTGTGGATTTCCGCGCCCCTGCGGGGCAAACCCTATGGCGCGGCCGCGGCCCTGTCCTTCTCCCCCTACTGGGGCGACGCGGACCCGGCCGGTCTTGTGAAAATGGCCATGGCCGAATCGATCACCAAGCTCGTGGCCGCGGGCGTCAGCCGGAAAGAGATCGTGCTCTGCGACAATTTCTACACGCCGGCCATCACGCCCGAATCCGCCTGGGCCCTGAAATCCATGGTGGACGCGTGCTGTTCGCTCTCGCGGAAGTTCGGCACCCCGTTCATCTCCGGCAAGGACAGCTCGAGCGGCACCTTCGTCGGAGAGGACGGCCAGCGCATCGAAGTGCCGCCCACCCTGTGCGTGCTCGGCCTCGGCCGCATGCCGGATGTCCGGCGCCGCGTGCCGAAGCCGTTCCGGCAGGCGGGCGACGTCCTGCTTCTGCTGGGGCCCGCCTCGGACGGACTGGGAGGGTCCCTTTACGCCAACGTCACCGGAAGACCGGGCAACCGGCCTCCGGATCCGGATCCGGGGGCGCTGATCCGCGGATGGGACCAGCTGGCCGCGCTCCAGGCGAAGGGCGATCTCGTTTTCGCTTCCGCGGTCGCCGAAGGCGGAATCGTCCGCAGGCTGTTCGAAATGGCGTTGGGATCCGGCCTGGGATGCCAGGTCGAATCCGGCGCCCTGGTCGGCCGGCTGGGGCTGGAAACGCCGGAACCCGCGCTGTTCGGGGAAATGACGGGCGCCGTTCTGGCCGGGGTCCCCTCCGGCCGGGCCGCGGCCGTGGAACGGGAGACCGGAGCGGTGGTCGTGGGGCGCGTGATCGCCAAGCCGCATCTGGCCTTCCGTCTGGGTCCCGCCGAGTTCAAAATGGACGTGGAAAAACTCGCCGCGTCGTGGTCCAAACCCTTCGCGGAGGTGGCGCTGTGAGCAGACCCAGAGTGCATGTGCTGTACGCGCCCGGAACCAACTGCCATTTCGAAATGATGGACGCCTTCCGGCTCGCGGGCGCGGAGCCGTCGCTCCGGCTCCTGACCGATGATTTGATCCGCGGAAAGGTGAAGCTCTCGGACTGCGACCTCATCGCGATTCCCGGGGGGTTCTCCTTCGGCGATCACATCGCGGCCGGCCGCATTTTCGCCCTCGACCTGGTCCACAGGCTCAGGGACGGGCTTCTGGAAGCCGGGCGGAAACGGATACCGATGATCGGGGTCTGCAACGGCTTTCAGGTGCTGGTGAACACCGGCCTTCTGCCCGGCACCTCGGGAATCGGCAGCCCGGATGCGTTGCTGGACCGCAACCGGGTCGCGGTTTTCGTGTCGCGATGGGTGACCCTGCATGTCCAGGCCGGTTCAGCCTGCGTGTGGACGAAGGGCCTGGAAGGACAAAGTCTGCGCATGCCGACAGCACACGGGGAGGGACGGCTCTGCGTGCCGGACGGGTTCGACGACCGGAACACCGTGTTCCGGTACGGGTCCGCCGCGGGAACGGAGGATTACCCCGCCAATCCGAACGGATCCCCGCGTGGACGCGCCGGCATTTGCGACCCCACGGGCCGAGTTCTCGGCCTCATGCCCCACCCGGAGCGCGCGATTTATCCCTGGCTGGGATGCGAGGACGGGCTTGCGATCTTTAAAACGGGAGTGGAAGCGGTGAGGTGAGAAGAGAAGTTCAAAGTTCAAAGTTTGTAGGTCCGAAATGGCCCGCATCTTTTCGCGGGCCTTTCGGACTTCTTGTTTGAAATGTCCGATAGTTCCGCGCACAGGCGCGGAACATATCGGACCTACTTCCCCAGTATCCTGAACAGAATGTCCAGATGCTTCGCCGCGAGACCGGGTGTCATCATGGGCGTTGCCTTGCCGTCCAGACAGTCGAGGAAATGGCTCATCAGCAGCCGATCGTCGCCCGGATGCCCTGAATAATCCACGGTCAGGGTTTCCTGTTTCTCCTCTCCGTCCGCCCCGGAGCTGAACCATTCCACCACCGGCGGATCCCACGACAGGAACCCGAAACGCAGGGTTCCCAGCGTTCCGTGTATGCGCGTCTCGTCGGACGACTCGCACTGCACGCCCGCGCCGCGCTCGTAATAATAGGTCAGTCCGGAGTCGAATTCCATCCAGGCGGCCCCGTGCTCCTCGACGTCCTGCCGCATGCCCTTGTCCCGGAATGTCTTCAACCCGCCCCGGGTGAACGCCTTCAGGTTCCGGAGTTCCGGCTTGTCGTCCAGGAGGCCCAGATGGAAGGACAGGTCGTACACGCCCATGTCGAGGAATGGGCCGCCGCCCGCCTGCTTCGCGTCCAGCGCCCAGGTGCCGGCCGGGTTCCACTCCACGAAAGTCCGGCGCATGAGCACGCTGTGGTGGATGTGGTAGACGGCGCCGAGTCTCCCGCTGTCGAGAATCTCCTTCACGCGGTCGAATCGCGGCTGAAGCCGGGCGTGCCTGCAGCTGCACTCCACAACGACGCGGTCCGGACGGCCGCGAACCGCGTCGAGAATGCGGCGGACGCCCGCCCGGTCCGAGGCCATGGGCTTTTCGAGAAGAACGTGCTTGCCGGCCGCGAGCGCGGCCTCGGTCATCTCAGCGTGCAGGTCGGGCGGCGTGGCGATCACCACGGCTTCGACGTCCGGGTCCGCAAGCACTTCCCGGTAGTCGAGCGTCCCTCTGCCGATGCCGTGCTTCTTCAGCTTGGCGGAGAGGGTTTCAGCGGTCCGGGCCGCGATGTGCACGACATCCGCGCGTCCGTCCTCCCGGGCAGAGCGGATATGCGCGTCTCCGATCATTCCCGCGCCGATGAGGCCGATTTTAATTTTTCCCGGCATTCCTTCGGACTCCGTCGATTCTCGGTGAACCGCCATCATTCAACGTTTAAACGTTCGAACGTGTAAACGTTCAAACGTTTTTCATGGCCTCTGTTTGTCGTACTTCAGCGTGACATCCTGCCTGCCACGGAAGGAGTCCGACACCTGGCGTATGGACAACAGCCGGCCGCCCTCGCTGAGGGTCCAAATCTCCCTGCCGGTCATCACCGAGACCCGGCCGCCCCGTTCGATTGTGACTTTGGAATCCAAGAACAGCGTGTCCCCCGCGGCTGATCGACGGGCCGTGATGATCCGGGCCGCATCCTCGATTTCCGACCGGACTGGCTCGCCGTCCAGCCGGAGTCTCTCGGTTTCAGCGCTCTCGTCGCCCCACTCCTCCACGTGTATCCTGCGGACGGTCAGCGTGTCCGCATCCAGAACGGACTCGATCCGTTCGGAGACCGAACCCGCGCCCATGTCGCCCAACGCGCTCCTGTATTCATTGAAATGCCAAATTCCGGAAAAATCCGTCTTCTCGGGATCCGGAACTTCAGCCTGAAAAGCAAGGCCGGGAAGCCCGCACGCGGACCGGAAGACGTTCACGCGCCTGACGTAGACACTGTCCTCGCGATCGAGAACCCGGGGATCGGAAACCAAAAGGCGGTACCTGTCCCTCGGCGTGTACCGGACCATCCCGGCCCATGTGACGTAATACGCCCACTTCGGCTGGCGGTCGAGCACGTCCGGGCCGGGCGGGTTCCCCACCTCTCCGAGCACCACGGTTTTGCCCCTGGAAAGGGCGATCAGGCTGTCATAATAGGCGGGTTTGAAGTCATTGCCGTACACGTCCAGGGCCAGCATGTCGAGATACCGGTCCCCGGGATAAAAGTGCGAGAAATTCATTTCAGGCTGATTGGGCCTGTCCACGCTCCAGACCCAGACCAGGTTGTCGAGCTTGTGGACCTTTGTGTACCGCTCGTAGAGCATGCGGTACAGGGCGGCCGTTCCCCTCGGCCCGTGCCTGCCTCCCCACCAGAACCACGAGCCGTTCATTTCGTGGTAGGGCCGCCACAGCACCGGAACCCGCGCGTCGCGAAGCTTCGCCAGGTGAACGGCGACTGAGTCGACCTGCCGGATCCACTTCGTGTGGAGCCGGGTGCCGGGAGTCAGCACTTCCTCGAACTGGCTGTCCGTCAGTCGTCCCTGCACTGTGGCCAGAGATTCTGGTTCGGCCTGTCCGAAGGGCGGCCTGAATGTCACGGGTTCATCCGCTGTGGGCGGCACCGCGTGCCAGCAGAGGGTCACTACCGAGCCGAGACGGTGCTGCCGGATCGCCTCGTCCACGATGCCGGGCCGCGCCAGGTAGGAATCCTTGTCCCCTTCCCGGGCGAATCCCATGTCCGAACTCCAGACCGCGGGCGTCCGGCCGGCGTAACGCGCCGCGAAAAGCGAATTACCGTCAGCCGTGTTCGGGTAATTGTGCTGTCCGGTCAGGATGTACTGGCCGGAAAGCCCTGCCATGAACCGCATCAGGGCCCTGGCTTCGGGCGAGGCCTTGGGATTTGACGGCCGGATTCCGGCGACCGAGGGGATGAACACGGCGGTCATGGCCGCGGCCAGGAAACGGAAAACGATTCTTCGGGATCGCATGGCGCTTCTCCTGGGTGAAGGTTTCCGGCCGGACCAGAAGGCCCCGGCTCGCCGCCGTGTCACGCCTGGCGGATGCGGTCGTCCGGATTGTACCCCTTGTCTCCGAAAGGCTGCAGCTTCTCGATCCATATCTGTTCGAGCAGGGTCAACTCGTCCCCGACGTCGAAACCCGGTTCGTCCTTGATTTTAACCTTTTCCAGAATCTCGAATACGAAGGCGCCGGCCCCGAACTTGTTCCACTCCTCCTGGAGCGGCTTGTTCCGGTGCGACCCGATGCCCAGCATGAAACGGTGGCTGTTCAGCGGGCCGTGCAGGTTCAGACTGCTTCCGAGAAAAACCTTGCCGTTGACCGTATTCCGGATCTGAAAAATCCCGGCTTCAGGCTTTTTCTCCCTGTATTCCCGCTTGATGTCCTGCACGGAGGGTTTCATGGGTGTCCCTTCATAAAATCGTCCGCCATCAATTCCAGATCGCGGACAATGAAAACCGGGGTGCCGGTGTGATCAGTCACCTTCAGGCCGCCGAGAGTGTGCAGAGTGACGGTCACGCGGCAAACCCTGGCTCTCACTGTGGGGATGGATAATTTCCGGACCCGATTCATGGCCGCCGAAATGCCCTGCCGCGCATCCGCATCCCCCGCGGCCAGAATAACGGTTCTCAGCCTGGCCATCGCCTCCCGGCCGCCCGGGGAATCGCACCTGAAAAAGTCGCCGTGCCGGGCCCGCAATGCCTCCGCATCCGCCAGGGTCATGATGGAGACCAGCGCGTCCCCCGCGAAAGCCCCGATGGACCGGCCCTCATCCTTGAGCAACCATTCCGCAATCTGCTCCTCACCGAGATTGCCCTCGATGTGATGGCCTCCGGAATCCAGAATCACGGACGAATCGTCCGGAAATCGAACCCGCACGGCCCAGCCGGTCCGGGACACGGCCGCCAGTATCAGGGCAACAGCGATCGCCAGCGCGATGACGATGCCCGCTTTTCGCGTATTCATTAATTGAATTTAACCTGTGGATGATTCATTGTCAACGCCTGATTTCTCCACGCCGCTTCCGTATTGACGCGAAAGTGCCTATCGCGGAAGACGCTTGACTTGAACTCCTGATTTCATTAAACTTTGTCATGCCGTCCCATTCATCCGATTCCGTTCAGAACCGGACCCCCGCCGGCCTCATCCGGATGCTCCTGATTGTCGCGCTCTCCAATGCCGTTCCGGTGGTCGGAGTCGTGTTCCTGGGCTGGTCCGCTTTCCACCTGGTCGTACTGCTGGTGACCGAGGCGGTCATCGTCCTGTTACTGGACTTCATCAAGCGAGGCCTGAAAGGCGCGGCCGGACGCGTGGAGAAAAACCTCCGCAACCAGGCCGGAAAAGTCCTTTTCTTCGAAACGGTTTTCATCCTTTTCTTCGGGATGTTCGCCCTGATCGTCTACGGCAGGGGAAACGCCGACCACGCGTCATTCTCGGCCTCCTTCGGTCCGGTGTGGCGGGCATTGACCGGGCCGCTCCGATGGCCCCTGGCCCTGGTCGCGGCGACCCGGATTTTCCGGTTGTTCGGAGACCTGCGCTCCTCCGGAGTCTTCGGAGGAGAGGCCCTCCGGCCGCTGACCCTGGACGGCGGGGGCTGGATGCTCCTGATGTTCTTCTCCGTCATGCTCGCGCCTTTTCTCGCGGATTCAGGCCCGAATCCGCGGAACGGCCTCTTCGCCCTGGTGGCGCTGAAAACAATCGGTGAATGCGTGGCGGCATGGGCGGCCTGGTCCGGCCCCGACGGAGACGGCAAAAAAAACTCCCGGGAAAAAGAGCCCGGGAGTTCAGGTGAAGGAGGGTGAGGGAAAAAATACATAAGAACGGATCAATCCGGCCCTGCGAAGGCCGTCAGATCCAGGTCGTGTCCTCCAGGTCTTCAAGTTCCCGTTTCAGTTTTTCCATGCCGCCTTCGAGCTTCTCCTGCATGCGTTCCAGCTGTTCCTTCAGCCTTTCCTGAGATTCCTCGTCCATTTCGATCTGAATGTCGAAACCGGGTCCTGGCCCCCATCCGGACTGCCTGTCACGGAATTTGGGTCCGTCCCAGGTCTCCTCGATTTCGACTTCGAGGGTCTGCTTGACGCCCTTGCGTATGATGGTCAGTTTCGCCTCGTCCCCTTCCTCCAGATCCGACAGGGCATCCGTGACATCCGAGGGTTCCTGGATATCCTCGTCTTCGACCCGGACAATCACGTCCCCGGCCTTGAGACCCGCCCGGCCCGCGGCTCCCTCTTCATCGACTTCGAGGACCAGCGCGCCGTTTTCGGTCTTGAAATATTCGGCCAGGTCTCGGTTCAACTCAGTCAAGCGAACGCCCAGGCGCTTGGAGCCCGGGAAAGTCATGCGGAACACCCGGCGATTCCGCGGTTCCACATCCCCGTAGGACCTGCGGAGCCGTCCGGTCTCAGCCTTGATTTCCAGAGGCTTGCCGTCCCTCAAAATGCCGATTTTTACTTCCTTCCGGGGGCCGATTTCCCTGATTTTCCGAACCAGATCCTCGGGCCTGCGGATCTTTTCCCCGTTGACGGACTGGATGACATCCTCCTCGGCCAGGCCGGCTTTGTCGGCAGGGCTGTCGTCCACGACGTCCGTGATTTTCACCCCGGAATCGGCCTTCAGTTCGGCCTTGTCCTCAGGCGTCAGCTTTTCGGCCAGTACGCCCAGGTAACCCGCCCGGCCCGCTCTCCTGTCGTCCCGGTCCTCGTCCGCTCCGGGAATAGCGGCCATCGCGGAAACGGATGCGGCCGCGAATAGGGCCAGCATCAGACGAATGTTCCAATCGCGCATTCTTCGCATGGGTGCCTCCGAAGCATGGTCTCATCATACATTACGCCCGGAGACGGAAAAAGTTGCGGAAAAAGACGGGATGCGGGCAAACGGAGGAAAGATCAGCCGCGGCCGGAGCCGCTTCTGTCCAGCAATCCGGACAGGGTGTCGGCCAGAAGGTGGTCGGCGACCGGCTTGATCAGGGCCGGGCATGACGCGGCCCTGGATCGCGGGTTCTGATTGTGCATGTTTTCGAACGCGGTGACGAAGATGACGGGCGTGCCCGGACGTTCGAGTATTTGCTCCGCGGCTTCAACGCCGGTCATCTCGCCGTGCAGGCGGATGTCCATCAGCGCGGCGTCGGGCTTGTGTTTTCGCGCGGCCTTCACCGCGGCTTCGCCCGAGGACTCGTGCCCCACGACCGCGTATCCGAGATTCTTCAGGGTCTGTTCAAGATGCAGGGCCACAATGGCGTCGTCTTCGACGATCAGGATGCGGTGCATTGTACCCTCCGATCAATCGACCTGCGAACGAAGTTTTGGGTAGGGTGTGCCGCAGGCCCACCATCATCAAATTCGGTGATGGGGAACCGATCGCATCGGGGCTCTGCCCCGATGCGCTGCTGATTGATGGTCCCGGCGTTCCACCCCGGGACCCGTTAAAATCGGGGCTCACCCCCGATGAGCAGCCCTTTATGCTTCACTGGAAGGAGGGCGGAGCCCTCCTGATTATCCGCCCCAGGGCGGAGCCCCGGGGCGTTCATAGCTAAAAACGCAAAGGCCGTTAAGGATACTTCCTCACGGCCCTTTTTCGTCACGTGTGGGCGATACTGGAGTTGAACCAGTGACCTCTGGTATGTGAGACCAGCGCTCTAACCAACTGAGCTAATCGCCCTTGATAACAAAAACATCCCCGCCCCAGATCCCTTCGCACCCCCCGAGCAAGGGGGCTGAACTCGGGATGACATTGTTTATTATGCCCGATAGACCGCCTAGTTCTTATTCAAATACTTCACCAGCGTGAGCCGGTTGCCCTTTTCCCCGCCCCGGTAGTACACCTCGTCCACCGACCGCTCGATGATGTACCGTCCGAACCCCCCGCGGCGCTTCTCGCGGAAAGCCTCCTCCGCGTCGTACACGGGGTTTTCCGAGAAGTCGAAACTGCGGCCCGTGTCGCCGAGCGTCACGAGAAACCGGTCGGCCTCCTTGACCACTTCGACGTACAGGCTTTCGTCCGGCGCGAACTCATATCCGTGCTCGATGACGTTCATGCCCGCCTCGTACACCGCGATCTTGAGGCGGCTGACCTCGAGCTTCTCGAAACCGGCGCCCCAGGCGAGCGAGGTGACGAAATCCGTCAGCTTGTTCAGCGCGTCGAGCGTGGCGCCGACCTGCAGCTTGTACGGCACTCCCTCCTCCACCGCGACGAACTTCCCCTCCCTTTCCTGGTTTTCCGCCGGAACCTCAGGCTCCCCGAGTCCGGGCGCGGTCTCTTCATCGAAGGAAAGGAAGGTGACCGGAGAGAACAGGGAGACGTGATTCTTGGTGTTCAGGGACATGTTCAGCAGTTGAATGTCCCCGTTCAGCCGCCTCGCCTCGACGGTCCGCTGGATCAGGAACGCGATGAAACTCGCGTTCGGAAATTCCACATTCCGCATGTCAAAGAGCACCCGCGTCACGCCTTTCCGGAACAGCTCGTCGAACAGCTTCTGAAGCGGTTCGATGGCCCGGTTCGGATCGGCGCCTTCCCCCAGACGGACGCGGACCGTCCGAACGTCGACGAATTCCTTCGCCGCGATCAAGGGCTCCTCGATGTGAGCGGGGAAAGGCATGTGGTCTAAATATAAACGAAATTTTGCCGAATATCAACCGAATTTTATGCGATTTGAGCCTATAAAAATCGCACACCCTCATCACATCCGATGAGCCGCGTGGATAGAACAGCGGACGCTTTCGAGGAATCGAGGGACACATCCGCGGGCCGCGGTGCCGCGGGCCGGGGTTCGTTCATCCGGCCCGGCCGGATCAGGCCGGCCGGCAGCCCTTTCGCCGAAGCCGCGAGCAGTCCGAAATCGTGCCGGCTGATCCGCTGGCCTCCGCCGAGATGCAGAATGCCGGCGAAATCGGAATGCGCCAGCTCCAGAAGCGCGTCCGACAGATTCTGCACGAGAATGGGCGTCCGGAACTGGTCAACGAACAGGGTCACGGCCACGCCTCTTGAGAGCCGGGAGATCATTTCGTTCGAGAAAGAACGTCCGCCGAAAGCGGGAATCCCGTAAATCAGCGCTGTCCTCGCGCACACCGCGGCCGGGCATTCCGCGGCCACGGCCCGCTCCGCCGCGACTTTGGTCTCGCCGTATCCGTTCACGGGTCCGGTCGCGTCCGTCTCGCGGTACAGGCCCCGGCCGCCGTCGAACACCATGTCCGTGGAAACGAACACCATGCGGCATCCTGTTTTTCTGCAAAAGCCGGCCAGGCTCGCGGTGGCCTCCGTGTTGACGGCCCGGGCCTCGTCCGGTCTTGCCTGGCACCGGTCGATGTCGCTCATGGCGGCCGCGTGGATGAGACTGTGCGGCCGGACGGACGCGAAAACGCTGGCTGTCTCCCCGGGATCCGTCAGGTCTGCCTTGAGCCACTGGATGCCGGGGGCATCCACTGTCTGGCCGCGGTGAATCGCGTATACGTCCCAATCCGCCCTGGCCTTGAGCAGGAGGTGTCCGCCGAGAAAACCGGTTCCGCCCGTGATGAGAAGACGCTTCTTCATGAACGGTAAAATAGGGCGTGAAATAAAAAGAAACAAGGGATTTGATGGGAAGCGGCCGCTTCCCGTGCCTGTCGCTCCGGGATGTTGGCAACCTTCCCGCTGGCCGGTACCGATCATTGCTTGTGTCTGAATATTGACTGCCGAAAGCGCCTTGCTTCCAGGCAAAAGTGCCAGGCACCTCCGAGGTGCCTGG
>JAUCQC010000060.1 GCA_030372965.1 bacterium
GGGTGAGGCCGTCCCCGGCCGCGCCGAACGCGGCGATGTTGAATGTCCGTTCCGGAAAAACGGGCGGCCGGATCCGCGACAGAATGGCCGGAACCTTCTCCCACCCGTTGTCCGACGGCCCGGTCCGCGCCGCGTGCCTGCAGGCGGCCAGGATCAGAAGTCCGGAGAACGCCGCGAGGAACGCTGCCGTCCGGCCGAAACGGACCGGGCGAGGGGCGGCCTTGCCCGTGACGGATGCGCGCGCTCGGAACGCTCTGTTCATCGGACGGCCTTCTCCATCTCAAGGCTCGCCAGGATGAATGGACCCACGGCCTTCGGGTCATTGGTCCGGATTTTTTCGCCGATGTAATATTCGTAGGAACCGTCCCGGTAGGGGTCGCCCCCCAGCCCGGCGACGGCGCACGCGGAGTCGATGCTCACCCAGCCTCTCCGGTCCGTCCGGATGAAGCGCTCGAGAATTCCCCTGTATCCCTTCTCCGCGATGTGCCGGTAGGCGGGATGCAGGACGCCGGTGCGCGCGCCCTTGGCCAGGGCGTAGACAAACATGCACGAGGCGGACGATTCGGGATAATTGCCCTTCCGCGTGCCCTGGTCCAGCACCTGGTACCACAGTCCGGTTTCGGGATCCTGGACGTTGGCGACGGCCGTGGCCAGCCGCGTGAACAGGGCGGTCAGTTCAGGCCTCCGCGGATGATCGGCCGGCAGAAAATCGAGGACATCCACCACGGCCATGGCGTACCAGCCCATGCTCCGGCCCCAGAATTGGGAGGACAACCCGGTGTTCGGATCCGCCCATTTCTGTTCCCGGCTTTCGTCCCAGCCGTGGTACAACAGCCCGGTTTTCTCCTCGCGGCTGACCCTTTCCATCAGCAGCACCTGTTTCGCGGCCTCGTCGAACAGCCCCGGTTCGTCGAACTCCGCCCCGTACTGGGCCAGGAACGGAGAGGCCATGTAAATGCCGTCGAGCCACATCTGATGCGGGTATTTGTTCTTGTGCCAGAATCCGCCCTCCGAGGTCCTGGGATGCGTGGCCATCTGCGATCGAAGCGTGTCCAGCGCCCTGCGGAATTTTTCATTCCCCGTCTCACGGTACAGCCGGAAGAGGGGTTTCCCCGGATTGATGCGGTCGATGTTGTATTCGCTCTTGCGGTAGGTCCGGATGGAGCCGTCTTCGCCGACGAACTGATCGTAATAACGGCGGACATATTCGAAATACCGGCCGTCGCCCGTGACGGCCCACGTTTCCAGAACGGCTTTCAGCACCAGGCCGTAGGTGTACTCCCAATAGGGTTTCTTCGGCGATTCCAGATTGGCGGGATCGGGCGAACGCCGGAGAACCGATTCCGTCATGCGGACCGACCACGGGAGCGTATCCGGCACCGGTTTCGAAGCGCGGCACGCGGCCAGAACGGCCGCGCACGCCACCGCCGCGGCCGCGAGGGCCAGGCCCGCGGTGTTCATCCTGAAAATCGTTCGGTGTCTCGGCGTCATGTTCGGAACACTCCCAGGCCGTTGTTTTTCAAGGAAGGGGGAACGGGACGGTTGATATCCCGTCCCCCCTTGTTTCCGCCTTTTTGCGGATCGGAACCGGGGGAGGCCCCGCGGGCCCGCGGACCTTCGGCCGCGGACCGGCGGGTTTTCCCCGGCGCGACGCCCGCTACTTGAGCATCACCATTTTCTGCTTCAAAACGGTCGACCCGGCCTTCAGCCTGTAGAAATAGACGCCGGAAGCGAGGTTCTTGCCATCGAATTCGACGGTGTAGAAGCCCGCCGCCTTGCGGCCTTCGGCCAGAACCGCGACTTCGCGCCCCTTCATGTCATACACGGTCAGGCGGATGTCGGAGGCCTTCGGAACCGCGTACGAAATGGTCGTGGTCGGGTTGAAGGGGTTCGGGTAGTTCTGCTGCAGCGCGAACGCCCTGGGCGTGACGGAGCGTTCCTCGACGCCGCTCCGCGTGTAGTCGCTGCCGTCGTACGGAACCACGTTCGTGACGCCGGTCATGTTGTTCGACGGGATGAACTGGAGCTTGTTGTTCTCGAGGAACTTCACCGTGCCGAGGTACTTCGGCGTGTTCCAGACCGCGTCGTTCAGGACTGCGGCCCACTGCACCGACGCCTGGCGCCTGGCCTTGCCGTCGTTGTCGTGCTGGTTGACGGCCATGCCGAACACGTTGTCCACGGCGGGCGTGATGGTCTCGACCGGCGTCCCCGAGGAAATGGCCTTCCACTTGATGGCCAGTTCGAGGTTGTAACCGCCCGTGACCTTGGTGCGGATCCACTTCTTCAGCGAATCCGGCACGTTGGACAGGCTGTCGGCCGCGACCACATTCTTCGTCTTCTTTCCGAGCGCGGTGAATCCCGTGGCCCAGATCGAGTTCTTCGTGCTGTCCGTCGCCTGCGGATCGATCTTCAGCTCGAGCCCGTCCTCTTCCCACACATTGGTGGCGTTGCCGGCGACGGTGTCGTCCTTCACTTCCTCGTAGAGGTAGAACCAGTCGCTGTCCCAGGCGGTCCACACCTTGGCGGACAGGTCCTTGTCGTCCACGGGAATCCCGTTGTTGTTCCACGCGTACGAACGCAGCTGCAGGTACCCCTCGTCCGGCCCGGCGAGCTGGGTGTAGAACGGATCCTTCTTGCCGTCGACCCGCATGTAGAACGGCGTGCCGTCGTACGGAACCGCGTTCGACCGCGCGGCCACGGCGTTCTGCGCGGTGTACTTCAGCTTGTTGCCCGGCAGGAACTCAACCGTGCCCAGGAACTTGGGCTGGTTCCACACCGCGTCGGTCAGGTTCGCCGCCCACTGGACGGTCCCTTCCCGGTTGCCCTTGGTGTTGTCGTTGTCGTGGTTCTGAATGGCCGCGCCGAACACGTTGCCCACGGCGGGCGTGATGATTTCACCCGAAGTCCCCATGGTGTCAATGGCGCTCCATTTGACGGCCAGCTCGAGCGCGTAACCGCCGTCGATGATCCGACGGGCGTACTGCTTGACATCGTCGGCCAGAGCGTTCATGCTCGTGGTGGCCGCGTTGCCCTCGATGACCTGGGCGGTCATGTCGAGGCTGACGATCGAATTGACCGTGCTGTCCGCCGGCACCGGGTCGATCTTGACCTCGATGCAGTCGTTGGCCCAGGTGTTCGTGGTGGACGTGGAGGAGACCGTGTCGTCCATCACTTCTTCATAGAGGTAGAACCAGGTGTCGTCCCACGCGGTCCAGACCTTGGCCGACAGGTCGGCGTCGCTGTTCGGGATGCCGTTGTCGTTGAACGCGTACGACTTGATCTGCAGGTACCCGTCGTCCGGGCCCGTCAGGGTCTCGTAGAACGCGTCCTTCTGGCCGTCGACCACGATCCCCGCCGGCACCGAGCCCTGTTCCCACTGCGCCTTCTTCTCCGGGAACCAGTTCAGGTCGCCGACCGGGAATCCGCCCTCACCGCCCGTGTACGCGGCGGCCGCGGTTGAATAGGAGGCGTCGAGCGTGTCCCGGTAGAACTGGACCACGCGGCGGTCGTAATCGTGAATCGTGCGGTCGTAATTGGTCTGGTCCTTGGCCTTTCCGGCTCCGCCCTCGGCGGCGGGCGTCTCGTACCACCGCATCATGTTGGTCATCAGCCGGGGGATGTTGCCCAGGGCCAGGTCCTCTTTCGTGAACGCGCCGCTGCCGCCGACCTTGCCCGCGATGTGGGCCGACAGCGGGTTGGCTTCCGAGAAGCCGTAATCATCCAGGAAATCCTGCCCGGAGTCGCTGATCGCGTAAAAGTTGTTCGAGACCTTCCACGCCGTGACCTCGTTCGGCGCGGTGAAAATCCACGTGATCTTGTTGTTGCCGTTCGCGTAGACTTCGCCGGTGTTCGCCCATTCGGCGGCGCGGGAGGCGTCCGTCGAATCCTCTCCGAGCGCGAAACCGTCGACGAACAGGTTGTTGGTGATGGTGATCTCAGGCCCCACGTTTCCCAGCGAGAAAAGCCCGTGGTAGCCCATGCCGTTGACGAACGTGTTGTGGTCGACCAGGCCGTACTGGATCAGGCCCGTTCCCGCGGCCGGATCCTTGAAATTGTAGTGCCGGATGGCCCGGTCCTGGTAGTTCACGAACGTGTTGTTGACCACAATGAAGGAATCGCACGACGCCTCGCGGAGGTCGAACCCCTTTCCCGCGCCGAGGTTCGACGTGGAGAGAGACCCCATGTTCGCGAAGATGCAGTTGGTCACCTGCACCTTGCGGCTGTTGTTGCCCGTCCGGATGTGCTGTCCGTTGATGTTGGAGAACACCATGCCGTCCATGATGATGGTGCTGCCCGCGGCATTGGTGTTGAAAAGGCCGCCCTGAACCCCGTCGATCCGATCGGGCTCCGGCTCATAGTAGCCGACGATGCAGAAATCCTTCAGGTTGCAGTTGCCGCCGTTCAGCGTGGCGAACGTGCCGGGAGGATTGGTCGGCGTGGAACCCGATCCTGTTTCGTACAGGTACACGATGGGTTTCGCTCCGGTTCCGGCCGCGGCCCGGATGTTCAGCCAGTCCCCGTTCGGGACGGTGTACACGGCGTTGGCCAGATAGATCGCTCCTCTCTGGAGCTCGTACACCCGGTCGGGCTGCAGCCCGCCGTTGGCGACGGTGTCCGCCGCGATCTGCCGGTTGATGTAGGTTGCCGCGGAGCCGTCGAAGGGAACGAGCGGCACAACGGTTTCCGCGGCGATCAGGGAGCCTGCGAGCAGGAGCACCCCGAGAACCGCCATTCCTGACTTCTTACCCCACATTTGGAACCTCCTTGATGTTGGTACACGTGAGTCGGGCGCGCGGCCCGCGGATCACAAACGATTTCCGCTATCACCTCCTCGCTTGCGGCGACGAAGCACGGTTTTCCGGAACGTCGCGGACCCCGTCCGCTTGTTCCCCCGCGATCCGGCGTCCGGCGCGACCCCTACAATTGCGCCGTGATGCCGAAATCCGCGGTGACTCCGTACTTTTCGCTTTGATTGAACAGTTTACGATGATGCACCCGGTTGACGATGGAGGAACCGTCCTCGACGTCCGTCAGGTTGCTGACATTCACAAAGACGGACAGGTTCTTCGTGATGCCCTGCTTCACCGCGAGGTCAACCCGCGTGAAGGCGTTGGTGACCAGGTCGCTCAGCCCGTTGGCGGAATAGGAGACATTGTGCTCTCCCTGGTGGAAAACCGAAACCCGGGCCGAAAAATCGCCGATGTCGTAACCGAGCGAGACGTTGCCGAAGAATTCGGGCATGCCCTCGAGCTTCTGCTTCCGCTCCACCAGGACGTTTTTCGACTTGGTGAGCGGGAAGAGCCCGGAGGAATCGACCCAGGTGACGGTTTTCGAACCGAACAGCACGGCTTCCGACCGGACGGCCGAGGCGTTGTACGACAGGATGAAGTGTCTGGCCGGGCCGGGAAGGAATTTCAGGGCGATCTGGTGCTCGAATTCGAATCCCCAGACCTTGGCGGGCTTCGGCGAATTATACGGCAGGGTCAGGTCGTAGGCCGTCTTCTTCATCTGGCTCGCCCACCCGATGTCGAAATAATGGAGCAGGGAGTCGCCGATGGTGTTGAAGCGGTTCAGCATGTGGTACATGTCGTTGATTTCCTTGTAATAGGCGGAGAAGGAAATCAGGCCCAGCGTGTTGGTGTAGAAGGTCGGGTTGATCTCGAAGTTCCAGGCGGTCGCGGTTTTCAGATTCGGGTTTCCCACCCAGACCTCGAACCGTCCGCCCACTTCGGCCGGCCGGCCGGCGATGTAGCGCTCCAGCCGCATGTTGAAGTCCGGCCGCGCCAGCGCCTTGTACGCGGCCACGCGCCATTTCATGAAGGGCAGGGGACTCCAGGCGACATTGACGTTGGGGAGCAGGACGGTCTGGTCGGCCGAGGAAGCGGTGTCCTTGATGGAATTGGAGGGGACCGGGAAACCGGCCACGGATTTCGGCATGTAATTCGAGACGTAGTCGTTGTTCTCGCTCTCGACCCTCAAACCCGCGATCACGGTGAGGACCTGGCCGATGTTCAGCGTGTTCATGAAGTAGCCGGCTCCGACGCTCTCCGTGACGTCATAATCGTCGTACCGGATGAGCGGGTTGCCCCAGATTTCGCTCTGGTTCTTGGTCACATCGACGCCGTAACGGTTCAGGTTATACCATTGTCGCATCCAGTTCCGGGTGATGAGCGGTGTGAGCGTGTAGGAGCCGTACACCTTGCGGGAATCCGCCTCTCCCGGGAAAAACCGGCTGAGGGAGATGAATCCGCCCCCGGCGTCGAGCCATTCCTTGAAGGGGGTTCCCGTGAAATCCTTGAGCCGGTGCGTCCCGTCCGGCAGGAGTTCGTACTGCTGCCAGCGGCCGAGGTAGTAGGGGGTGAAATCCTCCGCCCTGCGGTTCGAGCGGTCCCGGCTCTTGTATTTGCCTCCGACCTTCAACTCGCCCGACACATAGGGCCCCACCCGGTACTGCCGCGCGACGTCCAGAAACGCCGTTTTCTCCTTGTCGGAGTTGTCCTGGCGGCGGTCATACGCCCAGTACAGGGCGGCCTCCGAAAAATTGTTCATGGCGTAGCCGATCAGCTGCTCGGGCCGGGTGTGAAACATCGGAGAGGCGGCCATGCCCGAGGGTTCGACGAAAATCGTCTCGTAGTCGAACGGGAATTCCGAATCCGACTGTCCGTAAGAAACCCCCCAGTTCAGGTGCAGGCCGATGAGGCTGTTGTCGCCGGTGACGGAGCTGCTGAAGGTCTGAAGCTCCTGCTCGCGGTCCCGGTAGTTGAAGGTGGGGTTGCCCTGCTGGTCCCCGCCGCCGTTGGAGGGATAATCGCGGGTCGACAGGAAATAGCTCCGCCGGGTCCGGCCGAACATGTTGTTGAACCGGACCGATCCGCCGTCGGGCGTGTTCACGTCCAGAAGCAGGCTCCCGCCGTCACGCTTGCGGATTTCATCGGTGAATTCGACGGAAAAGTCGTTGATGAAATAGTCCGTCCCGTCGCTGAGCGACTGGTTGTAGTTGACGTCGATGCGCTCGTTGCTGCGGATGCGCTTTTCGGCGTTCGCCATCACCTGCAGGCCCAGGACGCCGCCGAAGAACCGCTCGCCGTAATGGAAGGAACCGTCGTACTGGTCCGCGGATTTCATCAGCCGGTTGTAATTGCCCTTGATGTCGGCCCGGACCAGCCGCTTTTCGGGGGCCTTCTTGGTGACCATGTTGATGCTGCCGGCCAGGGCGTCGCCGTCCTTGTCGGAGGTCACGGCCTTGTACAGCTCGATGCCGGTCAGGGAACTCTGGGACAGGATGCTCAGGTCCACGCCCCGGCTCGTGGCGTCGGTGGCCGGCACCTTGACACCGTTGATGGTGACGAGCGTGAACTTGTCCTCCAGGCCGCGGAGTATCACCTTGTTGGCCTCGCCGCCGGACCGCAGGATCGAGACGCCCGGCAGGCGGCCGACCGCCTCGGCCGCGTTCGCGTCAGGCAATTCCTTGATCTTCTCCTCGGAGATCACGTTCACGATGGTGTTCGAGGTGATCTGCTGGTTGATGGCCGCGGCCTGGCCGACGGCCTGGCCCCGGATCACCACGGTCTTGCCCTTGATGGCATCCGCGACGAGAGCGGCCGAAACCGTTTCCGTCGAACCGGACCCGACCCGCACGGGGATGTCCGTCGTCCGGTATCCCAGGTAGGAAACCTTCAGCGTGTAGGCGCCTGCCGGAATCTGCTCGATCCGGTAGAGACCCTCGAGGTCGGTGGCATCGCCCAGGGAGGTGCCGGCCAGGTAGACGTTCGCGCCCACCAGGGGCTTGCCGGTCAGGGAATCGGTCACCATGCCCTTCAGGTTTCCCTGGCCGTACACGGCGGCCGTGTGCCCGAACGCGGCGGCGAACAGCGCGAGGATGAAAACGGATTTCAGGAACGATTTCATGGGATTCGTCTCCTTAGCCTTGGGTGGTCATCCGGGAAAAAACCGGTGCAGCCCGATCCTCTCGGTTCAGGGCGGAGCCGTTCTGTAAGTCATTGTAATCAGGGATTGCAGGAAGCCTGTGACGGGGTAATTAACCATATTCGAAGCGAAAATGGAAGTGAATAACGGTGAAAAACGGTGAAAAACAGGATTCGACAATGACGCGCTCGAAAAAGTTAACCTTGATTTTCATGTAAATGAGTCGTAAATTCATCATTATCATGTTTTCTGCACAATCAGTCATCGGCTAACTGTATCAATTACAAGCGGTTTGTTCGTTCTCGACGCAACAGCCCTGAACACCCTGACCTGCGGGACTTCCGATGACCCTCGATAACAACCGCAAAAAACTTCTCGAAAAAATTCTCGGCAGTCCGGAATTTTCACATTCCAAAATCCACCAGACTTACCTTTCCTATCTTGTGGAGGCCGCTGAGCAGGGCCGCGAATTGAAGGAAACAACCATTGCCATGGAGGTTTTCGGCAAGGACGCCACCTTCAATCCTGCCGAAGACACCACGGTGCGATCGCACACCTACACCCTGCGGAAAAAGCTGGAAAATTATTATTTACAGGAAGGAAAGACAGAGAAAATCCGGCTGAAGATACCGAAGGGGCATTACGAGGTGCTGTTCACGCCTGTTTCGGCCGACCGGCTCGCTCCGGGAAATCTGGCCCGCCTGCTGGTCCGAAACGGTCATTGGGTCCTGGTGGCGCTTCTGGCCGGGTTGTGCGTTTTTCAGGCGGTCCGGAACCGGACGATCCACAGTCAACTGGCCCGCTACCGCGTTCTGAAGCCGGACGATCCCTTCTGGAAGGAGTACCTGAAATCCGAACTGCCCATTCTGCTGGTCGTGGGCGATCATTTCTTCTTCAACGACAGCCTGCCGAAATACGGCGGCACGGTCAGCATACGCCATCCCCGCGTCAATTCCGCGGAGGACCTGCGCGCCCTCTACCCCGGCATTCCGGCGGACCTCTCCGCGGAACCCTATTTCCCCTACCACAGCATCTGGAGCCTTCCGCCCATACTTTCGATGCTTTTCTGCGCGAACCAGAAGCCCATTCTGCGGAAGTCCTCCGATGTCAGCCCCCAGAACCTGGATGAATACAACATCCTTTTCCTGGGCAGCATCAAGACCCTGTACGCGCTCAAGCACACGCTCCTGAAGTCCCACTTCCGTTTCGAGATCGCGCCGCACCGCGTGGTCTACACGCCGCCCGGCGCCGACAGCTCGGTCGTGTTCAAAACCAGCCTGCATTCGCCGGGCCCCAATGAGGACCTCGTGCTCGCGTGCAAACTGCCCGGACCGGACGGAAACACCATTTTCATCATCGCCTCGTACCATTCGCTCGGCGTGCCTGAAATCAGCGCCACTCTGACCACGCCCTCGCGCCGGGCGAACCTGGAGAAGAAGTTCATGGAAAAAGCCGGGCGGATTCCCCCGTATTTCGAGATCCTCTTCCGCGTGACCGGCATCGACAAGACCGCCTACAACATCGAAACCCTCGTGTTGAACGAAATCGCCCCCTGACCGGGGGCGACTGAAACCGGATTCCGTTTTCCCCTCAACCGCTCAACGCGCCAGCCATCCCCCGTCCACCGCCACGGTGTAGCCGTTCATGTAATCCGACGCCGGAGAGGCGAGAAACACGCAGATCCCCTGAAGATCCGCGGGCGTGCCCCAGCGGCCGGCTGGGATCCGGTCCAGTATGGCCTTGTTCCGCTCCGGGTTCTCGCGGAGCGCCTTGGTGTTGTCCGTGGCCATGTAACCCGGCGCGATGGCGTTGACGTTGATGCCGTGGGGCGCCAGTTCGTTGGCCATGAGCCGGGTCAGCCCCATGACGGCGCTCTTGGAGGCCGTGTACGACGGAATGAGAATGCCGCCCTGGAAGGACGTCATCGAAGCCGTGTTGATGATCTTTCCGCCCCGGCCCTGACGGACCATGACCGCGGCCGCGGCCTGGCTCAGGAAGAAAAGCGCCTTCTGGTTGATCTGGATGACGTCGTCCCAGTCCTTCTCCTTGAATTCCAGAATCGGCGCCCGCCGGATGATGCCGGCGTTGTTCACCAGGATGTCGATCCGGCCGAAGGCCTCCAGCGCCGCGTTCACAATCGCGGGGATCGCCTCCATGGAGGACAGGTCCGCGGACACCGCCGCGGCCCGGCGACCCGCGGCTTCAACGGATTTTCGGGTTTCATCGACGGGCAGCAGATCGACCAGCGCGACGTCGGCGCCCGCCTCTGCGAGCGCGACGGCCATCGCCTGGCCCAGGCCCCGCGCGGCGCCCGTGACAATCGCCGCTTTTCCGTCCAGCCTGAACTGATCGAGTATCATGGCGCTTCTCCTCGCTCGGATTTACAGAAGCCGGTTCACTGCCACGGCGTCCATGTCGTCGAACGCCTGGTTCTCGCCGCCCATGCCCCAGACGAACGCGTACGGCCGAGTGCCGACCCCGGAATGAAGCGACCAGCTCGGAGACAGAACGGCCTGACGGTTGCGGACCACCAGGTGCCGCGTCTCAGCCGGGGGCCCCATGAGGTGGAAGACGGCCTGCCCTTCGGGAACGTCAAAATAGAGGTAAACCTCCATGCGCCTGCCGTGGGTGTGCGGGGGCATGGTGTTCCACACGCTGCCTCCGGCCATTTCGGTGAACCCCATGACGAGCTGGCAGCTCGGGACGCCGTCCGGGTGGATGTACCGCCTCAGCGTGCGCCGGTTGCATTCGTCGTCCGAACCGAGCGTCGCGGACCAGGCCTCGTCCATCCGGACCGCGGCGGTCGGGTATTCCCGGTGGGCCGGGTAGCTGAGCAGGTAATACGCGGCCGGCTCGGACGGCCGGTCGCTGGCGAACACGACGTCGCGGCTGCCGCGGCCGACGTAGAGACCGTCCCGGTTGTTCAGGCTGAAGGCCCTGCCGTCGACCGTTACCCGGCCGGCGCCGCCGACGTTGAAAATCCCGAGCTCGCGCCGCTCCGCAAAGAAGGCGGACCGGAGTTCCGGAGGGCAGGCCATCGTCAGGGGCCCCTTCACGGGAACCGCGGATCCGACGATGGCGCGGTCGATGTCCGAGTAAACGAGCGGGACCGCGTCCGGCCCGAAAAGGGAATCGACGAGAAAGGTCTTTCTCAGCTCGTCCGTGGTCATGCGCGGGAACCGCTCCGGGTCCGCGGTGTATCGTGTTTCCATGACTGCTCTCCTTCCGCGGGTCCGCCGCGGTGTCCGGTGGCCTTTCCGTGGGACGCGCCCATCCCCCGCGTCCGACGGCACAACTTAACGAATTCCGGAATGATTTTCAAGAAACAACTCGAAAAACGGGGGATTTTTAGTAATCACTAAACGGTTTACTGCGTTACGCCCCCGCCCTGAGTCCTCTTCCGTGCTTCGCCCACGAAGGGACTCCCTGCGGATTTCCACGGAATCCGGCACAACGGAAACCGCCCCGTTCCGTTCTCCCCCAGATTTTGCTTTTATTTCTCTCCTTTTACAGGTATTTTATCCTGTCCCGGAGGACCCGGTCCGAGAGACCCTGAATCCGCCACCCGCATTCCAAGGAGGTTCCGATGCCCGCTCTGGACGATGCCGCCGGCTCTTTCCATCCCTCGGGCCGGCCGTACCGGTTCACCATTCTGGCCTTTGTCGCGCTGCTGACGTTCGGCAGTTACTTCGCGTACGACATCATCGGCGCGGTCGCGCCCAGTCTCGTCGAACAGCTCGGCGCGGGCCGGGGGACCGTCGGCACCCTGTACACCATGTACAGCGCGGCCGCCATCCTGTCCGTGCTCGTCGGCGGCATTCTCATCGACCGGCTGGGAACGCGGCTCGCCAGCATGATCTTCTCCGTCCTGGTGCTGGCCGGCAGTCTCATCGTGGCGTACGCGAACAGCATCCCGCTTCTCTTTCTCGGGCGCTTCGTGTTCGGCGCTGGCTCGGAACCGCTGATCGTCGCGCAGATGGCCATGGTGTCGCGCTGGTTCAAAGGAAAAGAGCTGGCATTCGCGTTCGGCGTGACCCTGACCGTCAGCCGGCTGGGCACGCTGTTCAGCTTCAACACCGGCGAGCTCATCGCCGAACGGTACGGGGGCGTCCACGCCTCCCTGGTCGCGGCCGTCGGGTTCTGCCTGCTGTCCCTGATCGCGAACGTCGCGTACGTCTGGATGGACCGCCGCGGCGAGCGGATTCTGCGGCTGAAGGAGGCGGAATCGGGCGAGAAAATCGTCCTCCGCGACATCCGCTCGTTCGGTCCGGCCTTCTGGTACGTGACTCTGCTCTGCGTCACGTTCTATTCCGCGATTTTCCCGTTCACGGCCCTGTCCACCGACTTCTTCGTGGACAAGTGGGGCGTGGCGCGCGTGGCCGAATCGAGCGGCGGTTTTCTCCGACAGGTGTTCGGCAACTTCCTCCACATGACGGGAACCGCGGGCGGCCTGTCGTCCATCGTCATCTTCGCGTCCATGATCTGCGCGCCCTTCGCCGGACACCTGGTGGACCGGATCGGCAGGCGGGCCTCCCTGATGATTCTCGGCTCGCTGCTTCTCATCCCGGCGCATCTGGTCATGGGCTTGACGAACCTCTACCCGGTGGCCCCCATGATTCTGCTGGGCGTCGCGTTTGTGCTGATCCCCGCGGCCATGTGGCCCTCCATTCCGCTCCTCGTGCGGAAGGAGACCGTCGGCACGGCCTACGGGCTCATGACCATGATCCAGAACATCGGCCTCGCCCTGTTCCCGGCCCTGAACGGCGCCCTGCGCGATTCGACCCGCTCGTACACGGCCAGCCAGGTCATGTTCGCGTGCCTGGGCCTGTTCGGCCTCGTCTTCGCGCTCCTGCTCAGGCGGGCCGACCGGAGCCGGGGGCGCGTTCTGGAGAATCCGTAGGAAACCGGGAACCGGCGCGGAATCCGGGCGTTCACAATCGAAGCCCGGAGCGCGTCCGCCGGACCGCCGGCCGGCCCGAGATCGATCCCACACAGCAAGGAGCGAACCCATGAGAAAACCCGCGTTCTGGACCGCGGCCGTCCTCTTCATCATTTCGACGGCCTGTTCACAGCCCTCGAACTGGTCCGAAAACTACGACAAGTCCCTGGCCCTGGCCGCTTCCTCGGGGAAGACACTTCTGATCAACTTCACCGGATCGGACTGGTGTCCGTGGTGCGTCAAGCTGGAAAAGGAAGTGTTCAGCCAGAAGGCTTTTCAGGACTACGCTTCCACCAGCCTGGTGCTGATGAAAGCGGACTTCCCGAAAACGAAAAAACTGGCCGACAGCGTCCGGGCGCAGAACCAGGCGCTCGCGGACAAATACGGCGTTCAGGGTTTTCCGACCATCGTCCTCCTGAACGGAAAGGGCGAGAAGATATCCCAAACCGGATACCAGGAAGGCGGAGCGGAGGCGTACGTCCGTCATCTGAAATCCCTGATCGCCGCGCCGCCCGTGAAACCGGCCGATGGCGGGCCCACGGTTCCCGGGACCAGGGCCGCCGGGCCTCAGGCTCCCGAAACCAGGACCCCCGAGCCCAAGGCGCCGGCCTGGTCGGACGATTTCAACCGGGCCCTGGCCGAGGCGAAAAAAACCGGCAAAACCCTGCTCGTCGACTTCACCGGATCGGACTGGTGCCCCTGGTGCATCAAGCTGAACGACGAGGTCTTCAGCCAGAAGGCTTTCAAGGACTTCGCGGCCGCGAACCTGGTGCTGATGATGGCGGACTTCCCCAGAACAAAGAAGCTTCCAGAGAACGTCAAGTCGCAGAACCAGACCCTGGCGGAACGGTTCGGTGTGCAGGGATTCCCGACCATCGTTCTGCTGAAAGGCGACGGCACCAAAATCGGCGAAACGGGATACCAGCCGGGCGGCGCTGAGGCCTATGTCGGGCATCTCAAGTCCCTGATCGGACAATCCCGGTAATCCGTCCAGCGGGCAGGGCGCACCGGATGCGCCCTGCCCCTGCCTGAAACTGCCAAGGGGCTGTCCAAAAAGTCGGTTTTTAGCGGCAATCCGCTCGCCGAGCGGAGTCGAGGCGAGCTGTAAATCCGTCACTTAGCGCCCTTCGACTTCGCTCAGGGCGCGGGTTAAAATGGACTTTTTGGACAGCCTCTTTTTCCCGTCCCACCATTTAACCGATTGATTTTCAGCCGTTTTTTGCCTATTTTAAAGGGTTTGACTCACCAACCTCGTCGGAATTCCATGACTTTTCCGGAAAACCCGGATCGCACGGACGAAATGCTTCAGGCCGTCGGAGCCGTCTCGTCGGAGACCGGTGTGCCGGTCTACGCCGTGGGCGGAGCCGTCCGGGACCGCCTGCTTGGACGTCCCGTGACGGAAATCGACTTCGTGGTCGCCGGAAACGCGGACGCGCCCGCGTTCGCGGAAACAGCCAGGCGAAGGCTCGGCGGCACCGGATACACGGTTTTCGAACGGTTCGGCACCTGCTCCTTTCTCGTCGAACCCTACAAGCTGGAATTCGCCGGCGCCCGCAGGGAGTCCTACCGGCCGGATTCGCGCAAGCCCGAGGTACGGGCGGCGGATCTTTCGGAGGACCTGGCGAGAAGGGATTTTACGGTCAATGCCATGGCCATGGGGATACGGAAATCCGATTTCGGAGAACTCTTCGACCCCTTCGACGGCCGCTCGGACCTCGCCGGCCGCGTTCTGCGCACGCCGCTCGACCCCCTGGCCACCTTTTCCGACGACCCCCTGCGCATCCTCCGCGCCGCCCGTTTCGCGGGCCAGCTGGAATTCCGCATCCACCCGGACACGCTCGCGGCGATGCGGGCGGACCGGGAACGCGTCCGCATCGTGTCGCAGGAACGGCTGACGGATGAAATCCTGAAAATACTGTCGCAACCCGTGCCGTCCATCGGCCTCCGCGTCCTGCAGGAGACCGGCGTTCTGGAGATCGTGTTCCCCGAGCTGTCCGCGCTGACGGGCGTGGAACAGCGCGACGACTTTCACCACAAGGACGTTTTCGAACACACGCTGAAGGTCGTGGACAACATCGCCCGGATGACGGACAAACCCATGCTCCGCTTCCTCGCGCTGGTCCACGACATCGGCAAACCCCAGGTCAAGCGGTTCGTCGACGGCGTGGGCTGGACCTTCCACAACCACGAGAATGTCGGCGAACGCATGCTCAAGCGGGTCTGCGGCCGGCTGAAACTGCCCAATGAATACCTGAAATACGGCCGCAAGCTCACGGCGCTCCACATGCGGCCCATTCAGCTCATCGGCGGCGACGTGACCGATTCGGCCGTGCGCAGGCTCCTGTTTCAGGCCGGCGAGGACATCGAGGACCTCATGACCCTGTGCCGCGCGGACATCACTTCAGGCAACCCCCGGCGGGCGGAAAAGCACCTGAAGAATTTCGACGCCGTGACCGAGAGGATGCGGGAAGTCGAGGAGAAGGACCGGATGCGCGCCTTCCAATCGCCGGTGCGCGGCGAGGAAATCATGGAACTGTGCGGCATTCAGCCGGGACCGGCTGTCGGACTGTTGAAAACGGCCATCGAAGAGGCCATACTCGACGGCCTGATCCCGAACGATCACGACGCGGCAAGGGATTACCTATTGAAAATAAAGGACAAAGCCCTCGCGGATCCGCCGAAAACAGCCGAAAATCAGTGAAACAATTTCGTCCCCCTTCCGTCTATCAATAAGACATCCCGCCGGCCGTCCGGCGGCTCCTGCGACCGCAGGGCCCGCCCGCCGGGGGGTGTTTCAAACAGGGAAAAGGAGGAGATCATGGAAGCGAAGAAAGAGATGGGCTTTTTCGAGAAACTGGCCGGCATATTCATCTCGCCGAGAGAGACGTTCGAAGCCCTAGACCGGAAACCGACCTGGCTCATCCCCTTCCTCATCGTGGTCGCGGTGGTGCTCGTCATGACCATGCTGACCCGAGACATCAGCATGCAGGACATGCTCGCCCGTTTCGAGGCGAGCGACATGCCCCAGGAGCAGATCGACCGGATCGTCGAGCAATCCCAGGGTCCGGGCCGTTATTTCCAGATGATCGGCGTTCCCGTGTTCATGATCGCGGTCTGGTGTCTCTTCGCCGGCATCCTGCTGTTCACCGGCAACACCCTTCTGGGCGGAAAATCGACGTTCAAGAAGATGCTGTCCATGGTCTCCTGGAGCAGTCTGATCGGGGTTGTCTCCGCCGCCGTTCACACGGCGCTGATCGTCACCAAGGGAACCACGCAGGGCGTCACCACCAGCCTGGCCCTGCTCCTCGCGGATCCGGAACCCGGCGCCAAGCCCTCCTTTCTGTTCCGGCTGCTGTCCAAGTTCGATGTGTTCACGATATGGGAAATGGTCCTGTGGGCCATCGGAACGTCCGTCCTGTACCGGTTCAGCATGAAGAAATCGGCCGGCATGGTGGCGGCGCTCTGGGTGCTGTGGGTGATCATCAGCGTTTCGCTGGGCGGCCTCTTCCAGTTCGGAATGTAGCCCGCACGGATCGCTTTCAATCTGAGAAAGGAATCGGCATGAAGCGTCGGATGGGATGGATACTCGGGGCGTTGCTCCCCGTTGCACTCCTCGCGCAGGGCGAGGAGGCGCTGACCCTCGACCAGTGCAAGGACATCGCCCTGAACCGGAACTCCGAGCTGGTTCAGAGCCGGCTGCAGCTCAAGATGACCTCGCGGGACGAGATTTCGGCGTTCTCGAATTTCCTGCCGTCGGTGAGCGGCTCGATGGGATACAACCACTCGGTGGCGGGCCCCTCCTCCGCGCTGCGCATCGACCCGCAGTCGGGCATTCTCGTGCCGGTCCGCGACGAGAAGGTCAAGTCCTGGTCGTCGAGCGCCGGCCTGAACGCCCGCCAGATGCTGTTCGACGGCAGCGCGATCTTCGGATTCGCGCAGGCGGCCTACCAGAAGGGCAGCGCCAACGCCTCGGCCGAAGCCACCCGCCAGTCGGTCATCCTGCAGGTGAAAGAGGCCTACCACAACCTGCTGAAGAAGGAAAAGCTCCTCCAGGCGCAGGAACAGACGCTGAAGCAGTGGGACGAATCGTACAAGCGCTACGAGACCATGTACCAGGTCGGCAAGGTTCCCCGGTCGGACGTGCTCAAGGCCAAGGTCCAGCTCGAGAACGCGCGGCTGGCGCTGATCCAGGCCCAAAGCGACCTCACCATCGCCAACGCCAGCCTGAACCACGTCCTGGGTTTTTCGGTGGACCGGAAAATCAAGGCCATCGACAACCTGACGCCCGTGGAGGAGGACATCTCCTACGAGGCGGCGCTGGAAAAGGCGCGGGCTTCCCATCCGGCGCTCCGGAAAAGCCGGTCGGACGTCAAGGCGTCGAAGGCGGCCTTCCTCTCGACCTCGAGCCAGTTTCTGCCGTCCCTGTACGGGAGCGGCGGCTACTCGTGGAACAACGAGAAGTTCGATCAGGTGAAGAACATGTTCGACACGGACTACAACTGGTACCTGGGCGTGAGCCTCTCCATGCCGATCTTCCAGGGCTTCTCCCGGATCGCCGGCGTCAGCCGTTCGCACCTGCAGGTGCAGTCGACGAAGGAGGCGCTCGCCCAGACCGAGCGGGACGTGGCCCTGTCCCTGCACCAGGCGTACGCGTCGGTCCAGCAGGCCCGCCAGCAGATCATGGTCACGAAGGACTCCGAAGCCGCCGCGGAGGAGGACCTGCGCCTCAACCAGGAGAAATACGACCTGGGATCGGGCACCATGCTGGAGCTGATCACGGCCCAGGCGGCCTTCACCACGGCGCGGAACGCGGCCATCCAGGCCCGATACGACTATATGACGGCGGTGGCCCAGCTGCAGAAGGCCATGGGCGTCCTGAACTGACCCACGCAACTCAACGGGAGAAATCCATCCATGGAACGATCCAAGCTGAAGCGTCTGATCCTCTTCGCGGGCGCGTTCGTCGTCATCCTCCTGCTGCTGCTCTGCGCCAACATGAAACGGCGCGGCGGCAAGGTCACCGTCCAGACGGAGAAGGCCGTCAAGGGCCGCATCGTGGCCTCCGTCTCCGGCTCGGCCAAGATCCAGCCCGAGGTTCAGGTGAAGATTTCCGCGAAAGTGAGCGGCCAGATACTGAGAATCGGCGTCCTGGAAGGCGAGCGCGTGAAACGCAACCAGTTCCTGGTCCAGCTCGACTCCGAGGTCTACAAGGCGGCCGTGGAGCAGAGCGAATCGAGCGTCAAGGGCGCGCACGCGAACCACGAAAGGGCGAAAAACGACTATGACCGCGTACGGAAGCTGTTCGACTCGAACCTGGCGTCGGCTTCCGAGCTCGAGATCGCCAAATCGACGTTCAAGCAGGCCGAGGCCCAGGTCGAGCAGGCCGAGGCCATGCTGAAGCAGGCCAAGGACGACCTTTCGAAGACCACGATCTACTCCCCCATGGACGGCGTCGTGAGCCAGGTCAACAAGAAGGTCGGCGAAATGGCCATGGGATCGCAGTTCACGCTCGACGTCATCATGGTCGTGGCGGACCTGTCGAAGATGCTCGCCGAGACCGACATCGACGAGAACGACGTGGTCTCGATTGCACTCGGGGACTCGGCTAAAATCTCAGTGGACGCGTATCCCGACACCGTGTTCCGCGGCGTGGTCAAGGAAATCGCCAACACCGGAACCACGACGGGAACCGGCACGCAGGAGGAAGTGACGAACTTCCTGGTCAAGGTCGCGATGATCGAGAAGCCGGAGACCATCAGGCCCAGCATGTCCGCGACCGTCGACATCGTCACCGAATCGAAGGACAGCGTCATCACGGTCCCGATCCAGTGCGTCACGGCCCGTCCGCCGCTGAAGCCGAAGCCCGACCCGAAAGCCGCCGCGAAGGCGCGGGCCGAGAGGAAGAAGGCCGAAGCCGCCGCGAAAAAGAACAAGGGAACGAAAGCCGACTCGGCCTTGAAAGCCGAAACCCCGCCGCCGGCCCCCTCCAGGCCGGCGGACACGAAGGACGAAAAGCCGGTCCGCTGCGTGTTCGTTGTGAAGGACGGAATCGCCCGCCAGGTGACCGTGGAGACGGGCATCTCGTCGGACACGCAGATCGAAATCGTGAAGGGGCTTTCGGAGGGAGACGTGGTGGTCAGCGGCTCCTACCGGATCCTCTCCAAACAGCTGAAGGACGGGGACAAGGTGTCGGTCTCCAAGGCCGGGAAAAAACCGTCCGGGGACGGCCCACAGGAAGAGCAAGGCTAGCCGGGTCGGCGGACGCGCATCCGTCCGCGCCGGGATAATGGATGGATGGGCCCGCGGGCCCTCACAGACGCAGGAGTCGCAACGGCCTGGTCCCGCCCCGCGGGCAGGACGGATTTCAACCGGAGGAAAGAAGCGCATGCTGATCGACCTGCAGAACGTCGTCAAGGAATACACGATCGGGTCCGAGGTGATCCACGCCCTGCGCGGGATCAACATGAAGATCGAAAAAAACGAGTACATGGCCATCATGGGCCCCTCGGGCTCCGGCAAGTCCACCCTGATGAACATCGTGGGCTGCCTCGACACGCCCACGTCCGGGTCCTACAGGCTCAACGCCAAGGACGTCGGCCGCATGGACGACGACCGCCTGGCCGAGATCCGGAACAAGGAGATCGGTTTCGTGTTCCAGAACTTCAACCTCCTGCCCCGCGCGTCCGCCCTGCACAACGTCGAACTGCCGCTGATCTACAACGGCACTCCGCCCGCGGAGCGCCGGGCCAAGGCTGAAAAGGCCCTGGTCCGCGTGGGGCTGAAGGACCGGATGACCCACCGTCCGAACGAGCTCTCGGGCGGACAGCGCCAGCGCGTCGCGGTCGCGCGGGCCCTGGTGAACAATCCCTCGATCATCCTCGCGGACGAGCCGACGGGCAACCTCGACACCCGCACGGGCGACGAGATCATGGAGCTGTTCGAATCGCTCCACGACCAGGGCAACACGATCATCCTCGTCACCCACGAGGAATACATCGCCGAGCACTCCGACCGGATCGTCCGCCTGCGCGACGGCCGCGTGGAAAGGGACGAGGCGACCTGAAATGGCGGCCTTCTCTCGCACCGAACTGTCGGAAGGGCTCCGCATCGCGCTGGCCGCGCTCAAGGCCAACCGCATGCGGACCATCCTCACCACGCTCGGCATCTTCATCGGCGTCATCGTAGTCACGGTGATCATCTCGGTGATCCAGGGCCTGAACCATTACGTCAGCTCCGAGTTCTCCAACCTCGGCGCCAACACGATGTACGTGTCCAAGTTCCCGTGGATCATCCGGTCTTGGGAGGAGTTCCTCAAGTACCAGGGCCGCAAGGACATCACCGAAAAGCATTTCCGCATGCTCGCCCGGAACGCCTCGCTCGCCGAGGCCGTGGCGCCCGACCTGAGCGCGAACCGGACGATCAAGTACCGGACCGAGTCGCTGAACAACGTCACCGTCACCGGCACGACCGAGGCCTACCTGTCCTGTTCCAACGTGTCCCCGGAAACCGGCCGGTTCTTCACCGACGCCGAGGTGGATCTCAACCGGGCCGTGTGCGTCATCGGATGGGAGGTCAAGGACAAGCTGTTCAAGGGCGACGACCCCATCGACCGCCGCGTCAAGATCGGCTCCCTTCCGTTCACCGTCGTGGGCGTCATGGAGAAACGGGGCAACATGTTCGGACAGAGCATGGACGCGACGGCCTACATCCCCTACACCGTGTTCCAGAAGATCTACGGGTCCCGCCGGTCGATGGACATCCAGATCAAGGCCGCCGACGCCGGGCAGGCGGACGCGCTGATCGACCAGGTCACGGGCATCATGCGGCAGGCGCGGGGGCTGACGCCCGGCAAACCGGACGATTTCTCCATCAACCAGCAGAGCCAGATCATGGACGTGTACAACCAGATGACCCGCACGCTGTGGATCGTCCTGATCGGCATCGGCTCGATCTCCCTGCTCGTGGGCGGCATCGGCATCATGAACATCATGATGGTGTCCGTGACCGAACGCACACGGGAAATCGGGATCCGCAAGGCCATCGGCGCCAAGAAGCGGATCATCCTGTGGCAGTTTCTCATGGAATCGATCGTGATCTCCGGCCTGGGCGTGACCATCGGCATCCTCATCTCGCTCGGCATCGCCCTGCTGATCCGGGCGGTTTCGCCGATCCCCGTGTACATTTCGACTTACGTGCTGTTCCTGGGGGTCGGATTCACGCTGACCATCGGCCTTTTCTTCGGCATTTACCCGGCATCCAAAGCCGCGCGGCTCGATCCCATCGTGGCCCTGCGGTACGAGTGACCTTTCGCGCAAGCCGCCAGGAGCGAACCGGATGAAGACCCAGGACACCCTTCAAAAACTGCGCGAGAGCCTCACCATCGCGCTCGACATCATTCGAACGCACAAGATGCGTTCGTTCCTGACCCTGCTTGGCATCATCATCGGCGTCATGGCCATCATCGGAATGCAGAGCCTGATCGAGGGCCTGCAGAAGGACATGCAGCGGCAGATGGAACAGCTCGGCTCGAACGTGTTCCAGGTGCAGAAATTCCCGGCGATGGAGCACCGCGAGCACGGCGGGGACAACCCCTACCGAAACCGCAAGGACATCACGCTCGTCGAGGCCGCGGCCATCGAGGAGCACTGCGACCTCGTGACCAACGTGGGGCCCGAGGCGTGGCAGTTCGGCGTCACCGTCAAGTTCGCCGACCGCAAGACCAGCCCCACCGTGCAGATGGGCGGCGGCGTGCCGGCCTTTTTCCCGAACAACGGGTATTTCATCCAGGACGGCCGCGCCGTGACGGACATGGACGTCCAGGGCGTCCGCTCGGTGGCGGTTCTCGGCCAGGACATCGCCGAGGAGCTGTTCCCGTTCCGGAACCCGGTCGGGGAATCGGTGATCGTGGACGGCCGCCGGTACGACGTGATCGGCGTGCTCGAAAAGCTCGGGCAGTCGTTCGGCCGGAGCCGCGACAACATCGTCATCGTGCCGCTGACGACCCTCATGAAATACTACGGCAAGGAACGGTCGCTGAACATCACCATCCAGGCCAAGGACGCGACCCGCATCGAAGAGGCCAAGGAGCAGGTGATCGGCGTCCTCCGCGCCGTCCGCAAGGTCGAACCGGGCAGGGAAAACGACTTCGAGATCTGGTCCAGCGCCACGCTGGTCGATTCTTTCAACAACATGACGCGCGCCATCCGCATCGGCGCCATCGTGGTGGTGTCGTTCTCCCTGCTCGTGGCGGGAATCGGCATCATGAACATCATGCTGGTGTCGATCACCGAGCGGATCCGGGAAATCGGCATCCGCATGGCGGTCGGGGCCAACCGGCGCGACATCATGATGCAGTTCCTCGTCGAAGCCGTCCTGCTCTCCGAGGTCGGCGGCATCATCGGCATCCTCGCGGGCATCGGCATCGGCCAGCTCGTCGCGCTGGTCTCTCCCGTCCCGGCGTCGGTTCCGGTGCCGTGGATGCTGATCGGATTCTTCTTCTGTTCGCTGGTCGGCCTGGGATTCGGACTGTATCCCGCGCAGAAGGCGGCCAAACTCGATCCCATTTCCGCGCTCCGATACGAGTGACCGGCGGGCGGACTCCGCTTCATGGCGGAGCGTCCCCGGCCGAGAAAGGAAACCCCCGATGAAAATCAACGAGAAGACCGTCGATTCCGTCCTGGTGCTGGCCCTGGAGGGCGAAATCATGGGCGGAGACGAGACCCGTCCGCTGCAGGACCGCGTCTACCGGGCGATCCGCGAGGGCCGCACCTTCGTCGTCCTGGACATGAAGGAGGTGAGCTGGATCAACAGCTCCGGCCTGGGCGCGCTCATGGCCTGCCTGACCACGCTGAGGGGAAGCGGCGGAGACCTCCGGCTGGCCGGCGTTTCGGACCGCGTGCGCCGTCCCATCACCATCACCCGGCTCGATCAGGTGCTGATGATGTTCGAATCGGTCGAAGAGGCGCTGAAAGGATTCGGAGAGGGGGCCTGAGATGGCAAAATGGACCCGCGAGCAGATCGTCGCCAAGGTGCAGAAGGGCGAATCCTTCGCCGAGACGGACCTCTCCGGAACCGACCTGTCCTACGCCTTCCTCAAGGGCGCGGACTTCCGCGGCGCGAACCTTGCGAACTGCACCATTCAGAACGCGAACCTCGAGAAGGCGAACCTCAAGGGCGCCGACCTGACGGACGCGTTTCTATTCGGCTCGAACCTCAAGGAGGTCAATTTCGAGGGCGCCCGCCTAAACGGCGCGAATCTGCAGGACACCAACCTGGAGAAGTCACGGCTCAAAGGCGTGAACCTCGCGGGCCTGTCGCTTTTCGGCGCCCAGCTCAACCAGGCGAACCTGGAGGGGGCCAATCTGGCCGGCGCCAAGCTGAAGCGCGCCAACCTGGTGTCCGCGAAACTGGCCGGCGCGGACTGCCGCGAGGCCCATTTTCAACGCGCGGTCCTGCGCGACGCGGACCTGACGGGCGCGGATCTGACCGGCGCCAACATCAAATTCGCGGATCTGGAAGGGGCCAAAGGCGCGAACCTGAAGGGCACGGTGCAGTAAAACTGTAACGGAATCCCTATGAACCTTCGGAAAGGCCCGCGATGACGCGGGCCTTTTCCTTGGCGGTGCTTCCCTCCCCCGGAATGCCCTGTTGCGGATCGCTGTGCGCTTCATGCTTCGCGCTGTGCGCTCTGCGCCATGCCCTTCTCGCTGTGCGCTTTGCGCCATGCCGCACGGGATCCTGAAGCCGGACCGGAACCGGACGAATCCGGCGGACTCATGCATTTGACGTTTGCAAATCCCGGTTTTTTTCGTTAAAATAAAGGCGGTATGACCATTTCCAAGCGCAAACGCGAACACGTCGACATCGCCCTGAACCGCGACGTCGCGTTCAGGAACAAGACGTCGGGCTTCGAAGCCTGGGACTTCGTCCACTGCGCGCTCCCTGAAACCGCGTTCGACGCGGTCGACACCCGCGTTGAATTCCTGGGCCGCGGCCTGTCCTTTCCCTTCATGGTGTCGGCCATGACCGGCGGATTCAGGGGCGCGGCGGACATCAACCGCAGGCTGGCCGAGGTCTGCCAGGCTGAAAAGATCGCGCTCGGCGTGGGCAGTCAGAGACAGGCTTTCGAGAACGGCCGGCATCTCGAGACGTTCCGCGTCGTCCGGCGCCTGGCGCCCGACATTCCGGTGGTGGGCAACATCGGGGCCAGCGAGATCGTCCGCCTGACCGACTTCTCCCCGGTCGAACGGATGGTCGAACTCGTGGCCGCGGATGCCATGGCCGTCCACCTGAATCCCCTGCAGGAGCTTCTCCAGCCCGAGGGCAACCGCGATTTCAGCGGCGTGCTGGCCGCGATCGGCCGGCTCGCGGCCGGCCTCTCCGTGCCCCTGATCGTCAAGGAAGTCGGCTGCGGCGTTTCCGCGGACACCGCGCGCCGACTCGTCGAGGCGGGCGTCTCCTGGATCGACGTGGCCGGCGCGGGCGGCACGTCCTGGACCGGCATCGAATCTCACCGCGGCGGCGGCCGGGGCCGCATGGCCGGCGTTTTCTGGGACTGGGGCATCCCCACGGCCGAATCCATCCGCATGGTCCGGAGCGTGCCCGGAGCGGCCGTGATCGCGTCGGGCGGCATCCGGAACGGGCTGGAAGCGGCCAAGGCGGTCGCCCTCGGCGCGGAGCTCTGCGGCGCGGCCATGCCCGTGCTCAAGTCGCTGGACGCCGGTCCCGGGGGGCTCGTCCGGCTCGTCTCCGAATGGCGCGATCAGTTCAGGGCCGTTCTGTATCTCACCGGCTCCCGCGCCTGCGCGGATCTGCGCAGGCCGGGCGTTCTCCGGCGAACGAAAGCGGAGGCGCCTTGACCCTGAACCCCCGGATGGAGGACCTTCTCCGCAGGATCGAGGAACCGATCCGGAACCGTTTCTCGGGCCGGTCGCCCCGGGAGCTATACGAACCCATGGCGTATCTGCTCGAAGCCGGCGGCAAGCGCATCCGCCCGCTCCTGCTGGTTCTGTCGTGCCAATCCACGGGCGGATCCGTCGACTCCTGCCTGGACGCGGCCGTGGCCGTGGAGCTCCTCCACACGTTCACTCTGGTGCACGACGACATCATGGACCGCGACGGCCTGCGCCGCGGCCGGCCGACCGTGCACGTCAGGTGGGACGAGGCCACGGCCATACTCGCTGGCGACGGGCTCGTCACCGCCGCCTACGAGAGCCTCATCCGGACATCGCACCCGAATGCGGCCCTCGCGATCCGCCGGTTCACCGACAGCCTGACGGATCTGTGCGAGGGCCAGGCCCTGGACAAGCTGTTCGAATCCCGTCCCTCGGTGACGCCCGACGAATACTTGGACATGATCGAAAAGAAAACGGGGCGGCTCATCGAGGCCTCCTGCGGCATCGGGGCCCTGCTGGGCGGCGGATCCGAGGGGGAAACGGCCCGCCTGGAGCGTTTCGGCGCCGGCCTGGGCCGGGCCTTCCAGATCCAGGACGATCTGCTCGACGTAGCCGCGGACGGCGGACAGCTGGGCAAGCCCCTGTGCAGCGACATTGTCGCGGGCAAGAAGACATTCCTGACCGTGCATTTCGCGTCCCGCGCGGACCAGGGGATGAAGAAGCGGCTGGAATCGTTCAGGGGGAAGAAAGGTTGGACGGCGGCGGATACGGCTGAAGTCCGGGGTCTGTTGGCGTCCGCGGGATCCTTTGACGCGGCCCGGAGAGCCGTGGCGGAGAGCACGGAACAGGCGCTCGAAGCTCTGGACCGGGTGCGGCCTTCCCGAAGCCGCGAGGACCTGAGGGAACTGGCGCTGTCCCTGGTGGAAAGGGTTTCCTGAGGCCTGACCTGAACCCGATTGAAGACGTCCGGAATCCTTAAAAACCCCGCGGCCCTCGCCGCGGGGTTTTTTGATCAATTGATCGCGGAACGGCCCATTCCGTTTCCCGGGAAACGGACAGGTCCGCCGTCGGTCTAAAACAGGGCGTAGATGAAAGTGGCGAGGGCCGATCCCTCGGTGGCCACGATCAGCGCGCCGAGCAGTACGAGAAAAACCACGATCGGCGTGAGCCACCACTTCTTACGCGCTTTCAGGAACTGCCAGAATTCCTTCAGAATGGACGTCTTGGACATGGGTTCCCCGCTCAGAATTGATTTTCAAATGACGCGGGATCGTCGAATTTCTTCCCGCGTTCGATCCAATACGTGGACGCCTTCGGCTCGGGCGCCATCGGCATGGGCCCCCGGCCCGCGAGTCTCCGGATCAGGGCGATGGGCGTCAGCACCGCGTAGAACAGCGCCGCGAGCAGCACCCGGGTCGAGATCCATCCCAGTATCTCCCCGAGAACCAGTAACACGACGAACAGCGGCTTCAGCGCCGCGGGCATAGCGATTCCCAGTCCGGCGGAGACGGCCCCTGCGGCCAGAAAATACGGCGCGGCCGGCCGGCCCTTCAGCAGCTGGACCGCTGCCACGGCGCAGAGGATGACGCCGAGTCCGATTCCGAACTTGCGCCATTCCCTGCGGTTGTTGAATTTTGTTTTGTCCATTCGTCTTTCCAAACCGTTCAAAACCGATTCGATTCCCCGACAGAACACGCGTCCGCACCGCTGAATGAGATTGCCGGAACCGGACAGGTAAGTCCGGGCGCCTTGCGCTCCGCTCTGTGCGCCTTGCGCTTTGCGTCGGCTCTCCGGCACCCGTCGGATCCGTCCGTTCAGTCCAGCGCGAAACGCCTGCGCCAGTCCGGGTCGTCCTCAAACGCCGGCTGTCCGGCCTTGTCGAGCAGGCAGCCGCCCAGGACCAGCGCGTCCATGTCCGTGCGCATGAAGCACGCGTAGGCGTCCTGCGGCGAACAGACCAGGGGCTCTCCCCGCACGTTGAACGACGTGTTGACCAGCACCGGGCATCCGGTCAGGCGGTGAAACTCGGACAACAGGGCGTGGAAGCGCGGGTTCGTCTCCGCGTTCACGGTCTGGAGCCGCGCCGAATAGTCGACGTGCGTGACGGCCGGAATGACCGAACGGGAAACATTCAGCCGGTCGATGCCGAACAGGGACGACTCCTCCTCCGTCTCCGGCTTCCGGAGTTCCCTGCGGACTTCCGCGACCAGGAGCATGTAGGGACTCGGCCTGTCGATTTCGAAATACCGGCCGGCTTCCGCCTCCAGAACGGCGGGCGCGAACGGCCGGAACGATTCCCGGAACTTGATTTTCAGATTCATCACTTTCTGCATCGCGGGGGAGCGGGGATCGCCCAGGATACTGCGGCATCCCAGGGCCCGCGGACCGAACTCCATGCGGCCGCTGAACCACCCCACCACCTTTCCGGCCGCGAGCCTTTCAGCGGTCTCGCGGATCAGGGCCTCCTCCCCTGGCGCCCGATAGGGCGCGCCGCGGCCGTCGAGAAACGCCCGAATCGCGCTCTCGTCTGGGGCCGGGCCCAGCAGGGATCCGGACTGACTGTCCCGGACGCCGTCCGCTTCACGCGGCTTTCCGTGATACCCGTGCCACGCCGCCAGCGCCGCGCCGAGCGCGCCTCCGGCGTCTCCGGACGCGGGCTGTATCCAGATGTCCTTAAAAATGTTTTCGCGGAGAATCCGTCCGTTCGCCACGCAGTTCAAAGCCACGCCTCCGGCCAGGCACAGCCGGTCCGATCCGGTCTCCTTTTTCGCGAAGGCGGCGAGGCTCAGCATGGCGGTCTCGACCACGTCCTGCACGGACCGGGCCAGGTCCATGTCGCGCTGGGTGAGGGCCGTCTCCGGCTTTCTCGGCGGCCCCCCGAACAGGCGGTGGAACCGGGGATGCGTCATGGTGAGGCCGGCGCAGTAGTTAAAGTATTTCATGTTGAGGCGGAAGGAGCCGTCCGGCTTCAGGTCGATGAGGTGGTCGAGTATTTTCTGGACATACACGGGCCTGCCGTACGGGGCGAGACCCATGACCTTGTATTCCCCGGAGTTGACCTTGAACCCGGTGTAATAGGTGAACGCCGAGTACAGCATGCCGAGGGAATGCGGAAAATGGATTTCCTTCAGCAGGGTGATCCGGTTGTCCCGTCCGAGGCCCACACTCGTGGTGGCCCATTCGCCCACGCCGTCCGCGGTGAGCACGGCCGCCTCGCGGAAGGGCGACGGGAAAAATGCGGACGCCGCGTGGGCCTGGTGATGCTCGGTGAACAGGACGCGGCCCTTGTATCCGGCCAGCGCGTCCTCGATCAGGCTCTTCATCCACATCTTGCGCTTGATCCACAGGGGCATCGAAGCGATGAAGGAGCCGATGCCCGCCGGCGCAACAGCCATGTAGGTCTCGAGGATGCGCTCGAATTTCAGGAAGGGCTTGTCGTAGAAGACGACCGCGTCCAGGTCCCCGGCCCCGATGCCGGCTTCCTTCAGGCAGGCGTCGACCGCGCGGACCGGGAAGCGCCAGTCGTGCTTGACCCTGGAGAAACGCTCCTCCTGGCAGGCGGCGACGATCGCGCCGTCGCGCACCAGGGCCGCGGCGCTGTCGTGGTAAAAGGCGGAAATGCCGAGTATGTGCATGGTCGTCTTCCGTCCGGTCCGGATCAGCGGCCGTCCGCGGCCGCGATGGCCCGGTTCAGCGACGGGAGCCCCGGATGTCCGGGACGGATCTGTTCGACCGCGCGGGCCGCGGCCCTGGCGCGTCCGGTGTCGCCGGATCGCGCGTAGGCCAGTCCCAGATGGACCAGAACCTCGGGATTGTTCGGCGAAAGCCGCGCCGCGGCTTCAAGGTGCGGCACCGCGTCATCCGGTCTCTCGAGTTCCAGGTCGATACGGCCGGTCCAGAAATGGGCTTCCGCGGATTCGCGGATGGACAGGGATTTTTCGAGCGCGTTCCTCGCCCCCTTCCAGTCGCGGCGTTCGAAAAGGGTTCGCGCCTCGCGGAGCAGGTCACCGGCTTCGGACCGGACCGCGGCCGGCCGGGATGTTGAGCGGACGTTTCCGGGCTCCCGGAGCGGGATGCCCGCCCTCCGCAGATACGGGAGGGCTTCCTCCTGTCTGCCCATGGCCAGAAGCAGGCGCCCGATACGGCCGTCGTCCGAAGAGGACTCACGGAACCCGCGCAGGAAGAGCAGAAACGACAGGGCCAGATCCGGCCGGTTCGCGGCCGCGGCCGCCCGGAGCCCGGCCTCCTCGAAATCCCTCTCATGCGGAATGATTGCGGCCAGGGCCCGGTACTCCGCGTAAGCCTTGAGCCATTCGCCGGAGCGCTCGTACCTGCGGGCCAGATGGACATGCGCCACTTCCAGCGTTTTTTTACGAAGGGATACGATTTCCACGGCCAGGGACTCGGCCGCTGTCCCCGGGCGGACGCCCGCCAGGCCGGTGTGGGCCTCGGTCTTGGGCCTGAACGGCCAGCCGTTTTTCAGATACCGGATGCCCATCTCCGCGTACGCGGAATCGAGCCCGGTCATGCCCCAGTCCTTCCGCCATTCAGCTGACGGCCGGCCTTCGGTCCATTTTTCCGCGAACATCCGGTTCCGCTTCAAGGTCTCGAAGAAAGCGTCGGCCATGAGAAAATAGCCGTCCGCGTTCGGATGCAGGTGGTCGGCCATCAGGACGTCGCCGACCAGCCCGTTCGGCGAGGCGGATTCGAAAGCGGCCTTCATCGGCACGACCGGGCATTTGAATTCCGCGGCCGTGGACCGGATGACGGCGTTCCAGTCCTCAGATGCCCTGAACCGGACGGCGTCCCTGTCTTTGGCCTTCAGGTACGCCTCTCTCGCCTCAGCGAACCGGCCGGCCGATTCAAGCCTTCTTGCCTGCTCGAACGCCCGTTTCGCGGAAAGTGCCGTGTCCGTTTCAATCGAGGCGAAGGGACGCTGGTCCCGCACGTTGGACACCAGTTCGGACAGAACAACCAGCACGCCCTGCTTGGAGGCGAGACGGACGATGGCGGAGAGGTTGGACTCGAACTGCCGCTTCCCCTTATCATAAAGGGGGCCCTGATATGGGATTTCTTCGTCCGCGACGATTCGCTCCATGAGCGTGATGTTCTCCTCCGGAAGCGCGTCTTTCCGGTTCTTGAGAATCATCCGCACCCGGACCCTGCCGATCAGGTCCCGGAGGGCCAGAAAAAGCTTGAAGCGCTCAAGTTTCAGATACGCGCGGACCAGGCCCGGATTCCGGCCCAGGGATTCCATCGAAGCCACGGCCATGGCGCCGTAGAACTCGTTGTGCCCGGCGTACACGAGTATCGCGTCCGGCTTCTGCCGGAGAAGCTCCGGCATGAAGTCGATCATGGCATAGGTGCTGATCGCCGACATGCCGAGGTTCACGACTTCGACGCGCCGGTCCGGGAGGGCTTCCGCGAGCCGGCCGTGCAGGATGCGCGAGAATGTGAGATTGTTGCCGTATGGAAAACCGGCCGCGGAGGATTCGCCCAGGACGAACAGCCGCAGCCCGTTTTCCGGCTTGGTCTTGAGGAACAGGTCCTTGGGCGCGGCCGGAATCACGGACTGCATGTAGAAAAACCGCCTGGCCACCTTCGGGTTGACGCGGAAATACTGCGGAAGCTCGTCCGCGGCCGTGATGAAGAGCCGGGTGTCGTCCCCGTACCGGAAAATCCGCAGTCCGGCCTCGACCAGTCCGAGTATCAGAAAAGGGATCAGGACGAGCAGGATTGAAAACAGAATTTTCCTGGGCCGCGCGATGGGAGCGGAAACAGGTTCCGGCTTTTCCGCGACGGCGCTGGGATCAGCGGCATGTTTATGTCGTTTTTTAGACAACGCAACTCCTTGATAATACAAGATATTAAATTACGACTTTTTCCGGAGGGAGTCAACAGGAAAGTTCGACCCTGGGGTGGCCTATTGAATCTGTCGGTTGCGGAGTGTCTCCGAACCACGGAATTCACCCTTCATGGTTTCATTCCAACTGCGGTAATGAAAGGCTGAAGCCTGAATTCCACAAGCCATCCTTTTTCCCCGAGTGTTTACTTCACCAGCATCATCTTCCGTACGAGCATCTGGTCCCGCGTGCGGAGCTTGCAGAAATACACGCCGCTCGGCAGTCCGGTCGCGTCGAATACAGCTTCGTGCCTGCCCGCTGTCTTCTCGCCGTCCACCGGCACCGCCACCTCCCGTCCGAAGGCATCATAGACGGACAGCCGGACCCATTCGTTCGCCGGGATCTCGAAACCAATCCGGGTCCGCGGATTGAAGGGATTGGGGAAATTGGCGTGCAGGCTGAATTCATGAGCAGTGAAGGATTCATCTTCGACCGCATCTCTACAGTCATACGATGATTTCTGAGTCTTGCTGAGGTCTTTACTTCTTTTGTAGCAACCCCTCACATACAGATAAGCCGTCCCGAACGTGGACGCGTTGTTCCACGAAGGATCGCCGACTTCGGTCCACCACTTGCTGATCGATTCGCGGGCTGTTCCGTCGTTGTCATTGCCCTGGATCTCGAAGCCGAACTCGAAGCCGGCCACGGGTTCCAGGAAGATGCCGTCCAGCGGAAGCTTGATTTCAAGGTTCCAGCCGAGATCCGTGTCGACATTGACGAATTCAACGCCCTCGCGTCCGAAATAGGACGGGCCGTCTATCTGGGAGGCCTCCGTGTACGCGTGGCCGAAACGGAGCTGCATGTCGTTCACGGTGTCGTACGCGCCTTCCACCTTTGAATTGTCGCCGTCGAAGTAGACTTCGAAGCAGTCCCGTTCCCACGAATTCGCGTGGGTGTCCTGGATGATGTCGTCCCAGGCTTCGATGAAGAGGTAGAAATTGTCGGCATCCCAGGCCGCCCAGGAGCGCGCGAAATGGTCCTCGTAGCTGTCCGGCCAGTTTCCCGGGGAGCCGATGTTGTCGAACGAGTTCTGCTGGAACGGAGACGCATACTGGTACCATTCGTCCGGAACGCCGTCGATCACAGCGGGAGTCTGGGTCATCGGGACTTGGAGGGTCTCACCGATCGGCCGCTCGGTCAGAATGGCCGTGCCGAAAGTCGAAGCATCGTTCCACGACGGGTCGCCTTCAGACACCCACCACTTCGAGATGTGGTCGCGGGCCTGGCCGTCATTGTCATTCTGCTGGAGCTCGAAGCCGATGAGCGAATTCAGCACGGGTTCCACGAAAATTTCCGCCAGCGGGAGCTTGATTTCGGTCATCCAGCCCGACGGGGCCTCGGCCGGATTGTCCAGACTCACAAATTCCACATATTCGGGTACAAACGGCAACTCTTCGAGATAATTGGCAAATGAGTACGCATGGTGGAAACGCAGTTGCATGTCGTTCACGCCGTCCCACGCGCCTTCGGTTTTCGAATTGTCGCCGTCGAAGTACACTTCCCAGCTGTCCCTCTCCCAGGAGTTCGCGTGCACGTCCTGAATGACGTCATCCTGCGTATAAAGAAGAAGGTAGAGGTTATCGCAATCCCACATTACGCGCGACCAGCCCATCAGATCAGTGAAATCGTCAGGAGACGAGGTTCCGTTGGTGTATGAACGCTGAAACACCTGGCCGCAGTTGTGCCACACGGGGTCCATCACGCCGTCGATCACCGGAGCCACGGTCGTGAACGGAATCTCGTACAGGTCGCCGAGCATGCCCGCGAAAACCGGGAGAACAGATGCCGGAACAGCGGACAGGAAAACCGCGAGCGCCAGTCGCCGGACAACCCTTTTGCCGAAATCTTCACGTCTCATCTTCTCCTCCCCTCATCAGGTTACACATAAAACAGCCGGAACGCAGGCTGAAGCCCAGTTGAGCGGGACCAAATAATTATATTATTAAAATATTGAAGGCCTGCGGCTACCGATTGTTGAACGGCACTGAATCTGACCCGGCGTTTCCTATTCCTCCTCCGGCCGGTTGTACAGGATGTTCCGCATGATCTCCCTTTTCTTCGCGACCGCCTCGGTGCACACCTGGCCCTCGCCGGACACGGCCTCCGCCAGGGTCACTCCCACCTCGGCCTCGCCGGCAGCGACCACGTCCGCGCCCGCGCTGCGCAGGCCCTCCGCGTCGCGCAGGTGGGTGCATCGGGCCAGGATGCGAATGCCGGGATTGAGACACCGGCTCCGCCGGATGACTTCCGCGGCGCCGTCGACATCGGCGGTCAGGATGAGGCTTCCCGCGCGCGCCACTCCGGCCTCCTCGAGCGTCCCTTGCCGCAGGACATCGCCGTACATCGCGATGAAACCGCTCGCGCGCAGTTCACGGACCGTATCCAGATTGAGGTCGATCACGGTCACGGCCCTGCCCTGCTCCTCGAGCACGCGGTGCACGATGCGGCCGACCGGGCCGTACCCGACTAAAATGCAGTGATCCGGGTCCACAGGCGCGGGCGGGGCCGGCGCCGCGGGCGTCCGGCCCGCCATTCTGGCCGGCAGTCCCTTGAACAGCTTGTAGATGAACGGATTCAGGCTGATCGAAATCATGGACGCGGCGACCAGGGCGTTCCACCCGGTTTCCGGAATCAGGCCCAGGCCGAGCGCCACGGTGCCCAGTATGAAGCTGAATTCGCCCACCTGGGAAAAGGCGGCGCCCACGGGAAACGCGACGGCCGGAGACGCGCCCAGCAGCCGTACCGTCGCGAGCGCGATCAGGGGCTTGCCGAGAATCACGACGAACGCGACGGTCGCCACGGTCATAGGTTCACGGATGAGACTGGAGGGGGAGAACAGCATGCCCGCGGCCACGAAAAAGAGCACGGAGAAGGCGTCGCGCATGGGCACGGCGTCCGAGGCCGCGCGCGCCGCGAATTCCGACCGGCCGACGGCCAGTCCCGCGAGAAAGGCGCCGAGCGCGATGGACACGCCGAAACCCTTGGCCGAACCCACGGCGATGCCGATGGCCAGCACCAGCACCGCGAGCGTAAAAAGCTCGCGGAGCCGGGTTCTGGCGATGCGCTCCAGGGCCGGGGGAATCACCCAGCGGCCCAGCACGGCCACGAGAACCGCCAGGCCCGCGAGCTTGGCGGCCGCCAGCCCGAGCACCGGACCGATCCCGGAACGCGCGCCCGCGTCCGGACCGAACCAGATCGGCAGGATGAGCAGAAGCGCCACGGTGATGATGTCCTCGACCACCGTCCACCCGATGGCGATGTGCCCGATCGGGGCGTGCAGGTCGTGGTGCTCGTCCAGCATGAGCGCCATGACCACGGTGCTCGCGACGGAAACGGCCATGCCGAGGATGATGCCCGAGGTCCACGGCCATCCCTCCAGCCGAAGGAGGGCCGCCAGGCCGAGGGTGGACAGGGTGCTCTGGATGAGCGCGCCGGGCAGGGCGATCTTCCACACGGCCGCCAGCTCGGACAGGTTGAACCGAAGTCCGGTGCCGAACAGCAGAAGGATGACGCCGATCTCCGCGAACTGTTCCGCGACGCCCCGCTCCACGACCAGGCCCGGCGTGTGTGGCCCGATCAGCATGCCCGCGAGCAGGTACCCGACAATGGGCGACAGCTTCAGACGGCTGGCGGTGTATCCGAAAACCAGGGCGCCCGCAAGCCCGGCAACAAAGGTGGTGAGTATGTTCAGTTCATGGTTCATTATTCAGTTCATCGTTCATCGTTCATCGTTCATCGTTAAAAGAGTTCATTGTAGGTCCGAAATGGCTCGCGCTTCTCAGCGAGCCTTTCGGACATTCTTTGGTTCCGGGTTCCGGGTCAAAAAGGTCCCCTTTGGAATTCACCCTTCAGGGTTTCAAAAAAATGAAAGACTGAAGTCTTAATTCCATGGAAACGGGCAGGCCGAAAACCTTGGAATTCACCCTGCAGGGTTTCATTCCCAACCTTGGATCAATGCCCCGCGGCAAACGGATCCTTCCCGTCCCACTTTCCCCCTCCCGCGAGAACCGTGTACAGGGCGTCGTGCGCCATGGTCTCGAAAATCGTGAATTCGGTGAACGAGATCACGTCCCTGCAGTCCACGAACTGCCGCTGTTTCGGCAGATCCCTGGCGACAGGCAGGGATTTCGCTCTCCCGCCGCCCCATCCGGCCACGCCCGGCCCGAAAACCGTGATCCCGGGCTTCGGGCCCATGCCCTTTGCCGCGGTGTAGGCGCTTTCCCGGTCATGGATGTTGTGCACCTGGTGGAACCCCAGTCCGGTCACATAACTGATCCCTACCGGGTTCAGGCCCAGCTTGTAGTCCATGAGTTCGGACGCGGCGTCGAGGTACCGCTGTTCTCCGGTCAGACGCCACTGGAGCATGGGACAGCAGGCGTACTGGGGCTGGCGCACGTTGTGCCCCCACGCGCGTCCGACCGGATTGTTCCCTACCGGATACGGCCTCTTTTCAAGCTCAGCGATGATGCTGTCCGCGGCCGCCCGCAGAGCCGACCTGAAGAACGCGGTGACAACAGGATCCGTCGGCCGGTTTTTCTCGATGATATAGGAATAGATGTAGGCCGGGTTGTCGAACCGAAAGTCGTTCAGGGAGTAACCGGGCGTAACGAAAAGGTGGAAGCGCAGGGAATCCGAGAGCGTGTACAGCTCCTTGACCGTCCGGTGGGCGTCCTCATTCCCGGTCAGGAGATAGGATTGGACTGCATAATAGAGTCTTTCCGGCCCGGCCATGTCCGCGGCCCCGAAAGCCGCGGCCATCTCCGCGCGCTTCACGAGGGAATCGGAGAGCTCCGGTTTATACGGCTTGATCAGCCGGGCGAGGTGCATGAAGAGTCCGGCAGAAGGGCAGGTCGCGCGGGGATCGACCTTGACCGTGCCGTAGGGCTTCCTGTCCAGGTCAAGCGGCGCCGCGAACGGTTCGGAATATCCCTTGGTTTCGGTTCCGAAATGGACACTTCCGTCCGGGTTCTGCAGGAACTGCCAGACCAGGCTCCCCCATTCCGCCTCGTCCAGAATGTCCGGGATGCCGTTCTCATATCCCAGGATGTTGCAGTCGGAGTCGAATTTCCCCGGCAGGTCGAACTGGCCGTCGGTGAAAACAGACGGGAAAGCCTCGTAAATCATCAGGTCGATGATGGGGTTGGAGATGTGATAGGCGCGCCGGTCCGCGTCGCCCGCGTCGTGGTAACCGCCGTAGCAGGCGAAAGACCGCTCGTCCCCTTTCACGATGATGTTGGCCTCCCCGATCGGGCCGTCCGTGTCGTATACCAGAGTGTGGCAGGCCTTTTCACGGATGGGCGGAACATGGATCGGGCATCCGCATCTCTGCATATAATGGCCGCGGAAAAGGACATAAGCGGCGCGCCTGGCGAATTCGCCGCCGACGCCGAACGGAAGCGAACAGCCGAATCCTTTCACCGCGATCCGGTAGGGTCCCCCTTCCGGAACGCCGGACAGGTCGATGCGGTAGGGGAAGTCTCCGGTGCTCGAATCGAAAACCGCTTCCCGCAGACGGCCCTTGAGAACGGTCTTTCCGGACGCGGGCAGGAACACCTCATACTCCGGCAGGGGCCCCTCGATGCGCCTGCCCCCGGCCGTGCCGAGCCAGATCGACAGCATGGCCGAACGGCGCTTCGACAGGCCGCTGTATCCCGCCTGGTTGGTCTTGATGGACTCGCAGAACGTCTTTCTGGACCGGAATACGATGGTCGTGTCGCCGTAGGGCGTGTGAACCGCGTAGCGGCCGCCCTCGGCCAACCGGGCTGTGCGCAGATAGACGTGATGGTCACAGGGATCCGCCTGCGTGGCAAACACGCTGATGCTGTCCGCCGGTTTGCCGTTGATCCGCCATTTCGAGGGATCCGAGACATCGGCCGCTTCGACGTTCAGGGTGTCGCCCGTCAGAAAAACGACCAGGACGCGGTCGGAGGCTGTGCGTATTTCAGTCAGGGTGAGTGCGGCCTCGGCTGCCGAAAAAACGGACAGGAAGACGGCGGAAAGAGCAACGGTAAAAAGCCTGAATCGCATGGAAGACCTCCGGAATGATCGTGCTCCGAACCTCGGATGATTTGCCTAACGGACCTTCGGCCCGATCCGGTGTTGAATCAATGAATGAACCTGACTTCTTTCCCTGTCATTGACTCCGGAAAGACGGCTGAAGAAGGGAACCTTCCGCCGGAGGGTTCCCCTCTTCCTTCCGTCTTTCTCCGGAAACCGGCCGTGAAAAAAGCGCCCGCGGCCTTGATCGGCCGCGGGCGCTTTCAAAACCAGGCGAAAAAACCGGAAAACCGGCTTATTTCACCAGCGTCATCTTGGTGGTCATGACGTTGTCCGCGGTCTGCAGCTTGCAGAAGTAGATGCCGCTGGACAGGTTGTTGGCGGTGAACTGGGCGGTGTGGCTGCCGGCGGGCATGATGCCGTCAACCAGAACCGCGACTTCCCGGCCCATCATGTTGAACACCGACAGGCGGACCTTGCCAGCGGACTTCAGGCTGTAGGGAACCGTCGTGGTCGGGTTGAAGGGGTTGGGATAGTTCTGGGACAGGCCGAAGTTCCGGGCGACCGGAGCCTGCTCGTCAACGGCGGTGGCAAGGCGCGGGCTCAGGTAGGCCGTTCCGAACGTGGACGCGTTGTTCCACGAAGGATCGCCGACTTCCGTCCACCACTTGTTGATGGCGTCACGGGCGGTGCCGTCGTTGTCATTGCCCTGGATCTCGAAGCCGAACTCGGTATTCTCCACGGGTTCCAGGAAGATTCCGGCCAGCGGGAGCTTCACTTCGAGGTTCCAGCCGAGGTCGGTGTCGACATTGACGAACTCCACGCCGTCGCGTCCGAAATACGACTGCGCGTCGATCTGCGAGGGATCGGTGTACGCGTGGCCGAAACGCAGCTGCATGTCGTTCACGTTGTCATACGCGCCTTCGGTCTTCGAATTGT
>JAUCQC010000061.1 GCA_030372965.1 bacterium
CGCTGTCTCGTGGGCTCGGAGATGTGTATAAGAGACAGGTACGGGGATCTGCTGAGGAAGTACTACGGGCATGACGGCGGCGTGTGCCGGATCGACGACGCGGTATGCGTGGAATGGGCCTACATCCCCCATTTTTACTACAATTATTACGTGTACCAGTACGCGACGGCTTTCACGGCTTCGGTCGCCCTGTCGGAGAAGGTCCTGGCCGGAGAGAAGGGCGCGCTGGATCGATATCTGGAGTTCCTGTCCTCCGGGGGCAGGGACTACCCGATCGCCCTTCTGCGGCGCGCGGGCGTGGACATGACGACGGCCGAACCGTTCCGGCTCACCATGGAAGCCATGAACCGGACCATGGACGAGATCGAGAAAATTCTGGATCGAAAGGCCGAAGCCAGGCGCTGAATAGAATGGAACACGGATCGGGCGGATTGGACGGATTCGAACGCATATTCACATGGAATGGGAGGAATAGGATTTTTCGAGCCTGAGAAACGCGCCACGTCCTCAAGCAACAAAAAAACGGAAGCCATGTCTTCCGTTTTTTGTTGAACCGGACGCAGAGCCGGGAGGCCGGCGCGTCACTCGGAAAGAACGCCCGCCAGCAGGCGGACCGCCTTGTCCAGGGTCGGCACGTCGCTCATCGTGTAATTCAGCCTCATGGTCTCGTTGCCCTCTCCCGGCTCCGTGAAGAAGAACTTGCCGGGCACGAACGCCACGCCGCGCTCGACCGCCTTGTGGTACAGCCGTTCGGTGTCCATTCCGGCCGGGCCTTCCACCCAGATGAACATCCCGCCGTCCGGTTTGTTCCACCTGCAGGTTTTCGGCATGTACCGGTCCAGCGCGCGCAGAATGGCCTCCTGTTTGGGCCTGTAATTCGACAGAATTTCGGGCAGATGCTTGTCGAGAAATCCTCCGGAGATGTATTCCGCGGCCAGGGCCTGGGTGCAGGTCGAAGTGTGCAGGTCGATGCCCTGTTTGGCGAGAACCATCCAGCGGCGCACGGGTTCGGGCGCGGCCACGTAGCCGATGCGGAGTCCCGGCGCGAAGATTTTCGAGAGGGACCCGCAGTACACCACATTATCCGGCGCCAGCGATTTGACGGCGGGAAGGGCCTGGCCGCGGTACCGCAGGTCCCCGTACGGGTCGTCCTCCACCAGCAGGGCGCCGCGCCGGACGATGATTTCCGCGAGTGCCTGACGGCGCTCCCCGGAAAGCGTCCGTCCCGTGGGATTCTGAAAATTGGGAATCAGGTAGACGAATTTCACCCGGTTCCGTTCCAGAATCCGGTCCAGCGATTCGGGAACCATGCCGTCATCGTCCGTGTCGACGCGCAGGTAGCGCGGTTCGAAGGGATTGAACGCGGTCAGGGCGCCCAGATAGGTGGGCGCCTCGACCGCGACCGCGTCGCCTTTCGAGAGCAGGATCATGCCGAGCTGAAGGAGGGCCCCCTGGGAACCGGTGGTGATGCGGATGGCGTCCGAATCGGCGACAATCCCCTTCTTCTGCAGCCAGACGGAGAGCGCTTCGCAGAGCGGCATGAATCCCTCGGTCCGGTCGTACTGGAAGGCCGAAGAACCGTATTTCCGAAGAATCCGGTCTCCGAGCTCGCGGATGATGTCCATGGGGAAGGAGTCGGGGGATGGAATGCCGCCGGCCAGTGAAATCATGCCCGGTTTCGCGACCACTTTGAGTATCTCCCGGATGGCGTTGGCGGACATCAGGCGCGTCCGGTCGGCAAGCAGCGCTTCGAATGGCATGGCGTCTCCGGGGTGGGTTCTACGGGCGGCCCCGCGGCGGGGCTGAAATCAATTTAGCGAAATAGCCGGGGGCAGTCAAGCGAATAATGCCCCGAATGACGCGGGAAGAATCATCTTTTCATTGATTTTCATGACGAAAGTTTCTATTTTATCACGTTCATTCGCCCGACACGGAAAGGATGGCACGCATGCTGGTGGCCGTGACCGCCGATCTTCACCTGACGCCCCGTCGCGAACATCCCGAACGCTTCATGGTTCTCGAAAACATCCTGTTCCGGATGCGCGAATCGGGTCTCTCCGAATTGATCATCGCGGGGGATCTTTTCGACCAGGAAATCCGGAATGTCTCGGATTTCGAGGCCGTCTGCCGCGATCCGCTCAACCGGGACATCCGTTTCCATCTGCTTCCGGGCAACCACGACTCCGGTCTTTCCCAGAAGGCCTTCGCGGCGGAGAACGTGACGGTTCACTCCGCGCCCGAAATTTACAAGCCCGATCCGGCGAGCCTGCCGGTCTGCCTCATGCCCTACCGGAACGAACAGACCATGGGAGAGGCCCTCGCCCCCCACGCCGCGGGCTTCGTGCCCGGCGCGTGGATTCTGGTCGGGCACGGCGACTGGATGGAGGGGATGCGGGAACCCAATCCCCTGGAACCGGGTGTGTACATGCCCTTCACCCGCGTGGACATGGAAACCCTCAAGCCGGCCCGGGTCATCCTCGGCCACGTCCACAAGCCCCTGGACCTCGGAACCCTGCATTATCCCGGCTCTCCGTGCGGACTGGACGTCACGGAAACCGGGCGGAGGCGTTTTCTCGTGCTGGATACGGAATCCGGTTTCGTCCAGTTTCGCCCGGTCGACGCCGGACCCCTGTTCTTCGATGAGTCCATCGTGGTTCTGCCGCTCGAAGACGAAAGCGCCAGTCTCGCCCGCACCCTGGAGTCCATGATCCGGGGATGGGGTTTGCGGGATTCAGAGAAGGAGCGGGCGCAGGTGCGGCTCAAGGTGTCCGGTTACACAACCGACAAACGGCGGCTGGCCGAGTTCCTGCGGAAGGCCCTTGAGGGATTCCGCCTGATCCCGGACGGCGAGGCCGATCTGACCGAAGTGTCCGTTTCGGAGGATGTGGAACGCGCCCAGCTCGCCGACCGGGTCCGGCGCCAGATCGACACGATGGACTGGCCGG
>JAUCQC010000062.1 GCA_030372965.1 bacterium
CGCTGTCTCGTGGGCTCGGAGATGTGTATAAGAGACAGTCCAATCCTTTACTTTCTCCCGTAATTTCCGTAATATAAATGAGCGGAAGCGGGCACCCGGTGTCCGGTTCGCGGACTTGGCGCGATGCCGCTTCTGATCATGGACCGGCCGGCCGGCCCCCATCCGGGAGATTCCGCCCATGACTTCGCGCAAGCGCGTGCTCATCCTCGGGGACGACGCATCCCCGGCTGACGCATCCTCCTTTCCTCCTGATCACGCTGACATTCAAGCCCTCTCCCTCACGGGTCCCCGCGAGGATTGGCTGGACCGGATCAGAGCCCAGGGTCCGGACCAGGTCGTGATGGATCTCTCCATGCTGGAAACCCTTCTGCGGAACGCCAGCGTCATGGATGGCACACGGCGTCAGCTCGAGGAAAGCGAGAGTCGCTTCCGGAGAATCGCGGACCGGCTGAGCGACGGCATCCTGTTTTCGGAGAACGGGAAGCTCGTGTACGCCAATTCCCGCGCGTGCGACATATTCGGACTGACATTCGATGAACTGACCCGATTGCGGGGCGGGGATAGGGTCGCGCCCGAAGATCAGGAGCGTGTCGCCCGGTTCTGGCGCGAATCCGAAAAAAGCGGGGAATTCCCCCCGTCCATTGAATGCTGGTTCGTCCGAAAGGATGGAGAAAGACGGTTTCTGCGCAGCCGGGTCCAGCGTTTCCACGATTCGGACGGGTCTTCCACCCTGCTGATGATCGTCACGGACATCACGGAAAACAAGATTGCGGAAACCCGGCTGTCCGAATCTGAGGAAAAATTCCGGAACCTCGCCGAACAGTCCCCGAACATGATCTTCATCAACCAGGGCGGCAAGGTCGCCTATGCGAACCGGCTGTGCGAGGAAAGAATGGGTTACACCCGCGAGGAATTCTACAGCCCGGATTTCAATTTTCTGACACTCATCGCCCCGGAGGACAGGGACCGGATCACGCAGAATATCCGGCAGCACTGGCAGGGCCGGGAGTTAGAACCCTACCGGTACGGCCTGGTCACCCGCGGCGGCGAGCGCATCGAGGGGCTCATCACCACCAAGCTGATCGCCTATGGGAAACAGCCGGCCATACTGGGCATCATCACCGACATCACGGCTCTGGTGAAGGCCGAAAAAACCGTCCGCGACACGCTTCGGGAGAAGGAGCTCCTGATCAAGGAGATCCATCACAGGGTCAAGAACAACATGCAGGTCATCTCCAGTCTCCTCCGGATCCAGTCGACGGGCATCACCAACCGGCGTTTCCAGGGGATACTGAAGGAGGCGCAGGAGCGGGTGCGGGTGATGGCGCTCGTTTACGAGAAGCTGTACCAGTCGCAGGATCTGGTGCGGATTGATTTCAACGCCTATATCCGGAGCCTCATCCTCGGGCTTCAGGCGGCTTATCCGGTGAGCCGGAAGATCCGCCTGCGCTTCACCCTGGCGCGCGTCGAGCTCGGTCTGGACCAGGCCGTTCCCTGCGGGCTCATCATCAACGAACTGGTCTCCAACGTGTACAAGCACGCGTTCCCGGCATCATGGAAAGGGGATCCGTCCCTGAGGATCGGCCTCAGGCGGACAGGCCGCGACACCCTCGAACTGTCCATTCGGGACAACGGATCCGGCATCCCGAGGCGGGTGGATCCCCGTAAAACGAAATCGTTCGGGTTGTATCTGGTCCGCATGCTCGTGCAGGATCAGCTCGGCGGCACGCTCGGCATCACGGCCGGCAGGGGCACCGCGTTCTGCATCCGCTTCCGGATGCCCGAGGCGGAGGATGCGCAAAAGCGGATCACACCGGCCTCGGAATAAACGGCAGGAAGGCATCCCCGGAAAACCGGGGCAATCCCCGGAAAAATGAGGGGAGTGACGTCCGGACGCCCGGTTCGCGGACGGATTCGAGGCTCTGATTCCGGGCGGTTTTCGGGACCGGGAGCCGGGCATGGCCTTTGCTGGTGTTCCTCCTGATGCGACCGCCGGGCTGTGGCCCTTTCCAGGAAACCAGGAGGAAGTCATGCGTCTCTTCCGATTGTTCTTGTTCGCTCTTGTCGCCGTTTCAGTTTCTCTGAGGGCTTCCGTGCCCGATCCGAGATTCCGCAAACCGGCTGTGCCCGGTTTTCTCCAGCCCATGGAATTCCGGACCGTGATGATGCAGACCTTTCCCTCCGAGGTTTCAGGGATGGTTCCGGATCCGGTCAGCGACCTGATCTGGAATCCAGCGACGCTTGCCGGGCTGTCCAAGCGGTCCGCTTTCCTGGATTTTTTCGGCACAGCGGACAATCCGGTATTCGCCGCGTCCGCGGCTTCCGCCGATCCCGCGGTCAGCGCCAGGAGCTTGACGGATGAATTCGCGGCGCCCCGGTGGGTCTCGCAGACCTCGGTGATGCCGTCGGAATCCCGGCCGCTGGCCAGCCTGGGCCTGCTGCTGCCCGTGCACCGGCGGTTGTCCCTGGCCCTGTTCGACCGGGTGACGTTCGACTACGGTCCTTTCCTTCAGGGCGTGGGCGGAGGCGGCAACTGGAACGCGGAAACGGCCGACGCGGGTTATTACGACAAGGCCAGGGATGTCACGCTTTCGAGACTCGAGACCGGGCACAACCAGCAGACCACGGTCGGCAACCGAATCGAGGCGGTGATCGGATGGCGCGCCTCGGACCGTCTGGACCTGGGGCTCCGGCTCGGGCACATGGTCTACCGCAGGGACGGCGAACTCCTGGAGGACGACTGGGCGAATTATCCCCACTCCTCCAGCGCGGGCCTCGAGGACGAATCCCTCACGATCCGGGGCAGCCAGGCGGAAGCGGGCTTCGGCGCGATGTTCCGGACCGATTCCACGTTCCGGTTCGGCGTCTACGGCGGCCTGATCTCCGGGGACGCTTCGGAGCGGTGGGCCGCGGTCGATACGACCGCGGGCTGGTCGGAACAGGACACCGATCCCCGGTATTTCAGCCGTTCCGCCTCGTTCCTGACGGCCGACCAGTCCTATGACGCGAACGGCGTCCGGCCGCTCGTATCCGCGAACCTGGAGAAACGGTTATCCGAGAACTGGCTCATGCGGGCCTTCGTCTCCTATTCCTGGTCCGGGACGGATGTCGGGGGCGCGCTTGCCTCGGCCGATACGACGTCCGGGGATCGGGGATACGATTACTGGTACTCGGGTTCCCCCATCTACCGGCGTACCCGGTCTCAGGGCAGCAGGGCCGGCAGTCTGGAAGGGGACGGAACCGAGAGGACGGGGACGTGGAAAGGATCCGTTTCCGCGGTGTACGCGCCCCGGGGATGCTGGTCGCTGTTCGGCGGACTGCACGTCCAGCGCCAGCGTTTCGATAGGGATTTTTCGGAAAACGGAACGACCCGGTCGCATGCGCTGAGCGAGCACACGGTCTACGCGGTGGGATCCGAACGCTCCTATTATCACCACACGCGGGAGTACGTGACGCAGGCGGAAGTCGATCGGTGGTCTCTCGCCCTGCCCGTGGGCATGCGCATCAGCGTGGCCAGGGGATTTTCCGCGCTGATCGGGGCCAGCGCGGCGTTTCTGCTGGAGGACGAGTCGGCGTCCGGTTTTCGCGTGTATCCGGTGAAGACGACGCGCCGCTGGCAGAACGGCTCGCTGATCGTCGACGACCTGGAAATAGACCGCGCCGAGCGTTTTGATTCCGATCCGGCCAAAGTCCTCACCCGGCAGTTGGGCCGGTATTTCGGCCTGGTGTACAGCCACCCGGCCGGGGTTGAGGCGTACCTCAAGTTCGCGGACGATTTCAGCCAGTTGAGCGGGTGGACGATCGGTTTCGGGATGGCGTGGTAAGAAGAAAATGGAACACGGATTGAGCGGATGAATCGGATTTGCACGGATCAAGACATGGAACAGGGTAATTCATTTATTTGAATAGAGAGAAGTGCCGGGCACTTGTGTTTTTTCGGGGTCCTTCGGAAATTATCCGATAGCGCTGCTGGAAGGAACGGCGCATATCGGGCCTGCAAGCTGCCCCCCTGGATCCCCAACAGAAGAATTCGGGCCTTCAATCCCAGTCAATATAATAAATTGGTCCCGCTTTCGCGGGGTATGACAAGCCCCTTGTAATCCGGGGAAAACGCGGAACTCTGAACCCGGAACCCGGAACCGTTTTTTTGCCTTGACCCTTTCCCATTAATTTATTAACCTTATACCTGATCCTCCGTTTGTCCTCCACAGAATCTGGAGATTTCATGCTCATTGAAAGAAGGGCCTACGCCCGCGCCGGACTGCTGGGCAATCCGTCGGACGGCTATTTCGGCCGCACGATTTCCATCCTGGTGCGCAATTTCGGCGCCCACGTCATCCTGTACGAATCCCCGGACCTGCACCTCGAGCCCCACGAGACCGACCTGAACCTGTACCGGAACCTGGATCACCTGGTGGATTCCGTGGGGCTGACCGGGTACTACGGCGGCAACCGGCTCATCAAGGCGGCGATCAAGACGTTTCACGACCATTGCCGCAGGACGGGAATCGGCCTGCACGGCCGGAATTTTTCGATCCGGTACGGCACGTCCATCCCCCGGCAGGTGGGCCTCGCGGGCTCCAGCGCCATCATCACCGCCACGTTCCGGGCGCTGATGGATTTCTACAGTGTGGAGATCCCGCTCGAAGTTCTGCCCACGCTCGTGCTGTCCGCCGAGACGGACGAACTCGGCATCCAGGCGGGCCTGCAGGACCGGGTCATCCAGGCGTACGAGGGCTGCGTGTACATGGATTTCGACCGGGCCCACCTGGAGGCGAAAGGGTACGGCCGGTACGAGCGGCTCGATCCGTCCCTGCTTCCCATGCTGTACGTCGCCTACAAGACCGACCTGTCGAAGGTGTCGGGCAAGGTGCACAATTCATTGCGCGCCAAGTTCGAGGCCGGTGATCCCCTGACCCTGGCCACGCTCAAGCGGCTCGCCGACATCGCCGCCGAGGGTCGCGAAGCCCTTCTGGCCCGCGACCGGAAAAAACTGTTCGATCTTGTGAACGAAAACTTCGACCAGCGGTGCAAGATCATGGCCATCCGCGACAGCGACATGGAAATGATCCGGACCGCGCGCGCCTGCGGCGCCTGCGCCGCGTTCACCGGATCCGGAGGCGCGATCATCGGCACGGTCGAAAGCGCGGCCCAGCTTAACAAACTGGTGAGCGAACTCCGGAAGCTGGACGCCAAGGTGATCCAGCCCGTCATCGCGTAAAGGAGAATCCCGGACCATGGTGAAGAAAGCCGTCATCCCCGCCGCCGGGCTCGGCACCCGGTTTCTGCCCGCGACCAAGGCCATGCCCAAGGAAATGATGCCTGTCGTCGACACGCCCGCCATCCAGTGCGTCGTTAGGGAGGCCGTGGACTCCGGCATCGACGACGTGCTCATCGTGTCCGGAAAGGGCAAGCGTGCGATCGAGGACCATTTCGACCGCAACCCCGAGCTCGAAAACCACCTCGAGTCGCGGGAGGAGGAGGACGCGCTCGAGGCCATGCGGCGCATCGCCGATCTCGCGGCCATCCACTACATCCGGCAGAAGGAGCAGAACGGGCTGGGTGACGCGATCCGGCACGCCCGCAGGCACGTCGGCGCGGAGCCGTTCGCCGTCCTGCTCGGAGACACCATCGTAGACTCCGCCATCCCGGCGACGCAGCAGCTCATCGACGCGTACGAGCAGTACCTACAGCCCGTCATCGCGATCGAGGAGGTGCCCCGCGAGAAGGTGCACCGGTACGGCATCGTGGGCGTGAAGCCGCTCGGAGGCCGGGCGTATCAGATCACGGACCTGGTGGAGAAGCCGTCCGCGGACGAGGCGCCCTCCAATTTCGCCGTGGCGGGCCGCTACGTGCTCACGCCGGACATTTTCGCCTGCATCGACCGCACGAAGCCCGGCAAGAACAACGAGATCCAGATCACCGACGCCCTGCGGCTGCTCCTGAAAACCCAGCCCATGGTGGCGGTGAAGTTCGAGGGCAGGCGGTACGACATCGGCAACAAGCTGGATTACCTGAAAACCATCGTGGAATTCGGGCTGAAACGGAAGGAGTTCGCGGAGCCGTTCCTGAAGTTCCTGAGGGAGACCGTGGAACGCAACGGCGGGCCGAAGGGGTGAGGCGGACGGCGGAGAAAAGCGCGCGGCGCGGAGAGCATCAGGCAAAGCGCATGGCGCAGAGCGCAAAGCGCGCAGTGAACAGGGTAAAGCGCATGGCGCACAGCGTTCAAACGGCTTCGGCAGGCCGCTGAGGGCGGCAGGATGGGCTCTTCCATGATGACCTCTTGCCATTCCCGACGGATGCATCTCCTGGCCCTCGGCTGCTGCCTGCTTTTCCTGATGGCCGCGCCGGCGTCCGGTTCCGTGCCGGGCTTTCTCCGCGTTCAGGGGACGACCCTCGTGGATTCGACCGGATCGGAGGTGATCCTGCGCGGATTCGGCCTGGGCGGGTGGCTGGTCATGGAAGGCTACCAGGCCCATATCCCGGGATTCGGATCGCCCTCGGACATCGAGGCGAAGATTTTCGACCTGATCGGGGATGAGGCCGCGGAGGCGTTCTACCGGGGCTGGATTCAAAACTACGCGACCGAGGAGGAATTCGGCCGCATGGCCTCCTGGGGGCTGAACTCCGTCCGCCTGCCCTTCCATTACCGGATGTTCGAACCGGAGGGCCAGGCCGGCATCCGGCCCGAGGATCCGTTCGCGTTTCTGGACCGGATCGTCGGGTGGTGCAGGAACAGCGGCCTTTACCTGATCCTCGACATGCACTGCGCGCCCGGCGGCCAGAACCACGGCAATATCAGCGACTCGAACGGCACCGCGCGGCTGTGGCTCGACGCGGCGAATCGGAAGCGGACGGTGGAAATCTGGAAGTCCATCGCGGCGCATTTCAGGGACGAGCCGGTTATCGCGGGGTACGACCTGATCAACGAGCCCGTGCTTCCGTCCGGCCACACGAGCGCCGAGCTCCGCGCCCTCTATGTGACAATCCGCGACTCCATCCGCGCCGTGGACGCGAACCACATCCTGTTCATCGAGGGCAACTGGTATGCCTCGGATTTTACGGGCCTGACTCCGGCCTTCGACGATAACATGGTCTATGCCTTTCACCGGTACTGGGACGCGGTCACGCCCGCATCCGTGCGGAAATACACCTCCCTGCGGGCCACGGCGAAGCGTCCGGTGTGGCTCGGCGAAACCGGGGAAAACTCGAACGCCTGGTTCACGGCCTGCGTCCGGCTCATGGAGAAAAACGGCATCGGCTGGAACTGGTGGACGCACAAGAAAGTCGCGACGACCACAAGCCCGTTCTCCGCGCCGCTCCCGGATGAATGCCAGCGCGTGTTCAATTTCTGGGGCGGGACCGCCCCGGAGCCGGCCGCGGATGCGGCCGAGGCCGCGCTCCTCGATCTGGCCGACGGGCTGCGGACGGAACGGTGCGCCTTTCTGCCCGACGTCGTCGACGCCCTGGTGCGTCAGCCGTCCGATCCGTCCGCGAAACCCTATGCGGAGCATGTTCTGCCGGGACTCATCCCTGCGGCGGAATACGACATGGGCGAACCGCTGGTCGCGTACAAGGACAGCGTTTCCCTGAACCAGACCGGAGACGCGGGCGGGGCGGCATGGAACTCGGGCGGCGCGTTCCGGAACGACGGCGTGGATCTCGAGCCGAGCGGCGACGGCGTGACTGCTTTCGACGTGGGATGGATCGATACGGGGGAATGGCTGCAGTATACTGTCGAAGTCGCCACGGCCGGAGTCTATGCCGTGGACTTCCGCGTGGCGGCATTGTCCGCTGGCGGAAAACTGCGACTCCTGATGGACGGGGCGCAGATTTCCGCGACGCTGAATGTCCCGGCCACGGGCGGGTGGAAAAACTGGCGGACGATTTCTGACACCGGGCTGACGCTTGCCGCGGGAACACACACGTTCCGGGCCGAGGCCGTTCGAGGCGGGTTCAACCTGCTGTCCCTTGAATTCCGGCTGGTCCGGCCCGCGGCCGTCGGCGGGCGCGCGCCGGAAAGGACTCTGCCGATGGCGGTGGAAACGGTCCGGTCCGATCCCGCAGGCGGCGGATTCCGGGTGCCGTTCCGGCTCTCCGCCCCGGGACCTGTGCGGGCTCAGGTCTTTGACGTTTCCGGCCGCAGCGTCCGCGTCCTGCGGCCGGGCGTGTTTCCGGCGGGCCGGTCGACGCTCGAATGGGACGGACTGGACGGTTCCGGCTGTCCGGCCGCGTCCGGCCTCTACCTGATCCGGATCCGGGCCGCAGGCCGGGCCGTGACCGTGAAACTGACAATTCAAAGGTAAAGGGGGCCTTCATGGCCGGCCCGCGCATTCTTGCGGTCGAGGACGAAGAGGATATCCGGGAACTGATCCGGTTCAACCTCGAGAAAGAGGGGTTCTCGGTGACGGCCGCGGCCACAGGGGAGGAGGCGCTCCGCCTGTCGGCGGCGGATCCGCCGGACCTGATCCTGCTCGACCTGATGCTGCCGGGCATAAACGGCTTCGACGTCTGCCGGGCGCTCAAGCGTGAACCCCGCACAGCCGGGGTGCCGGTGGTCACGCTCACCGCGAAAGGCGAGGACGCGGACATCGTGGCGGGGCTCGAACTGGGCGCCGAGGACTACATCGTCAAGCCGTTCAGCCCGAAAGTGCTCGCGGCCCGGATCCGGAGCGTCCTGCGCCGGCGCGATCCGGGAATGACGGACGATTCCGCGGTTCTGAACGCGGGCGGCCTTTCGATTGATCCCTCCCGTCATGAAGTTCGCGCGGACGGCCGTCCAGTGGAACTCACGCGCGCGGAATTTACGCTGCTCCATTTCCTGGCCCGCCATCCGGGATGGGTGTTCACGCGGGCGCAGATCATCGATTCGGTGAGGGGATCGGATTACGCGGTGACGGACCGCTCCGTCGACGTCCAGGTCGCCGGCCTGCGCCGCAAGCTCGGGGATTCCGGCGGACTGATCGAAACCGTGCACGGTGTCGGTTACCGTTTCAAGGAGTGAAGGATGCTGAAAAAACGGCGCATTTTCTGGCAGACCCTGCCTTTCCAGATTCTTCTGGTTCTGGCCCTGCTCGTCCTCGTCACCGTCGAGGGCACGCGGCTCCTGAGACGCCGCGCCCTCGACACGCTGACCGAGTCGCTCCAATCCGACGCGCGTCTCGCCGCCCGCCTCAGCGAGGAGAAACTGGCCGCGGGAGACCGCCGCGGGCTGGATCTCATCTGCAAGGCCTACGGCCGCGCCAAGTCCGAGCGGCTGACGCTGGTGGCCGCGGACGGCTCGGTGCTCGGCGATTCGGATGCGGATCCCGCGGGCATGGACAATCACGGGGACCGTCCGGAGGTGAAGGAGGCGCTGGCCGGCCGCGAGGGCGTGTCCAGGCGTTTCAGCATGACGCTCGACCGCAGGATGCTGTACGTGGCCGAGCCCATCCGCCTTGAGAGCGGAATCGTCGCGGCGGCGCGCGTGTCGCAGTCGCTCACGGAACTGGACCGGGCCGTGCAGGCGGTCCATTTCCGGGTCGGGATTCTGCCCCTGCTCGCGGGCCTGCTGATCGCGCTTCTGTTCGCAGCATACAACGGACGGATCCGGAAGTCCGTCGGCCTCGTGAATGACGCGGTCTCCAGACTCGGACGCGGGGATTTCAGCCACCGGCTGTATTTCGTGCCCGCGCCGGTGATGGATCCGGTCACGGACCGGCTGAACGAGGCCGCGGAATCCCTCGGTTCGCGTTTTTCGGAGCTGGAGGATGACCGGAACGGGCTTCAGAGCGTGCTGGAGTCCATGTCCGAAGGCGTGCTCCTGCTCGACCGCGACGACAGAATCGAGCGGTTCAACCGGGCGGCGGTGGACCTTCTGGGCCTTTCCGGCGGCGGGTTGAAGGGCCGTTCCGCGTATGACATCCTGAGAAACGGCGCCCTGCTCAGACTCATCGAAAGAACGCGGGCGGAAGCCGAACGCCCGGTGTCCGCGGCGGCGCAGAAGCAATCCGCGGACCGCGAGGTTATTTTCACCGAGGGCGGCCGGCGGCTTCAGGCACACGGTACCCTTTTCGGCGCCGATGCCTCCGGCGCCGCGGGCGTGCTTCTCGTGTTCAGCGACATCACACGGCTGAGCCGGCTCGAGGCGGTGCGGCGCGATTTCGTGGCCAATGTGTCGCACGAGCTCAAGACGCCCATCACCGCGATACAGGGCTCCGTCGAAACCCTGCGCGGCCATGCCGCCGGCGATCCCGCGGAGAGCGGACGGTTCCTCGAGGTCATTCACAAGCACGCGGAACGGCTGAATTCGGTCGTCGACGACCTACTGAAACTCTCCCGGCTCGAACGGGAAGAGGAAGCGGGCCGCATCGCTCTGGAGGAGGGTCCGATCGCGCCCGTTCTCGACGAGGCCGTCGCTCTCCTACAGTCAAAGGCTACCGAATCCGGAGTCGGCTTGCGCGTGGAATGCGAATGCCCGCACCCCGTCGCCATGAACGCGGGACTGCTGGTACAGGCCGTTTCAAACCTGATCGACAACGCGGTGAAATACAGCGATCGCGGCGGAACCGTCCAAGTCCGTTGCCGGACGGAGGAATCCGCCGTGAAGATCGAGATTGAGGATGAGGGATGCGGCATCCCCGCGGTTCATCTGCCCCGGCTTTTCGAGCGTTTTTACCGCGTGGATCCCTCGCGAAGCCGCAGTCTCGGCGGCACCGGCCTGGGTCTGTCCATCGTCAAGCACATCGCGCAGGCGCACGGCGGGAGCGTGGAGGTGAAAAGCGAGGAGGGGAAGGGGAGCGTGTTCGCGATCCGCATCCCGTTTCGGAAATCGTCGGGCTGACGCAGAACAGAGCCTCCCGCGGGTTTTGATCAGCCCGCGGGAGGTTTATCAATGCAATAAAGTGCCAGGCACCCTGGAGGCGCCTGGCGCTTTATTTGACGAAACCGCCCGCGGTTTTTCTTGCAGGCCCGATGCAGGTTTTCCGGATCATGACCCGGAAGGGTCAATCCCCGATCATGTCCTTCAGCGTCACCTCCGGGTGCCGGTAACGCTCGTATCCTGGGGTTTTCTTCCCGTACTGGATCGCCTCCCGCGGGCACCATTGCAGGCAGGCGAAGCACTGCTCGCAGCGCCTGTTCCAGACCGGCTTCCCATCGGGAAGCGTGATGTTGTCCGCCGGGCAGACCCTGACGCAGATCCCGCATTGGTTGCACTTTTCGTCCGCCCGGAAGGACTTGTCCATCTCCGGGACGCGGGGATAGGACATGTCGTAGATGCCGGTGAAGAGGACGCGCTGCCACAGCGGTCCCTTTTCAACCGGCCGGACTTCCTTTTTCCGGATGGTTTCGGCAATGGCCGAGAGTTTCGACCGGGCCGCGGCAAAACGGGCCTCCTGTTTCTCCTTCGACCCGGGACCGCCCCAGGGGATGTAGTTCGACGGCATGACCAGAGCGAACCCGGACGACAGATCCGATCCTTTCTCCCGGAGTTCCCGCCTCAATTGAACCAGCGTGTTAGACACCTGGCCCGCGTTCACGGCCACCGCGTAACAGTATTCCGGTTTCGATTCGGCGACGGTTCCCAGAAAATTGCGAACGGTTCTGGGAAGGCCCCATATATGCACGGGAAAAACCAGGCCCACGGTCGAAGATTGGGGGATCGTCTTGTTCTCTTTCCGGCTGGCGGGGATGGAAGCGAGGTCCGTGCCGCCGACGGCCGAGGCGAGAGTGCGGGCCGCCCAGAGGGAATTGCCGGTGCCGGTGTAATAGCAGATGACATGCGCCACGGGTTCCTCCTTTTGCCGATGTACGGGACGGCTGCTTTCTTTGTTGCCTTAAAGTATTCAATTGATTGCGGATTGTCAAGTGTGGAAAAGTGCCAGGCGCCTTCAAGGTGCCTGGCACTTCAATCCTGAACCCGTCCCGGAGTGTGGCACTTCCTCAGCGGGCGCGGCGGTCTTCGATCAGCGAAAGTTCGGAATGGTGCTTGATGGTCCGGGCCTGGACGATGAAGATCACTTCCTCGGCGATGTTCGTCGACAGGTCCGCGATGCGCTCGAGGTTCTTGCTGATCAGCACCATGGCCAGCGACCGGGACACGGATTCGGAGTCGGGATGCGGCAGGTTCAGGATATCCTTGAAAAGCGCGTCGTCCAGGCGGTCCACTTCGTCGTCCTTCAGGCAGACGGCGCGGGCCCGGCCGGCATCGCCTTCAACGAAAGCGGCCAGGCTTTCGGACACCATGTCACGGACGATCCGCGCCATCTTCGGAATGTTCTCCATAAGCCTGACGGACCGCGGACCGGAAAGGGATTTCGAGTACCCGGCGATGTTGACGGAGTGGTCCCCCATGCGCTCGAGGTCGTTGTTGATCTTCATGGCCGCCATGATGAAACGCAGATCCGCGGCCATGGGCTGCTGCAGGGCCAGCAGTTTCAGGCAGTCGTCGTCGATGTCCATCTCCATCCGGTTGATCGCGTCATCCATGCTGAAAACCTCCTCGGCCAGGGCCGCGTCGCTCAACATGACGGATTGGATGGACTTTTCAATGGATTCCTCCACGGACCGGCTCATGACGGTCAGTTTTTCCCTCAGCTTCTGGAGCTGTTCGTGAAAATGCCTTTCCATCGGTTCCCCTTGATTCGGTTTCAGCCGGACGGTCAGAGGCCCGCTGACCGGTCCCGCCGGTTCGCCGGCGGGCCGATCGACGATCAGCCGAACCGGCCGGTGATGTAATCCTCGGTTTTCTTCTCTTTCGGATTGGTGAAGATCTTTTTCGTTTCGTCGAATTCGACCAGCTCACCGAGGTAGAAGAACGCGGTGGCGTCGGACACCCGGGCGGCCTGCTGCATGTTGTGCGTGACGATGATGATGGTGTATTCCTTCTTCAGCTCGAAAATCAGCTCCTCGATTTTCTGGGTGGCCAGCGGGTCGAGGGCGGAGGCCGGCTCGTCCATGAGCACGATCTCGGGCTTGACGGCCAGCGCGCGCGCGATGCAGAGCCGCTGCTGCTGGCCCCCGGAGAGGTCCAGGGCGGACTTGTCGAGCCTGTCCTTGACCTCGTTCCACAGGGCCGCGGCCCTCAGGCTTTCCTCCACCCGCTGCGCGACGGCCGAGGGATTCCGCTCCCCGTGTATGCGCAGGCCGTAGGCCACGTTGTCGAATATCGATTTGGGGAAGGGGTTGGATTTCTGAAACACCATGCCGACCTTGCGGCGCAGGTCCACCACATCCACGTCCTTGCCGTAGATGTCCACGCCGCCTAGCAGCACCTTGCCCTCGACGCGCGTGCCGGGAATGATGTCATTCATCCGGTTGAGGGACCGGAGAAAGGTGGATTTGCCGCACCCCGAAGGGCCGATGAAAGCCGTGACCCTGTTCCGCTCCACGTCCATGGAAATGGACGTGAGGGCCCTGAAGTCCCCGTAGTAGAAAGAGAAATCGCGCGTGACCAGTTCGATATGATTCGTCGGATTGGGCATGTTCGGCATCCTATAGGCGTTTGTATTTTTTTCGGAACCGGTACCGGATATAGACGGCCGCGGCATTCATGATCAGGATCAGCCCGATGAGGACGGCGGCCGTGCCGTAGGCGATGGGCCTGACCTTCACGATGGCATGGTGCTGGGTGGCCATGATGAACAGGTGGTACGGCAGGGCCATGAACTGGCTCGTCAGGACCTTGGGGAAAGAAGGCAGGAGGGGCCAGAAAAAGGCGGCGCCGGTGAACAGAATGGGCGCGGTCTCGCCGGCGGCGCGGGCCAGGCCGAGAATGGTGCCCGTGAGCATGCCCGGCACGGCGTAGGGGAGCACATTGGTGCGGATGGTCTGCCATTTGGTGGCGCCGAGCGCCAGCGCGCCCTCACGGTAGGACATCGGCACGGTTTTCAGCGCCTCCTCGCTCGCGGTGATGGTCCAGGGAAGCGTCAGCAGGCCGAGCGTCAGGCCGCCGGCCAGCACGGAGAGGTTGATCCTGAGAATCATGATAAAAAGCGTGAATCCGAAAAGGCCGTACACGATGGACGGCACGCCCGACAGATTCCGGATGGCGAGCCGGATGACGCGCACCAGGCGGTTCTGGGCGGCGTATTCATTGAGATAGATCGCGGCAAAGAGGCCCGCGGGAACGGTGAACACCACCGTGACCAGGCTGACCCAGAATGTGCCCACGATGGCGGGCCATATGCCGCCTTCGGTCATGCCCTTTCTCGGCTTGGACGTGATGAATTCCCAGGAAAGAACACCGGCTCCCTTGGAGAAGATATCATGGAGAATGACGATCAGGACCAGGATCACGAACGCCGTGGCGGCGATGAGAATGCCGAATCCCAGCTTTTCCTGCCATTTGCGTGTCCGCGCGCTCATGCGCCTCCCATCCGTTTGCGGACTCTCTGGAGGATGATGTCCGAGACGAGGTTGACGGCGAAAGTCATGAGGAAAAGGAAGAAGGCGATGACGAACAGGGAATGAAAATGGGTGCTGCCCTGAACCGTTTCGCCGAGCTCGATCGCGATGGTCGCGGTCATGGTCCGGACCGGATCCAGAAAGCTGTGCGGCATGGCCGGCGCGTTGCCGCAGGCCATGAGCACGGTCATGGTCTCTCCGATGGCCCGGCCCATGCCGAGCATGACTGACGCCACGATTCCGGACAGCGCTGCCGGCAGCGTGACCCGCATCAGTGTCTGCCAGCGTGTGGCGCCGAGCGCGAGCGATGCGTTTTTCAACTCCTGAGGGACGGATACGATGGCGTCCTCGGACACGCTCATGATGGTCGGCAGGGCCATGACGGCCAGAAGAATGCTGCCGTTGACCCCGTTCAGCCCGTTTCCGGCGTGGAACGCCTTCGCGAGCAGGGGGCCGAGAACCACGAGCCCGAAGAATCCGACGACCACGGAGGGGATGCCGGCCAGGATTTCGATCACCGGCTTTACAATTTCACGCACGCGCGCGGGGGCGACGTCCGCGATATAGGCCGCGCAGGCGATCCCTAAAGGGACGGCCAGGATCAGGGCGCCGATGGAGACCATGAGCGTGCTGACAATGAGGGCCAGAATGCCGTACGATTCGCGAACGGGCGAGGTCGGATCCCATTCCGTGGACATGACCCATTCGCCGAAGGGGACGCGTTTCAGGGCCGGCCACCCCTCGGTGAACAGCATGGAGAAAATGGCGAGCAGGACCAGGACTGCGAACAGGCCGTTCGCGAGAAAGAAGGTTTCGATCGCCTTCTCCCTGAACCGCCGCCAGGCACGGACCCGGCCGATTCCTGCGGATTGGGGATTGTCCACGTTCACCCCTTCCATGCGATGAATGCCAGAGCGGCCGCGGTCAGAATCGAAATGATCAGCGAGAGGAGTCCGGCCCTGGACAGCGATCGGCGGTTCCACATGGCGAAAACCGCGCTCACCACAGCCGATACCAGTGAGACGGCGATCAGGCCCCGCGGGTTCCCCCACGCGACGAAAACCAGGAGCATTGCGAGCGAATACTGAAACAGGCGGTCCGCCGCTTGATTGAATGACATCGGTCCATTCCCCTGTTCAAAATGTCCGGCGGGACACCGGCCCCCCGAAGGAGGGGAGCCTGCGCCCCACCGGACAGTGAAGGAAGCGTTAGAAACCCGCTTTTTTATTGTTCTCGAGGGATTTTCCAGCGACCGGGTAGAAGCCCTCTTCCTGCACTATTTTCTGGCCTTCGGGGCCGAGTTCAAAGGCGAGGAAATCCTTCACAGCGCCTTTCGGCTTGCCGCTGGTGTACTGGTACAGGGCGCGGGCGATCGGGTACTGACCGCTCTTGACGTTTTCTGCGATCAGCGGGCTCACCGGCGAGGACTTGGCGTTTTTCGCCACTTCGAGGGCCTTGATGCCCGGCAGAACCTGATGGTTCTCGTCGAACAGGTAACCGACGCCGACGTATCCGACGGCGCCCTTGTCGGATTTCACGCCTTCGAGGATCTGGGCGTTTCCGTTCATCTGCTTCATCTTGGCCGAGTAGTTCTTGTTGTTCAGGATGAATTCCTGGAAAAACACGTAGGTGCCGGAACTGGGCTGGCGTCCGTACAGAGAGATCGCCAGGTTCGGCCCCCCGACTTCCTTCCAGTTGGAAATTTCACCGCGGTAAATCGCGCCGATCTGGGCGTTGGTCAGGGATTTCACCGGATTCGACTCGTTCACGATGACGGACAGGGCGTCGACCGCGATGGCGATTTCAACCGGAATCACGCCGTGTTCCTTGGCCGCGGCGTATTCCTTCTCCTTCATGTCGCGGGACGCATTGGCCAGGGGCACCTGCCCCTGAATCAGTGCCGCGATGCCCACGCCGCTGCCGCCGCCGGTCACGGCGATCGCGGCCTTTCCGCTCTTTTCCATGTAGGCTTCAGCCAGACGCTGAACCAGGTTCACCATCGTGTCGGATCCCTTGACCTGGATCATCTGCTGGGCCGCGGCCGGGCGGGCCAGGCTGAGGCCCGTCGCGAGCGCGAGTATCATCAGTTTTTTCATGTGTGTCTCCTTCTCTGTTTTCTTTGAATGACTCAGGACTCGGTGATGATTTTACCCGAGTTGAAATTGAACCACATCGTCAGGCGGGCGGTGACGTCCGAATCCTTGCCTTCGGCGGTGTAGTCCTTGATCATGACGTTGGGCATGATATGCATGGCGCCGCTGGTGATGTAGTCCAGACCGAATATCATCAGCGCGGCTTCATCGTCCGTTCCGGAGGTCAGCTTTCCCTTGGCGTCGTCGAATTTCGTGATCACCTCGTCGCCGGTGTTGGGATCGAACAGATCGTAGCGCGCGAACACCTTCAGCTTCGGAACCGGTGTGATCCATGAACCGAACGCGGACCAACCGAACTTGGTCACGTCGGCGAGCGACTTACCGGTGATCTTGTACTTTTTCGAAGTGCTGTCGTATTTGGACGTCACGTTTTCAAGGCCGGATTCCACGTTGACGCGCTGGAACGCCTCGAATCCGATCGAGTAGCGCGGCCGGTCCAGGCCCGCGAATCCCTTGAAAGTGGTGTAGGAGGCGGATCCCGCGTAATCCTTGCCCGCGCTCATGACCGTGGCGGTCTGGATGCCGGCGGGGTCCTGCTTTTCGTAATCGGCGTATCCCTCGACGATCAGGCCCTTGACGGGTGTGAACCAGAGGGCGTATCCGACCTTCTTGTACCGGTCGCCCTCGGCCGCGCCGTATCCGGTGCCGTTCATGACCGTGAGCCAGTGGTGCACTTTGCCGGATAAATCGCCCTTCAGGGCCAGGCCCATGTCCGCGGAGGAACTGATCTTGTTCAGATCCATGATCGTTTTTTCGATGGACCGGTAGGCCCAGAGTTCTTCGGAATTCTTGAACGCGTTGGTTTCCGCGATACCGAGGTACAGTTTGTGGTTCGGAATGAGATTGGACCATTCGAGGTAGGCGTGCTTGACGAACGGGTTGATCTTGGATGTCGAGCCGTAGGCGTTGGATTCCGATTCGAGCCGGAACCGGACCTTCAGGTCCGTGTTGATGCTGTTTTCATAGGTGAAGTACACGCGCCTGATCTGAAAGGCGTTCCGGTCCTGCTCGGCAGCCGTCGCGTTTTTATAATTGTAATAATAATCCGCGAACACGGTTCCGTTGATCACGGACGTGGACTGCGCCAGGCTTGCGGCCGCGGATCCGAGCGCGATGCAGGCCGCGATCAGCGCGGTGATGCCCTTTGACAACTTCATGTTTCCTCCTGAGTTTTTTTGACTTTTTCGCTCTTCAGGTCGCCCGTGCGCCTCGGACTTCCCTTTCACGGCGGTAATATGGCGGGGTTGTGTTCGCCGGAAATGAGGGAATTGTTAGAAAATTGTTAGCGCGGAGCGCTCGGAATGGCTTGGATTTTTCGAAAAAACAGCGTAAATTATTGTAAATTGGAAAGATTGATGACACATCGGGGACATCTTCGATGTGCAGGAGGGGGAGATGAAAAACAGCATGCGTGCCGTTGTGACCGGCTTTATCCGGGCCGCCCTTCTCTCGCTTCCGATTCTCGCCGCGGCCTCCGGCCGCGAGACGGCTTCCGATTCCGCGGTCTTTCATCCGTCACTCGGCCCGGTGATCGACCGGCGCGAAAATGCACGGTATTTCATTCTCGGCGACACGGCTTCCCTGGTCTCGGCCAGGCTGCACCGCGTTTCGGATTCGGCCGGGCGCGTGCACGCGATTCTCGATTCGGCCGGGACCGTACGGTTCGCCATTCTGAAATTGGATCGAATCGGCATCGAGAGTCTCGAGCGCGGCATCGCCGAAAGGATACGATCGGGAGAGACCGGCGCGGGAAGCTCCGGCCGCTTCGACCGGCCCCTGCTTCCGGTCCGCAGGGACGACTGGAAGAAGCACGGTGGGATCCAGAAGTGGATACTGGCCGACGGGTCCAGGATCGTGGGCGGCCTCGTGTCCGTCAGACCCGACACCCTGTCGATACGGACGCCCGGAGGCCTTTCCATCGACATCCCGGACAGCCAGGTCGAATCGGTCGCTGCGCTGCCGGGCGTCGTCGCCAGGCGCGGCCGGTATCTGGAACAGGATCCCAACGGATCGCGGCTTTTTTTCGCGCCGACGGGCAGAAACCTGGAGGCCGGTCAGGGCTATTTCGCGGACTACTTCGTCTTTTTCCCCACGCTGGCCGTCGGCGTGACGCGGCATGTTTCCCTGAGCGGGGGCATTTCCATCCTGCCCGGCGCCTCTCAGCAGGTTTTTTACATCGCCCCGAAGCTGACGTTCAGGGCCTCTCAGAATCTGGGGTTCGGCGCCGGATTCCTGGTGCTGGGCATTCCGGAAGAGGACGACGTGAAGCTCGGATTCGCGGTGGCCACGATCGGGGGGAATCAGCGGGCCGTGACGCTCGGCGCGGGAATTCCCGCGGGCATGGAGAGCGGGAAGACGGCCCTGCTCCTGGTCGGCGCGGAGTCGCAGATGTCACCCCGCAGCAAGTTGATCACGGAGAACTGGATTTTCACGGGCGACGGGGGATTCGCCGCCTTTTCGGGGGGCGTCCGCTTTTTCGGGGAACGGCTCGCCGTGGACCTGGCGCTGGTCACCTTTCAGGATCTGTGGGAAAGCGGCGGATTGCCGTTCATCCCCTGGGTGGATTTCTCGGTGTGCTTCGGCCGGTGACCGCGATCGGGTGTGAGGCCGGATTCAGTCCGCGGCGGGTTCAGGGCCATCGCGTGGCCCGAACAACAATTCCTTTGATTTTCAAAATCCGAATCCGTATCTTTCCATTCGGTATCGATGCCGGGTGACGCTTGTCCCATTTTAAGGATCCATTATGTCCGTCATATTCGACAATGAAATCGCAAAGCTGAAAAAGCACCTGCTCACGCTCGGGGCCGTGGTCGAGGGCCGCGTCGCCTCGGCCGTGAAGGCCGTGCAGGAAAGGGACATGGAGGCCGCCCGCGCGGTCATCGACGGCGACCGTGAAATCGACCGGGGCGAGGTGGATCTCGAGGAGGAGTGCCTCAAGCTGCTGGCCCTGCACAAGCCCGTGGCCAACGACCTGCGGTTCATCGTCTCCGCCATCAAGATCAACACCGATCTCGAGCGCATCGCGGACCTGGCCGTGAACATCGCGGAGCGCGCCCAGTCCCTCGCGGACCGGCCCGCCTCGACCCACCCGTTCGACGCGGAGACGATGTGCTCGCGGGTTCAGACCATGCTGAGAAAAAGCCTGGACGCGTTCGTGAACCTCGACGCGGGACGGGCGCGCGAAGTCATCGCCATGGACGACGCCATCGACGGCATGAACCGCGACATGTACCACCGCCTCCGCGAGGAAGTGCTGAAGAACCCCCAGTCCATCGACCGGCTCATCGAGTTGCAGAGCGTGTCGCGGGCCCTGGAGCGCATCGCGGACCACACGACCAACATCGCCGAGGACATCGTCTACCTGGTGGAGGGCGTCATCGTCCGGCACCAGGAGGCCATCATGAGCGGGAAATGACGTCTCGCGCTTTTCAGGCAAGACAATCCGCGTTGCTTTCGTGAGAGTTTTTAAATGATAACCAATACAAAGTATGATCAACAAACCAATAATCGGCTGAACGCATGACGCCCCGTCGAAGAAATATTGAAATAAAAAGTCTCTTTTATATTACTCATATTGACAATGTAAAGTCGATATTGGACAATGGTGTTTTTTCACATCAATTAATGGAAGAAAGAGGATTGCCTTTTACGCCTATTTATGATATGGACATTGTCAGTAACAGGAAACACAAGCATACTCCTTCTGGAAAAAGTCTGTGGAATTACGCCAACGTGTATTTTCAGGCAAGAAATCCAATGCTTTATCGTGTGGTATTAGAGAAAGACTATAAAAATCTTGCTGTTGTTGCGTTGAAACCAAGCATTCTGCAAATCCCTGGGGCATTTATTACCAACGGAAATGCAGCCAACGAAATAACGGCTTTTTATGATTATAAAAGCGGAATGAAGGTTATTTCTGATATTTGGTCCACAATAATGGGAGAATGGTGGAATTCCCTCGATGGTTCTAAGAGGAGAATAATGTCAGAGTGTCTTATTCCCGAGAGAATTCCGGCAGATTATATCCATAGCGTTTATGTGGCTGATCATGCCGTTGCTCAAAAAATAGCAGAAATAATTCCAGGGACTGTCATCCCTATCATCCCTGAACCAAATATGTTTTTTATCCCAAAGAGAAGATATCAAGTATCACGAAATCTTCTTCTGGCAGAAGGGGATATGTTTTTTTCGAATATGCAAACTTTAACGATCAGTGTGAATGTTGTTGGTGTTATGGGAAAAGGATTGGCGTCTAGAGCAAAATATCAATTTCCTGATGTTTATGTTGTTTATCAAGATGCATGTAGGAATAAAAAATTAAAAATGGGGAAACCATTTTTATATAAGAGAGAATCATCTTTGGATGAGGAATTAATGGA
>JAUCQC010000063.1 GCA_030372965.1 bacterium
TGGAGGGGTTGTTCTGCCCGGTGTAATGCCCGAGGCCGGTTCCCTGCCACCAGCGGAAGCGGAACATCGCGCTGTCCGCGATCACGGTGTCCGGGACCGCGCCTGAACGGTCGATGAGGGTCGTGTACTCGACGACCGGGCTTTCCACGCCGAACGGGACGGTTCCGCCGTATTCGTACCATCCCGCGCCCCAGGGCGCCCCGTGCTCCGAGAGCGGGTCGAAGCGGTATTTCAGGACGTAATAGGCCGTGAAATCGTTCATGTAGCTGCCGGCAGGAACGGCGCAGCAATTCAGGCCGCTTCCCCCCGCGTCCCAGTGATCGAAGAAAAAGGTGCCGCCCAGTGGGCCGGGCTCGGTCGCGGGCACCGTGAAACGGATCGCGTTTTCTGTGTAGTAGGGGACCACCATGGGAGACGGTCCCGCGAAACGGCCGGGGAACGCGTTCGTGCCGTCGACCCTGAAACCCTGGGGGGAAGTGTTTACGCGGACGTATTCGAGCGGTTTGATGACGACGGTGACCGGTTTCGTTTCCCCGGGTGCGAGGTGAACGGGAAGGGCGTGTTCGCGGTCGGGTGAATCCGGGTAATAGGTGTCGGGGTACGGATTGAAGGGATGGCAGGGCGGGAATTCACACGGCTCCCAGACCCGTCCGGCCATGATGTAGTAGTCCCCCGGCGGCAGGTTCCCGAAGGTGCGGTTCCACTGACTTCCCGCGACGATGTTCCAGCCGCTGTCGTAAACAACGGTGTAGATGCCGTACGCCCAGAGATTAAAATATTGGACGGCGCTGATCTCGACGATGAGGGTGCCGGGGGTGTCGTCGGCCGCGGAGCGGGCCGATGCGGGCTGAACGGTTCTGGCCGGATTCGCGCTCCGGTCGTCCGCGCCGGCCGTCCGGTTTCCCCCGGCTCCGGCGGACAGGGCCAGAGTCAGAGACAGACCGATGCCTGTAACCGCGGCTGCGATGCGCATCTTTACCTCCTTGACCACTTGGACGGATCAGCTGTCGTGCGGATGTCCTGAAATCCGGGGGATTCGTCCGTGCGGAAGAAAGCGGGGCGTTCGCAAGAGGCGCCTGGTTTCGCGGCAGTCGGGGCGAATCCCGACGGAGGGTTCTTCAATAATATAAATAATGAATTGGATTGTACAAAGCGATTTTTTACAGGGCCGGATACGGAAGGCCGCCGCGGCCGGTTGATTCAGCGGCGTCTGCGGCCGGCCTTCATTTTTCGTGTTTTGCTCTTTTTGCCTTTGTCCCCGGAGACCGCCGGTTTGCGCCGCGGCCCGGACCGGATCAGCTCCTTTTCCGCCGCCCGCTTCACCTCGTCGTAAACAGCGCGTATCGGCAGGCCGGTCTCCTTCGCCACGCGCCTGCAGTCGTCGTATTCGGGCGCCGCCGTTTCCTCCTTCTCCGACAGGCCGCGGATTTTCACCCGCATGTCGCCCCAGACCGTGGATACGGACGCGATGTCGCGGCGCGTGACCATCCTCTTCTTGAGATCCGAAATGCGGACGCCGAGCGTCGTGGTCTCGGCCAGGAGCACGGACACGAGGGTTTCGGTCCTCTCTTCGGCCGCGATCACGCTGAGAATGAGCCCGGGCCGGCTTTTCTTCATGATGATGGGCGTGAGAAAGACGTCCTTCGCGCCCGATGCGAACAGGCGGTCCATGATGTGGTCGTAGAACTGGGGGTTCATGTCGTCGATGTTGGTCTCGATGAGCCGGATCCGGTCCTCCGTTTTCTTCACGCCGGTCTCGCCGATCACCACGCGGAGCAGGTTGGGGATGGCCAGGTCGCGGAAACCCGCGCCGTACCCGGTGCGCTCCACGGTCATGGCAGGGAAGGGGCCGAAGGAGGAAGCCAGAGTCGAGAGGATGGCCGCGCCCGTGGGCGTGACCAGCTCGCCTTCCACGTCCGTCGAATGACACGGAACGCCCCGGAGCAGTTCCGTGACCGCGGGCGGCGGCACGGGCAGGCGTCCGTGGG
>JAUCQC010000064.1 GCA_030372965.1 bacterium
GGCCGCTCGGCGAGCACCGGCCGGCCGGACTTGTCGAAGAACGAAACCGAACCCGAAGCCGGATCCACGCGCACGCTCAGGGACGACGTCGAGAGCGTGACAATCCCCTTCTGCTCCCGTGCGGACCACGAAGCGGGCCGGACGCGGGGGTTCTGCACCATGAGGCTCTGCCGGGCGGAAAAAAAACGGTCCGGTGTCGCGGTCACGCGGATGATGGAATCCGAGCAGACCGTCACGCGGAGCAGGCGCGTGCCGCCTTCCGCGGCGCCGTCGAAACGGAACAGGATGCCGTCATCCGTCTTTTCGAAAGCGCCCGCTCCGGCCGCGACACAACCTGAGAGGAGAGCCAGCAGCATAATTCCGGATTGAATTCGGGTCATCGGATATTTCCTCCGTCGGGGTTTGAACACTCGGATGTGATGCCGGATGAAATGGCGGGCAGAAAACCGTTGACATGTTTTTCAATTTGTCGTAAATTGCCTTCAGAAGGATGTTTTTGTTCAATGAAAACATGGATTTACCAGACGTCTCGCCGACGCGGGACAGGAACCGCTCAATAAAATTTCTTCCGATTACAACAACCGGACACACGGACCTGATGTGCGCATCCGGTTGGTTTACCTCGACAGCCAGACCAAATCATACGATTTTTTCAATATCAAAGCAAGCTGTTTTTCCGGCAAATCCCCGCGTAAACCGATGGCCTTCCGTAAAAATGGGACACCGTTCATGAAAAAGTTAACGTTTTCTGTGATGCGGCTCCAGATCATTCTCGTCCTCCTGCCCGCTGTTCACCTGCGTTCGGAGGACGGGTACCGTTTGTGGATGCGTTATGACCGTATCAGGGACAAGGCGATGCTGTCCGCGTACCGGTCCGCGATGGCGGAAGTTGTCCTCCCGGGAACCGGGGGGACTCTGGAAGCGGCGGCCATGGAATTGACCGAAGGACTGGGCGGACTGCTCGGGCATCCAGTCAGAATCCGTGAACGCGTCGGGCGTCGAAACGCCCTGGTCGCGGGCACGCCTGCCGGGTGTCCGGACATCGCCCGCCTGGGATGGGACGCGGCGCTCGCCGCGGCCGGGGACGAGGGCTTCGTCATCCGGCGGGCCCGGATACGCGGCCGGCTTTGCACCGTGGTCGCGGCCAGCACGGACCGGGGCGTGCTGTACGGCGTGTTCCGCGCGCTCCGGAACCTGCAGACGCTCACGCCGGCCGATCGATGGGAGACCGTTGAAAAACCCGCGATCCGAAGACGCCTGCTCAACCACTGGGACAATCTGGACGGATCGATCGAACGCGGATACGCCGGCCGCTCGCTCTGGAAATGGGAGGAACTGCCGGACCGGATCGATTCCCGGTACCGGGATTACGCCCGCCTCA
>JAUCQC010000065.1 GCA_030372965.1 bacterium
GTCTTGAGCCTGCCGGCCCGGCCCAGGTCGCCGCGGATGAAAACGATGGTGCCGTTTTCGGCCATGGTCAGATCCCTGACCGTCAAGCCGAAATCGGACGCGACCGCGCGCACTTCCGCCCCGGACCTGCCGGCCTTTTGGAGAACACCCCCGGAGGAAAGGCCTCCCCGAAGCGGACCGGCGTTTTTCCAGACCGGTCCGGCCCCGGCCAGCTCCGGGATGGCGCGGAACGCGGCCCGCGGTTTCAGCGTCTTGACAACGCCTTTGTTCCGGACAGGGGCCGGGTTTGCGGCCAAAGCCAGACCCGCGGCGAGCATTGTGAAAATCAGACTGATCTTGAGCGGACGCATGGCTTCTCCTTTGCGTGTCATCAACCCGAACGGATCGCTACCGGACCGGCGCCGTGTCAGAACCGGCGCCTGTCCTGGTCAAACAGCACGGACCCGTCCAGGCCGTCGATGAAATATTCCCACCGGTTCATGCCGCCGGCGAGCGTGACGTGCCAGGCGAGGCGCATGCCGGACGGGGTCGGGTAGAAAATCAGCTCGTTCCGTTCCACCCTTTCCATCCGCCGGTCCGCGGCGGCGTCGAGCGCGAGGCGCCCCGCCTTTTCCGCGCTCACGGAGGGTTCCGCCTTCAGGCTGAAAGTCGGGTGGTAACGGCCGTCGAACCGGAACAGAACGGATTCGGTGTTGACGTGGAGAATCAATTCGTCCCCCAGAACCGGAACGCCCCGGTTCGCCCGTTCATACCGGTAATGGGTGAATCCGAGTTCATCCCCTTCCGCCCGAATCAGCCGGAGTTCCTTCTCCGGGTCGCCCAGCCTGAAAAGATCCGTGTTCGCGCCGAAAAACCGGATCAGGGCTTCCGGTCGCTTTTCCTTCTTGATCCCCGAGAGGTCCGCCAGGCTCCCGTTGATCAGGGATGGCGTGCCGAGGTTTTCATCCATTGTGATCCCGATGTCCTTCCGTCCCTCCAATTTCAGCAGGGACGGATCCAACCGATTGGCGCAGCTCAGGCCAATCAGGACGGCTGTCAGAAAAAGGATTCTCATGGGGCTTCCTCCGGGGGGTTCCTCAAGCAGTAAGGACAAAAAGATACGGCAATCCGCGACAGGGCTGTCATTGTAAGTTATCGTATTTTTTCCTATTCCGCAACGGCATTCTTCCCGAGTACGGGCGGTTTCCGACCGCCATGAATCGCGTTCCTGGCCGCCTCGGACGGTTCGATCCGTGCGGCAACCGAGCGTAAATAAAAAACCCGCTCCCAAGAGCGGGTTTGAACCTCGAAAAAACAGGTCCGGGATATTAACCGAATCCCGCGATTGAACGGTTATTTCTTTTCAGGCTTTCGCTTCAGCACCATTTTCATTTCCCCATCCCCCATCCCGGGAACCTTCATGACGATGGAATCCGCGGACGCCGTGCAGTCGTGATGAATGACCATGTCCCCGAATTCCACATCAAAGGCGAAGCGGTCGCCGTCCATCTTCCCGTTCCGGATCGGGGTTTCCCCGAAATCGGTCCGGTTGCATCCGGTCAGGGTGTCGCCCTTCACGTGAAATTCGAATTCCAATGCCATCTCCCCCTGGGGGCCTTCCATGCGCGTCACCCAAAGGCCGCTGGGGTCCGCCGGCCACGCGGGAACCGCGGCCACGGCCAGCAATAGAACACAGATGCCCAATAAGCGTTTCATCATGACCTCCTCGTTTGGTTTATATTCGGACCGGACCCCGGTCCGCTGTGTCACCGGATGGGAAAGGGCTCCCCCCCGGTCATTGTCATTCGAAGCGTATCCAGTCCACGGACACGGGCCCTCCCTGGATCAGGGAAACGCACAGGTTGTGGATACCGGACGTTTTTCGGGCAAGGGCTGAACGGGACAGGATCCATTCACCGCTCTTCGGGATCTCGACGCGGCTGATCAGGCCCTTCTCCGGGCCGAAGGACCGGATTTCAATCGTGCCACCGGATTCGGAAACCGCCCGGACCAGGGCGGATTTCGGCGCGGCCGGGCCTAAATCCACGCTGTTGTACCGGACCCAGGCGCCTGTCTTGTTCAGCTCGGTTTTCCAGCCAAGAAAACGGTTCGACGTGTCGAGAAAGGCGATCGCCGCGCCGCTGGTGTCCAGCGCCGTGTACCGGTCGATCTGGATCTCCCGACCCGCGGGCGTGAGGCCCACGCCGCGCAGGGTCGGAATCACCTTGCGGATGGACCCGTCCGGCTCGAAGAACAGGCTGTCCGCGCGGATGGACCGGTTCTTGTCAAAATGAGGGGACAGGTCGTTGTGGTGGTAGAACAGAAACCACTGTCCCTTGTACTCGACGACGGAATGATGGTTGGTCCAGCACCCGGTCGGGGACTCATCCATGATCACGCCTTTGAACGTGAACGGCCCCATGGGATTGTCGCCCACCGCGTATTCCAGCCTCTCGATCTTGTTCTCCACGTGCGGATAAGTGAAATAGTAAACCCCGTTCCGCTCGAACAGAAAGGGACCTTCCTTCATGCCCTTCGGCAGGTCCTGGATCTCCTGCCTCTCGGAGGCCAGTTCCGTCATGTTCTCTTTCAGCTTCGCGACGGACATGCCCCTGCCCGCCCAGTACAGGTAGGCCTGTCCGTCCTTGTCGATGAACACATTGGGATCGATGCCGCTCACGCCCTTGATCGGTTCCGGTTCCGGCGTGAAAGGACCGGACGGGGAGTCAGCAACAGCCACGCCGATGCCCATGCCGAACCGGCCCTCCTTCACCCGGGCCGGGGTCGGAAAATAGAAAAAATATTTACCGTTCCTTTCGACGCAATCCGGCGCCCACATGCTGTACGCCGCGGAATCCGCCCAGGGGACGGTGTTCTGCGACACGATCACGCCGTGGTCGTTCCAGTCGGTCAGGTTTTCGGACGAAAAAACGTGGTAATCGGCCATGCAGAACCACCCAGGACGTCCCTTGCCCGGTTCGACCGGTATGTCGTGCGAGGGATACACGAAGACCTTCCCCTGGAACACCCGGGCCGTCGGGTCCGCGGTGAACTGGTCCGTGATCAGGGGATTCTGGGGCCATGACACCGCCGGGAAGAGAAGGATCCATCCCATCGCGATTCGGACAGCAAGGCGCATCTTCATCATCCTGTCTCCTTGTGGTTCATGCATTGTGTCGGCCGTCTCTTTCTCCGAGCCGGTCCGCCCATTTTTCGGGATACCCTTCGAAATACCGCGTCCAGGCTCTCCCCAGCCTCCGCCGGTGCCAGCGGGCGTACAGAAATCGACAGACCGAGGGGAGGCCCACTGCAAGCAGGTACAGCGGCCCCAGCCGGGCCGACTGGATGGAATGGCCGAACTCGTGCGCCCGGTTGTCCGGCCGAGTCCCGGGCCCGGACCCTGCGGATGGATCCGCCATGGACCAGAAAATGAAATTCCCCAGGCTGAGACCGAAATCCGGAACGCGCAGGAAAACACGGCCGCCTTCGGTTTCGCGGCCCATCACCCGCTTCCGCACGGCGAGCCAGACCAGGAGGCCGAGCAGATTCTGGGGAAGTTCCCAGAGAAATAAAAGCGGATTCATGACGGTATTGACCGATCCCGTCTTTGTTCATAGTTTAAAGTTCAAGGTTCAAAGAAGAGTACAAAAGGAATCTCCAGGATCAATCTTTTCCTTTGAACTTTGAACTTTGAACCTTGAACTTTGAACTTCTTCACTTCCCTCCCAGCTTCAGCGCCTCGTTCACCAGCAGAATGTACTCCGCGCAGATGTCGATCACGGCCTCGTTCTCCCCCCACAGGAAGGGCCAGTCGTCCATGTGTTCCGGAAAATCCGGCTTCAGGACCAGGATGCCCGGCACCACGGCCCCTGCGATGAATCCGAAATCGGCCCGGTTGTTCCCGTACATGATGCGTTTCGGCTTGACGCCCACGGCCGCGACGAACGACACGTTCGAGTACGGGTGACAGCCGAAGAGGTAGTCCAGGCCACGGGTGACGGTTTCCGGACCGATGAGTTCCGGGTACGCCTGATGCAGAAGGGCGTTGGTGACGGCCCAGCTGATGATGCCGGAATTACCGGCCCATCCGCGGGTCGAAATCGCCACGCCGAAGGGATTCTCATTGAGCAGCGCGTTGTTCAGGCCCCTGTACGCCTCGACATAGGGCTTCAGCCTTTCGCGAAACGCCGCGTCCATGAACGGCAGGGCGCGCGCCGCGGTCCGCATGCCGGACTGCAGCCCGCGGTCCAGGGACGGCCAGAGAAGTTCGCGGAACCGCCGGCCGACCGCGGTGTCACGCGAGGCGATCGCGATCTGAAGCGCGGCCTCCATCTCCCCGCCGCCGGCGAAACCGTTTCCGGCGCGGCTTTCCTGAGCCGGCCCGCGGCGCTCCTCCTCCCATGCCTTTTTCGCGGCAGCCAGGCATTCGGAAGCGAGCGCGTCATTGAAACCGCGGAGCGCCCGCGACGCGGCGGCCAGCGCGGCGGCCGAGGCGTAATTGCTGTGGGAGGATTTCGACGTGAAGGCCCACCGGTCGTCCGGCGTGCCGCTGAAGTCCCCACGGACCTCGCCGGGCTTCAGGGACGGGTCGTAGATCCGGTTGTCCGTCATGGTGGAGGCGTCGCCCAGGTGGTGGTACTGGTGGAGAAAGGGCACGATGATGCCGGGAATCGCGCGGCCGAAGGCGCGGTGCTGGGCGATCAGCGCCAGCGCGCCCTGCTCGATCTGCTGAAGCACGTCCGGCGTTCCGTCCGGACGATGGATGTCGACGTAACGCCGGTCCTGATCGATGAATGTCTGGTCCCGCTCCGGCCGGTGGCGCTCCCACAGGTCGACGAAATGCTGAACCGCGGCCGCGTGGGAGCCGGTTCGGATGTCGAAATCGCCGGCGTCGAACCATCCGCCCACGGCGAGCCCCGGGATGCGCTCCCCGGGCTTGTACCGCGTCTCCGTGCTGTCGCCCATGCGGTACCCGTCGAAATGCTGGTGGTTCACCGGCGCCTGCCGGGCGTCGTCCAGGTGCGCGGCGCCGTGCCAGACGCGGTAGGCCTCGTTCACGGTCATGTGGCTCATCTGCACGGGAAACCACACGTCGAGCGTCGGCTGCCACGCCCGGTCGTACACGTCCCCGCCGATGGGAAACGGACCGGTCGTTGTTTTCCCGTAGCGGACCGCGTACAATCCGGCGTCCGTGACGCCGGAGAAATCGAACTGCAGGTACCGGTACCGGAGATAAGCCCCCCAATTCTTCGCGTCGTCCCGGAAGACCTCCGTCCATTCGCCCCGGTCGTTCAGCTTCAACAGCGAAGCTCCGGACAGGGGCTTGTCTCTCGGATCAAGCTCGATGACGGCCGTCTTCTTCGCTCCGGGAAGGTACCCGGCCTGGGAATGGGCGATCATCGGCGGCCGTATCCAATTCGGGATGAGGTGCGGCGTCACGGTCCATTCCAGGACGATTCCGGTCCTCTTCGCCGGTATCAGCGATCGGACCACGAACCAGCCGTTCTGCGCCACGTTCCGGCCGTCGATCAGCGCCAGATCCCGGTCCGCGGACGCGATGCGGATGCGCCGCTCCGGATCCTCGGGCGCGAGCATCAGCGTCCGGCCCGACGCGATCGGCCTGGGTTCGACGTATTCGGACCGTCCCCGGTCGTCGAAAGTGGAATGGCCCGCGAACTGGCGCATCCGGTCGGCCATCGGCCGGACGTCCATGGAATCCGCTGGATGCAGGGGGAACAGGCCGATCCGTCCGTCCATCGCGTACGTCTTCCCGAAATAGGCGGAGGGGAGGAATTCCAGGTTGAATCCGGCCCGACCCTCCAGTATTTCCGGGAGCGGCCGGTCGAGCGTCACCTGCACCCGGAATCCCCCGCCCTCGGGACGCACGGTCACGCGGGAATCGAAATCATATTCCTGGTACCGGAGCAGAACCTCGATGGCTTGACCCGGCCGGTCGACCTTGCGCTCCACCACCGCGGGAATGGGATCCCACTGCTCCGGCGCCGGGTTCAGGCGCACGGCCCCGCCCGTCGCCGTCCGGACCCCGTGGTGCACCAGAAGAATGCCCGCTTTCTTCTCGTCGAAAAACATGCCGTCGTACTGGTTTTCGAACACCAGCACGTTGAAGCCGGCCGTCTCGAAATAATCCCTGCCGTTCAGCTGAAGGAAGGGTTCCCTGTCCGCGGCGATCGCAAGGGAGGCCGCGACGGCGAAAACGGCCGCGAGCAGCCGGCACTTCCGGGGATACCCGGCTTTCATCCGTGTCTCCAGTCTCAATGACCGTCTGAGGGCCGGGGATCGTCCGGCCGTTTCCTCATTTCCAAAGTGATCCCCGGGAAGGAAACCCTCCGACGAAAGACGCCAGTCCGCCTGCTTCCGCCCGACGGTCGCGTGCAGGGTCCCGCTGGCCGCAGGAAGAAACGCGGATCGGCCCGGACCCGTGTCCGGCGATGCCGCGTCATGGAGGATATGAGGAATAATCTATAGGAAGGAATTATAAAAAGAAAGTAACTTTTTGTATCATTTTAAGTCCGAAAACTGTCTCTTATACACATCTGACGCTGCC
>JAUCQC010000066.1 GCA_030372965.1 bacterium
CGGTCCGGAGCCGGCCCGGAAGCGAGCGCCCGGAACTGTTCGAGACTGTCGATGAAGGTCCAGGGATCCAAATCCCCGTCCCCGTCGCGGTCCGCTCCGCATCGTCCCTGTGTCAGCGAATCCCAGAGCGCCTGTCCCCCGAACAGCCTGAAATCCGGAATCTCCAGAGGCATGCCCTGACGGTCGTACCAGGGGTGACCTCCGCCCATCAGGACGTCGAGACGGCTTTCGCGCAGCAGATCCGCCGCGATGTCCGGCATGGAGCCCCGGTCCGCGGCGTGGACGACGAAACCGGCCGGCGTGGCGTGGGGGAAAGGGACGGTCGTGATCACGCCCGTCGCCTTCCCCAGTTTTTCCGCCCGCTCAGTCACGTTTTCGACCGGCTGTTTCAGGCTGTCCACGCCGATGTGGCCGTTCAGGGTCTTGACGCCGGTCGCCAGGGCGGTGGCCGCAGCGGCTGAATCCGTCGGCTTGCGGGGGAGGAGACCGGTCATCTCGACGTATTTGAAATCGGATTCGGCCAGGGAAGGATCGTATCCGCCCGTGTTGAGCGAAACCGTGCTGACGGCCACGCGGACCGGGAACTGTTCATAAGTCCGGGCGCCGAGGCGTCCCGTCTCGTAAAAGTCCGCCGCGGCCATCTGTCCGTATCCGCATCCGTCGGCGATCATGAGGATGATGTTTTTCGGAATCCGGTCCGAACCGGAACAGAGAGCAGCGGCCCAGCCGGCCGCGACAAGAACCGCGCGACGAATTTCATTCAAACGCATCAACGCACCCGCTTTCCGATTTGCGCCCCGATCCTGCGGTCGAACAATATACGAAAAAACCCGCGTTTTTCCACCCCCTTTTCCCCGGGCGCGCTCCGGATGTGGCGGTGTTCCGTAGGACAATTTCACTTGATTTTCCGGGGCGGTTGATTTAGTTTGAGAATTATCCATCCACGACGGAGGGTTCCGGCCATGCAGTCCCAATTCACGTTCACGCTCATTCTCCTCACCGCGGCCCTGGCCGCGGCCTGGGCCGGCGGCGGGGATTCCGAGGCCGGTCCGTTCGAATCGCACGCCGATGTCGGCGCCCCGTCGATTCCGGGATCCTTCGAATGCGATTCTGTTTCAGGCGCCTGCCGCATGACCGCTTCAGGAGAAAACCTGTGGGGGGAGAGGGACGCCTTTCATTTCGCCTGGAACCGCGTGTCCGGAGACCTGTTACTGGAATGCGGGGTTGAATGGATCGGAGATGGGAAGAATCCGCACCGGAAGTCGGGGGTGATGGTGCGGGCGAGCCTCGACGCGGACGCGGCGTACGCGGACGCGGCGGTTCACGGAGACGGTCTCGTGTCCCTCCAGTTCCGCAGGGAGAAGGGCGGACCGACAGAGGAGGTGCGCGCCCCGCTCGCGGGCGGCCGGAGGATCCGTCTGGAGCGGGACGGGGACGTTTTCTCATTCTCTCTGGACCGGGACGGGAGCGGTTTCCGTCCGGTCGCCGCGTTGTCCGTCCGCCTGCCGGACACGGCGTATGCCGGCCTGTTCCTGTGTTCGCATGACGATTCGGTCACGGAAACAGCCGTCTTCACGGATGCGCGATTCGACGTCACGCCCGCGGCTCCGGCGGACCGGAGGATCGTGGAGAGCACCCTGGAAATACTGGACCTCCGCACCCGGGAGCGGGCCGTGGTCCTTCGGGAGAAGCGGCATTTCGAGGCGCCCAACTGGTCCAGGGACGGAAAAACACTTCTGTTCAATTCCGGCGGCCAAATTTTCACTGTCCCGGTCCGCGGCGGCGAGCCGCGTCTTCTCGACACGGGAGACGCGAACCGGTGCAACAACGACCATGGACTGTCTTTCGACGGGAAATGGCTGGCCGTCAGTCATTCGCCCGCGGACCGTTCGCTGATCTATGTTCTGCCCGCGTCGGGCGGCGTTCCCCGCCTCGTCACAGAATCAGGGCCCTCGTACTGGCACGGATGGTCGCCGGATGGGAAGGAGCTGGCCTATTGCGCGGAGCGCAAAGGCGAATTCGACGTCTACACCATCCCCGTGTCCGGGGGAGTAGAAAAGCGGCTCACCAATGCGCCCGGTCTGGACGACGGTCCCGAATATACGCCGGACGGGAAATGGATCTATTTCAATTCCGTTCGGACCGGGCTGATGAAGATATGGCGGATGCGGCCGGACGGATCGGACCAGCAGCAGATGACTTTCGGCGACAGGCACGGGGACTGGTTCCCGCATCCCTCGCCGGACGGCAGGCAAATACTCTTTCTGTCATATGATGCTTCGGTCCAAGGCCATCCGGCGAACCGGGACGTCTGCCTGCGCCTGATGCCCGCCGGGGGCGGGGAGCCTGAGGTCGTCGCCGTTCTCTTCGGCGGACAGGGCACGATCAATGTGCCCTCCTGGTCTCCGGACGGCATGCGGGCGGCATTCGTCAGCTACAGGCTGGTCTCTCCGGTTCCGGAGAAAACGCAGGCCGGTCCGTGACGCGTCCGGACAAGCCGCCTCTCGCGGTCGTGTCGGACGGCCGCGGCCGCGTGTTCGAGATTCCGCGAATGGAAGCCGCGGCCATGCTCCTGGACCGGCCCGCGCGTCCGGCTGCCTCCGAATGGATCCCGCTCCCGGAGGGGAGCTGCATGTTCGAGCTGCCGGGACGGCGGCCCATGGGGTATGATCCGGTCCGGAGACGGTTTGAATTTATCCCTGATTTCCGGGGAAAGCCGGTTCTGGCCGCGGCCGCGTTCATCGCGCCCGGGTATCTCCGTCTGTACCTCCCCGGCCGGCTGAAAGAGCCTCACGCGCCCCGCCTGCCGCTGTTCGCCTACGCGCCTGTGGGATGGAAAGACGGGCGATTCTGGACAACGGGTTTGCGCGTGGATCAGGACGTGCGTCATGACCCGGCGCAATTCGATCCGGATTCCCTGCGGCTTGCATCCGACCGCGCGCTCCGCCGCTTTCCGGACAACCGTCTGGTTCGACATCTGGTCCGCAACTGCGTGCGCCAATACGCATGTCCCAACGCGCAGAATTTTGTGCTGGGGAGATGGGAGTGCCCGGTTCCGGTGAGCCCGGCATGCAACTCGGCCTGCGCCGGGTGCATTTCGGAGCAGAAGGGAGCGGATGTGCGTTCCTCCCAGGACCGGCTCGGCTTCACGCCGACCGTCCGGGAGATACTGGAATACGCGGTTCCGCACCTGGAAAATGCGGACAGGCCCATGATCAGCTTCGGCCAGGGATGCGAGGGCGAACCTCTCCTGAAATCCGGCTTGATCGAGAAAGCGGTCCGTTCCGCTCGCCGGGAGACGGACCGAGGCACCATTCACGTCAACACAAATGGGTCCGATCCAAAGGCCGTGGAACGTCTGTTACAGGCCGGACTGGACAGTATTCGGGTGAGTCTTTTCAGCGCCAGGCCGGAGTTCTACGACGCCTATCACAGGCCGAATAATTACGCGTTCGGGGATGTGACGGAAAGCCTGGGAAGAGCGCGCGCGGCTGGAGCGTGGATCTCTCTCAATTGCCTCGTCCTGCCTGGATTCACGGACGGACCGGAGGAAACCGAGGCGCTCATCGCGCTCATCCAAAAATATCGCGTGGACATGATTCAGACGCGGAACCTGAACATGGACCCGGACTGGATGCTGGAAATCCTGGGCGGGCACGGGAAGACCCTGAAAACGGCTGGCCTGCGCAAGTGGATGGCCGCCATCCGCAAGGCAGCGCCATGGATCCGGTTCGGCTACTTCAATCCGCCGAAGGAGGATTGGGGGAGGGAAGGAGACCCGCTGGTTTGACTGTGATGGTCCGAATGATACCCCGGGTCAGAAACCGGCATTCGTCTCCAAGGCCCTTCGGAGGCAACGCAGGAGAGAAGGGCTCAGGGCGACGGGTGTCCATTCGTCACCGTTCTCGCAAAATATCAGGGTACGACAGGCGGTCTATTTCAACAGCACGCATTTCCGCACAGCGGACCATCCGTCCGTCGTGAGGCGGATCAGGTAGGTGCCTGAAGGCAGGTCCGCGCCGTCCAAAGTCACCGAATGCCGGCCTGCATTGAACGTTTCCTCGATCACCCTCTTCTTCAATTCCCCGTTCAAGCCGATCAATTCCAATCGCACGTTTCCCGAAACCGGCAACGCGAAACGAACCGTTGTCATAGTATTGAAGGGATTGGGGAAGACTGCCGACAGGGAATACTCACTCGGGAGTGTTGTTCCGTCTTGATTCGCATCGATTCCGTCGGGCTGGACATGAATGCTTACGATCATCGTGTCGGCCATATCTCCGTCGGAGGCGACCAGCGTGAATGCGGTGTCCGACGCGGTATCCGGTGCTGTCCCCGACAATCCGTCGTCTGATGCAGCCGACCATGAGGGGATGTCCGTCCAGATATAAGTGATTGGGTTTGACTCCGGATCAGAGGCGGATGCCTGGTATGATAAGGACGAACCGCGGGTGACTTGAATTACGGACGGCGAAGAAAGAATCGGGGGTGAGTTCCGTACGACGAGAACGAAATCGGCCGTGTCTGAAGACCATTTCGCGTAATCCGTCACCTTTATTCTGAACGGGAAAGATCCTGATTCGATGGGCGTCAGAACAAGGCAATCATCGTAACCCAGCCAGTATTCGCCGGGAAGACGGCCGGACAGCAGTTCGTAGGAATATTTCCCCGAACTGCCGCCCCGGACATCGAAAAAGAAATCATACGCCTTGCGGTAAACCGCTTCATTGAGCGATGGGGTCAGTATTTTAACCGGTTCAGTGCCGTACACTTTCGGCATTCGCCGGTACATGACCTTGTAAGGAGGACGGTCGCCTTCCGTCCAGACCACGTCAAACAAGTCTCCCCTGAATTTTCGGTAGCACACGGAAGGATGCCGCTTGGCGACGCCGTTTTCAAGCCCCGCTGGAACCGGTGGGATGATGAGGGTTGCGTCCTCCGCCTGTCCGTAATAGATCTGTCCGCCGTCCTGCCACAGGACCGCGCTGGTCATCATGAACGGAAGAATGTCGTCCACACTGGGCGCGGCATGGCCCGCAGCATCATACGAAGTTGTTTGAAGACCCGGATCATCGTCAGAAGCCGTCAAACCCGCGCCAATCGTCATTTTCCGGTTCTTTTCGTCGGAGCAGGCCATTATGAAAACCCCGCGATCGTTCCCGTGGGAACGGTAGGACACGGACGGAGATGAGTGACCCCGAAGTTCCGGCGGGAAAATTGCGTTTAGGAGCACAGGGGAGTATTCCCACATCCATTCCGGAGGGGCGTCCTCAGATATCAGGACGACTCCGATTTCATCTGATTCCGGGATATCCGCTTCGTCCGTGTAGACGATCATCAGGGTTCCGGGATTGAACTCGAGATCCCCGGAAATCATCGGCCGCCTGGCGGAGAAACCCGAACGATCGAATCCCTTTCCCTGAAGGTCGTGATCGAAGTCAAAGGCGCACAGAAGCGAAAAATCCGATTTTTCGAACATGGCATAATGCAATGCGGAGCGCGTCGATCCGGCGGGAATCATCTCCGCGGCCACGTGCAGTCCGGAACCGGACGCTTCCAGTGAGAGATGCCTGATGGAAAAGCCGGAAGGAAGGGGCAGATTCACGCGCTCCGGTTCGTGCGCGAGAATCCTTCCGGGAATCTGCGGATCACGCTGAAAAGAGACGATATGCACGGCAGGAGAATCGGCATCCGCCCATGCCGCGTAGAAACAGTCCTCTTCGTCTATGGCCAATGCCGGAAATTCGCCCTTGCCGAGAATTGCGGGTTCGGACCATTCGATCCCGTCCGCGCTGGCAGTCCACATCACGACCGGACCGTCCGCAAGGCTGTCATGATACACGACCAGACGGATGTCGTCCGAAGTCCTTTCTATTTTCCGGGCGTTGTTCCATGCCGTGGCCAGGCTGGAGTTGGACGTGCCGATGACGACAGGAGGGGAATCCGCGACCGCGGTCAGGGAGGAAATGAAAACTGAGGAGATGAGGATCGATGCGAAAAATTCAAGCCGGCATTTCATGGCCGCTTCCCCCCTTAATATCCCACATAATATATAAATTCGAGTGATCAATGTCAAGATGAATCATCCGTCACCGCATAAAGAATGACACGGGTTTGAAGGATTCTCAACTATAAAAAAAAGGACGCCGAAGCGTCCTCTTGAAGTATCTTCTTTGCCCGACAACCGGCGGATGGTCTCAGTCTTTCCTGTCCTCCCGGCGTTCGCGCCTGTCCTCACGGATTTCCGTTTTGTCCTCCTGAACTTCACGAACTCCGAGTTTGATCTCCTCCTGCGACAGCTTCAGGTAATCCTCCAGGAGAGAGCGCCAGCGGGCCGTCAAAGCCGCGTCTCCGGCTTTTCCGGGAGAATCGATTTCCTTCTGCAGGCTGATCAGCTTGTGAACCGTCTCCTGTTTCTGTTTCAGGAGCGCCTCGGCCTGCGCCGCGTCTTTTTGATCATCCTTCAAGTCTCGCTTGTCGTCTTTCAGGTCACGCCGGTCATCCCTGCGGCCTCGACGGTCATGGTCTCCGTCGTGTTTCTCTTTGCGCAATTCGCGTTTCGATCGTTTCACCTCGACTTTGGATTGTTCGGCCTCCCGGTCCGCCTGACGTACCTGCGTTTCTGTCTCGCGGAGATCATTCCTGAGTTCGGCCGCGATCCTCTTTTCAATGGATTCCAGCTGGATTTTATCACCAGACAGACGAACCTGATCCCATTTCATGACCAGATCGGATAGCCGGTCCACGTCGCGACGATCGTCCTGCCAGTTCGAAATGGAAGCCTTGAGACCGGCCTGGTCCTGCTTTTTTTCGACCCAGTTCGGCGGATTCTGCGCCTGAGTCACCGGGACGGATACAGTCAGGATCAGCAGAGCGGGTAGAACAAACGACGGACTCAGAGATTTCATACAACCCTCCTATGTTTGAGAATGGTCGATTCGGCATGGTTATATTCTGCGCGGGTGAGCATAAAAAGATAACTCCTTGAGTGGTAAATCGTTCCCGTAATCTTGGGATCCAAAAAGTTTTATTTCGAAAAAAATCAATTAATTAATGGCGATAAATCCGGATTTAAAATAACTTGCTCTGTTGGATGAAAATGCGTAAACTTAAGTCAGTCGACCCTATTTGATCCAATCCGGTTGACGCCAAAACCGACTCATCAACAGAACGGACTGCGGATGAAACCCGATTTGCTCATCATGGCCGCCGGCATCGGCTCCAGATACGGCGGCGTCAAACAGCTCGAAGGATTCGGCCCGTCCGGAGAGCGCATCATCGATTACACGATTTACGACGCGATGCGGGCCGGATTCGGCAGGATCGTTTTCGTGATCCGGCGGGACATCGAGGCCGACTTTCGCGAGGCGGTCGCGGATCCCTGGCGCGGCCGCGTCCAGATGGAATTCGCCTTTCAGGAAATGAACGCGCTGCCGGATGGAATCGGCGCGTTCACGGTTCCCCCTGAGCGAAAAAAGCCCTGGGGCACGGGTCACGCCATCTGGGTCGGACGGAACCGCATCCGGGGGCCTTTCGCTGTGGCGAACGCGGACGATTTTTACGGGCGTTCCGCTTTCGAAGCGGTCAGCCGTCACCTCTCCGGACAGTCGGGGATTCCGAAACCCGATTACGCGCTGGTCGGATACCGCCTGGACCGGACGCTCTCGGAACACGGATCCGTTTCCCGCGGCGTCTGCGCCGTGGATGCGGACGGATACCTGACCGGACTGAAGGAAACCACGGACATCATCCGTGAAGGGGAGGTGATCGGGAACCGGAACCCGGACGGAACGCTCCATCCGCTCGCCCCGGAAACTCCGGTCTCCATGAATCTCTGGGGATTCGGACCGTCCTACTTCGATCACCTCGAGACACGATTACGATCCTTTCTGAGAGAGAGAGGCTCGGACCCGAAGGCCGAATTCTACCTGACCACGGTCATCGACGACCTGATCCGCTCCGGAGAGGAAAGAGTGAAAGTGCTGTCCACGGACGCGCGGTGGTTCGGCGTCACGTACCGTGAGGACAGGCCGGCGGTCGAAAAGAGCATCCTGGAATTCATCCGCCGGGGCGTCTACCCGGAGGATATCAGGGCCTGACCGCGCCCGAGGCCCGCCGGACCCGGATCACGAACCCAGGGTCCAGATCGGTCATCGGCGCGCCGGAACGGAACTCGATGAAACAGCCCCTATTCCACGCCACAGTCAGTTCGAGCGGGGTGGTCCGGCCCACCCGGGTGGAAGTCCGCCTGGACCGGCTGGCCGCCAATTTCCGGGCCATCCGCGACCACGTCGCGCCCGCGGGCATGATGCCCATCGTCAAGGCGAACGCCTACGGCCACGGCATGGTCGAGACCGCGAGACTGGTGGAGTCGCTCGGCGCCGATTACATCGGCGTCGCGGTTCTCGAGGAAGGCATTCTTCTGAGGGAGGCGGGCATCCGCTGCCCCATCCTCGTCCTGGGCGGCATTCTGGGCAACCAGGTGCCGCACTTCCTGGCGCACGGGCTGACTATCACGGCTTCATCGCTGGAGAGGCTCGACCAGATCGACCAGGCCGCGGGACGCATGCGGATGAAGGCGAAGATCCACCTGAAAATCGACACCGGGATGGAACGCATCGGCGTCCACCATTACAACGCCGAAGCTTTCATCGAGAAGGCGGTTTCCCTGCCGAACCTGATCGTGGAGGGTGTTTTCTCCCACTTCGCCAATTCCGAATCCGCCGACCGTTCCAGCGCCCGTCTTCAGCTCGAGCGCTTCAACGGCGTGCTCTCGATCTTCGACCGGCGCGGTTTTCCCAGGCCGCGCTACACGCACATGGCCAATTCCGGCGCCATTCTCCAGCACCCGGAATCGCGGTTCGACCTGGTGCGGCCGGGCATTCTCCTGTACGGCGTCTATCCCTCCGACGACGTGGAGCGGACCGTGGCGGTCAAGCCCGCGCTTTCGTGGAAGTCGCGCGTCGTTTACTTCAAGATCATCCGTCCCGGAAATCCCGTCGGATACGGATCCACATGGTCCTGTGACCACCCCGTTCACGCGGTGACCGTTCCCGTCGGCTACGGGGACGGCTACTTCAGGGCCATGTCCGGCAAGGCGCATGTCCTCATCCGGGGGAAACGGTATCCCGTGATCGGCACCATTTCCATGGATCAGATCGTGGTCAACCTGGAGGAGGAATCGGCATTCAGCGACGACGAGGTCATTCTGATCGGCGGGGAGGGGGACGGCTCGATCCGCTGTGAAGACCTGGCTTCATGGGCCGGCACGATCCCCTACGAAATTCTCACCAATATCAACACGCGCGTCCCCCGCGTGTATTCCGAACGGCCCGGCAGCGGATCCGCCGATCCCGGCGGGACGAATTGAAGAATTGACGCCAGCATCCGATATCCCCCGTCTCATTCCATAAATCCCACTCTCCATTCTCAGATCGCGCGGCGGTACGGGATCCGGTTTTTCCGTTTCCGGCAATCATGCCGTCATTGGTATGACAATTGCGTAAAGTGTGTTTCATATGCGCGAACAGAGAAAGAATGGAACACTTGGGGATAACTTAATCATATTGCAATCAATAAGATAGGCGCATGGCCTGTTGGAATCGCCAAACGGGTTTCGGCTTTCACAGTGAAACGATTGTTTCGTTTTTGAAATAAACATGTCAGGAGTGCAGATCGGTTGTTTCGGGTGACCTACAGGAACGTGCTCCGGAGGGGGAAAGGGCTCGCTGACTTTCAGCAATGGCTGAATGCCGTGTGGAAGATCCAGCATTCCTGGGGCGCGGATTCGGTCTTTTTCTGGTCGGAGAAAGAGGGGGACTGTTCCCTGGTCATCTGCGAATACACGGTGCGGGACATCGACCGCTGGAACCGTCAGGCCATGTCGGATGAGGCGTTCGCTCTCTCCGCGCCGCTCGAGACGATTGCCGAAACCCGGAAGATCACCGTCCGGCCGGTATACACGGCTGAATCGAACGCGGAACGAGGCGGCGGCCGGGACGCAGGCGAGGGGAGAGGCGGAATTTGAAACGGCCCAGAGTCATCTTCGGAAAAAAGCTTTTCGCCCGGGAGGCGCCGCCCGCCCAGTGGTTCGAGGACGAGCGCAGGAAAATCCTCAGGCGCGCGGTTCAGATTGGAGCGGCGCTCGCGATCGTTCTCGTCATGCTCTTCTCCGTTCTGGATTATTTCTTCAAACCCGTTCTGTTTGAAACGTTTCTGGCGATCCGGATCGGAACCGCTCTCCTGTCATTCCTCATCCTGGCCTGCACTCGCACCCTGATCGGAACACGGCGGCCCTACGTGCTCGGCGCGCTGCTCTGCCTGATCGTGTCCGGATCCATTTCGGTCATGTGCCTTCTGGATCAAGGCCCGGCGGATCCCTATTACGCGGGCATCAATCTTCCGATTCTGGCGTTCGGCATCCTGTTTCCCTTGACCTTCATCGAGGGCGTCCTGGTCGTCGCCACGGCCTGGCTGATGTACCTTCTGCCCAATCTCGGGCTTCTGGAGCCGGCGAACGCCACGGTTTTTCTCAGCAACAATTTTTTCATGCTGTCGACCATGCTGATCTCGCTGGTCGCCTCGCAGTTCCACCTTCAGCACCGCAGGCGCGAGTGGCTGACGCGGCACAATCTGGAGAAAGCCCACCGCAAGATCCGCCAGCATTCCTGGGAGCTCGCGCAGAAAGTGGAGGAGCGCACGCGAACGCTGATTCAGTCCGAGCGTCTCGCCGTCGTCGGACAGCTCTCCGGGGGCATCGCCCACGACTTTAACAATCACCTGACCGCCATACTCGGCATCAGCGAGCTTCTGCTCAACCGCAGGAACCTTCCCAAGCCGGTCCTCGAGGACCTGGCCGGGATACGCAGCGCGGGATTGCGCGCGTCCCAGCTCGTCAAGCAGCTTCTGGCGTTCAGCCGCCAGCAGAAACTGAACCCCCTTGTCCTGAATCTCAACGAGATCGTGTGTGACGTCCGCCAGCTTCTTCTCCGGCTGATCGGCGAGGATATCGAACTGGTCATCCAGACCGCGCCGGACCTTCTGACGGTGCGGCAGGATCCGGTTCAGGTCGAGCAGATTCTCCTGAACCTGGCCGTCAATGCCCGCGACGCCATGCCCAACGGAGGCCGCCTCTTCATCGAAACCTCCAATGTCCGTCTGGAGAAAGCCTACTGCAAGGCCCGGCACCTCTCCCTGACGCCGGGACGCTACGTGATGGTGGCGGTCAGCGACAACGGGTGCGGCATGTCGGAAGAAGTGAAAGCCCGCATCTTTGAGCCCTTCTTCACAACCAAGGCGAACGACCGCGGAACCGGGCTCGGACTGTCGACCGTGTACGGAATCGTCAAGCAGACCCACGGGGACATTCTGGTTTACAGCGAAGTCGGGGTGGGCACGACGATCAAGATTTTTCTGCCCGGGCTGGATGAAAAATCGCAGGCCGCCGCCGATCTGCGGGGAAACACGGATATGCCCAAGGGTAAGGAAACCATCCTTCTGGTCGAGGATGAGGATTCGATCCGCGATCTCACCGCCCGTCTGCTCCGGCAGCAGGGTTACCGGGTGATTCAGGCGACCGAAGGACGTGACGCGCTGGAAAAGGTCGGCACGGTCAAGGGGCCCATCCATTTGCTGATGACGGACGTGGTCATGCCGTCCATGAACGGACCGGATCTGGCGCGAGAACTGCGGTCCGCGTTCCGAACCATGAAAGTATTGTATTTTTCCGGTTACACCGACGCGTTCATCATGCGCAAGGGGATGATCGCGCCGGACAGCCATTTTCTGCAGAAACCGTTCACCTTCGAAGCCCTGTCGCTGAAGGTCCGGGAGACCATCGACCGGGAGGCATGATCGGAAGAACGCGGGATCCGGATCGTGACCGATTCGGGGACGTAACAGGGCATGCTTCAGGCATGCCTTTTGCATTTGAGATAATATCATTGTACGAGTATTCTGGCAAATCTACAACATATTGAATTTCAATAACTTGGAAAAGCGGAGACGATCTCGTGAGTCAAACACTGGACGAGGCTTTTGAGCGGTTTTCAAAAACAGTGTCGGAAATCGACCAGGCGGATTTGTCGGTTTTAAAGACCCGGATTTTTTCCGAAATAGACGTCATCGCGGAACTGATCGATCAGGCGCCGGAGCCGGAGCGGGAACGGGAACGGTTCTTCCGGATGTGCGCCATGTTCGATCAGAGTCTCATGCATCAGCGCACCCGCTGGAAGCCCATGGGTTACGCGGGTGATTTTCTCGTGATCGACTGGATCTACACGCAGAAAACGGCCGATTCCGGGCTCGGACGGAGATTCGACGAGCTCTTCCACATGTACGAAGCCGCGCAGGCCGTGAGGAACCGGAAGGATTACTTCATCCGGACCTGCGCCGAGCTGTCCAAAGGCAGGGCTTCGCGCGTCGATGTCCTGGACCTCGCCTGCGGATCGTGCCGCGACGTGCTCGAGGCGCACCGGATCTGCAGCAACGGCGTCCGGTACCATTTTCATTGCGTGGACCAGGAGCCCAGGGCCATCGACTACGCCCAGTCCCTGATCCGGGGGACGGAGGCGGAATCGTACGTGCGGCTGGAGAGCCGGAACGTGTTCAACCTGCACACGCAGGACCGGTACGACCTGGTGTGGTCCGCCGGCCTGTTCGATTATCTCAACGACCGCGCCGCGGCCATGCTCATCCGGAAATGCTGGAAATTTCTCAAGCCCGGCGGGCTCTTCGTGTTCGGCAATTTCAGCCCGGACAATCCGACACGGAAGGGCATGGAACTGGTTTCGAAATGGAATCTCCTCCACCGGAGCGTCAATCAGCTCATTCAGATATGCCGGCTTTCCGGCGTGGAAGCCAAATCGGTCGAAGTGGAAAGCGAATCTCTCGGGATCAATCTGTTCTGCAGGCTGGAGAAATGAGTGTTCAAGGTTCAAAGTTAAAAGTTCAACGGGAAGCCGTTTGAGTTCATTACCAAACCGTGAACTGAAATCCAGAGATGGAATGTTTTCTTTGAACTTTGAATTTTGAACTTTGAACTTGAGAGATGTCCGGAGAGTACCGCAGTTTGAAGCGGGCTTTTCGGATTTTTTTTATTGGATCCATTTACCCTTTGACATCCCCCTCCTGATTGGATAAATTGCCTTTTCGGGCGCGTGCTTGAATCGAAAGGACAACCGATGAAACTCAACGCGACAGGTGGACTCATGCTGCTCAATCTCCTCATGACAACGGCCGCGGAACCGTCCGTGAAGCCCGCTGAACGGCGCGACATACCCTTGCCCCTGACCTGGAACCTGGCCGACCTCTACGCTTCGGACGCGGAGTGGATCCGCGCCCGGGACAGCCTGATCGCGGGTTTCGGCCGCGTCGACGCGTATAAGGGCAGGCTGGCGGAATCCGCCGGGACCCTGCTCGAGGCCCTGGACCTGGTCGCTTCGGTGAGCCGGGAATTCGGCAGGCTGTCCGCATACGCGGGAATGGCCTCGGACGAAGACACGCGGAACCCGGAGCGCATGGCCCGGCGGCAGGAGATGTCGCAGATCGGCACGGACTGGCAGTCCAGGCTCGCCTTTCTCGAGCCGGAACTGGTCCGGCTGACTCCGGAACGGGTGGAGGCCCTGATCCTCGAAAAACCGCGCCTCGCCGAGTACCGGATGTACCTGACCGACCTCATCCGGAGGAAGGCCCACATGCTGTCCGAACCGGAAGAGCGCATCGTGGCCGAAGCGGGCCTGGTCACCGACGCGCCGTACTCCATCTACCGTATATTCGCGAACGCCGACTTCCCCTATCCGTCCGTGACTCTGGGGAGCGGCGAAACGGTGAAGCTCGACCAGTCGGGTTACGCGAAATACCGGCAGGTTCCGGACCGGGACGACCGGGAGCGGGTTTTTTCCACATTCTGGGGGGCCATGAAAAAATTCGAGGGGACTTTCGGCGTTCAGCTGTATTCCAACCTCAGGAAGGATCTGTTCTACAGCCGCGCCCGTGGCTATGCCTCGTGCCTGGAAAGCGCCCTGGACGGGCCGAACGTGCCTGTCGACGTCTACCACTCCCTGGTCCGGAATGTCAATGACGCGCTCCCGACATTCCACCGTTATCTGCTGCTGAGAAAGCGCATGCTCGGCGTGGACACCCTGAAATACTCCGACCTCTACGCGCCCGTCGTGCGCTCGGTGGACCTGGAATTCCCGTACGAGAGAGCCCGCGCGGCGGTGCTCGAATCCCTGAAACCCCTGGGGAAGGAATATGTCGCATCGGTGCGGGCGGCTTTCGACGGCCGCTGGATCGATGTCCCGCCCACGCCGGGGAAACGGTCGGGAGCGTATTCCAACGGCTCGGCCTACGACGTGCATCCCTACATCCTTCTCAATTACAACGGACGTTACCAGGATGTCAGCACGCTCGCGCACGAGCTGGGTCACGCCATGCACAGCGCGCTTTCCAACAGAACCCAGCCTTTCCCGACCGCGGATTACCCGATTTTCGTGGCCGAGGTCGCCTCGACATTCAATGAGGCGCTTCTCAACAGGTCGATGCTGGCCGCCATTCGGGACGACGACACGAGGCTGTCCCTGCTGATGGAAAACCTGGACAACATCAAGGGGACGGTGTTCCGGCAGACGCAGTTCGCCGAGTTCGAGCTGTCCGTTCACCAGGCGGTGGAAAGGGGAGAGGCCCTCACCGGGGAGACCCTGACGCGGATGTACGGGGATCTGCTGAGGAAGTACTACGGGCATGACAGCGGGGTTTGCCGGATCGACGAGGGGGTCTGCGTGGAATGGGCCTACATCCCGCATTTTTACTATAATTATTACGTGTACCAGTACGCGACGGCATTCACGGCCTCGGTCGCCCTGTCGGAGAAGGTACTGGCCGGACAGAAGGGCGCGCTGGATCGATATCTGGAATTCCTGTCCTCCGGGGGCAGGGATTACCCGATCGTCCTTCTCCGGCGCGCGGGCGTGGACATGACGACGGCTGAACCGTTCCGGCTCACCATGGAAGCCATGAACCGGACCATGGACGAGATCGAGAAAATCCTGGATCGAAAGGCCGCCGGGAGGCGGTGAGAAGGAGAAAATGGAACACGGATTGGAGCCGAACTGGAATGGGAGAAGCAGGTCTTTTCAAGCCTGAGAAACACGTCCCATGCTCAGGCGGCAAAATAAACGGAAGCCATCGCT
>JAUCQC010000067.1 GCA_030372965.1 bacterium
GTACAGTCCCGGGGCCGCGGCAAGGCCGGCCGCGTCCGCGCGGATGAACCCCCGCTCCAGCGTCGCGCCCGCGGCTTCAAGACCGAGGCCCGCGGAATTCGGGGTCCGGCCGGCGCAGACCAGCACTTTTTCGGTCTCCTCGACGCGGCCGTCCGCCAGTTCGGTGAAGCACCGTCCGTTCCGCACGGTGACGGACCGCACCGCGATGCCGGCGTGGATACGGACACCCCTCCGGCCCATGGAGGCCGCCAGCGTCTGGCCGGCGCGGCTGTCCATGCCCGGCAGGATCCGGTCCGCCATTTCCACGATCACGACGCGGGTGCCCAGGGACGCGAACACGCGGCCGAATTCCACGCCCACGGCGCCCGCGCCCACGACCAGCAGGCTCCCGGGAACCGCTTCGAGCTCCAGCGCTTCGTCGCTGGTGATCACGTGAACGCCGTCGAACGGAAAGACCGCGGGCCTGGCCGGTTCTGAACCGGTTGCCACGATCACGGCCCTGTTCGCTGCCAGGCGGCTCTCTCCGCCCTCCGCATCGCGGACCCGGACGAAGAGCGGACCGTCGAGTTCGGCGCGCCCGCGCACGAGCCGGACGCCGCTGCCGGAGAGCAGTTTTTCCACGCCGCCGACGAGCTGTCCCACGATCTGCCTCTTCCGCGCCTGCATGGCCGGCCAGTCGGGGACCGGTGTTCCGGCCGAAAAGCCGAAGGACGCGGCCCGCTTCGCTTTCTCGAAGGCCTCCAGGGACCCGATCAGCGCCTTGGTGGGAATGCAGCCGCGGTTGAGGCAGGTGCCGCCGGTCTCCCGGCTCTCAACCACGGCGACGGACGCGCCGAGCCTGGCCGCGGCCAGGGCCGCCGAGTAACCGGCCGTTCCGGAACCCAGCACGACGATGTCGAATGTCTCTGATTTCATGCCGGTCACCGCCTTCCCGCCGTGTCGGCCGCGGACTCGAGCCGATGATCCTCGCCCGCCTGTCTCCGGTTGCGGATCAGCCACCTGGCCACGGCGCTCTTTTTGGTGCCGACCACCACGTCCCTCAGCCCTTCGTACAGCTCCGGGTCATTGATCAGGAGCCCGAGCGTGCCCGCGCCGGTGTCCAGCTTGGCGGACACGGCCGCCAGCGATCGGGCGGCCGACCGCAGGTCGTCGAGCGTGCTCTCCATGTATTCCGGATCGTTGATCAGCCGGCCGAGCGCGCCGCGTTCGCCCTTCAGGTTGGCGGCCGTGACCTTGAGGTCCGCGGCCGCGGACTCGACGTCCGCCAGGGTTTTCCGCAGGTCCGCCGTGCTGTCCGACATCAGGACGCCCAGGGCGCCCCGGCCGCGCTCCATCCGGTCCAGGATCACGACGAGCCGTTCGGACGCCACGGACAGGTTGTGCAGCGTTTGCCTCAGCTCCAGCGGCTCGTTGAGCGCGGTTCCGATGGCGCCCTGTCCGCGGTCGATCTTGGCGATGACCCGCAGGAGCCCGTCGATCACCGACGACGTGCTGTCGACGATCGCGCTCATGCCCGGCGACTCGTCCGCGTCGATGAACCCGCCCGCCGGTACCGGCGGCTGGTCCGGGCTCCCCATGGAGAGCAGGACGACCTTGCCGTAGACGATGCTCGCGGAGCCGATTCTCGCGCGGGTGTCCCGGCGGATGCGCTTCGACGCGTCCTTCTGGACCGTGATCTCGACCACGATGCGCTTCTCGTCCAGCGCCTCCGGGAACCCGATGGCGCTGACGTTCCCCACCTCCACGCCGGTCAGCAGGACCGGGTCGCCCTTGTAGAGCCCGGCCGTGGAGGCGAACTGGACGCGGTAGGAGACCCGGTCGGCGAACCAGCTCTGCGAACCGCCGATCGTGAACACCACGACCAGCAGTATCACGATCACCGCGAGAATGAAGGCGCCGACGCGCATTTCCCGTTTCGTGCGAGCGGACATGACTTTTCTTTCCTTCCGCCGGCCGCGGGGCCGGGGATTCTTAGCCTCTCAGAAAGTCCTGGATGACGTGGTCGTCGCTCGCCTGAATCTCGGCGGGCGTGCCCAGAAACCGGATGCGGCCGCGGTGCAGAAAGGCGATGCGGTCCGCGATCGACAGGGCGCTCTGGATGTTGTGCGTGACCACCACCGACGTGACGTCGAGCTTTTCGTGCACGCCGCGCATCAGCTTGGTCACCCATTTGGTGGTGATGGGGTCGAGCCCCGTGGTCGGCTCGTCGTAGAGCAGGGCCCGCGGCTCGAGAATAACGGCCCGGGCCAGGGCCACCCGCTTGCGCATGCCGCCGCTGAGCTTGTCGGGCATCATTCGCTCGACGCTCTCCAGCCCGACCATCTTCAGCTTTTCCCGCACCCGGTCCCGGATCTCCCGGTCGGAGAGGCGCGTGTGCTCCCGCAGGGGAAAGGCGACGTTCTCCAGCACGTTCAGGGAGTCGAACAGGGCGCCGTTCTGGAACAGGAACCCGACCCGGCGGCGCCACTCGAGCCAGTCGGCTTCGCCGAAGCCGTCGGACGGACGCTCCTCCAGGTACACGCGCCCCCGGTCCGGGCTGAGCAGTCCCACGATGTGCTTGAGAATGACCGTCTTGCCGGACCCTGAACCGCCGAGGATGACCAGCATCTCCTTCTTGCGGATGAGCACGGTCAGCCCGCGGAGGACCTCCTTGTCCTCGAAGGACTTGTGCACCTCGTCAAAGAACACGAAGGGCATGGCGCCTCACAGGATCACGAGCAGCTTGGTGAGCGCGTAGTCCGAAACGATCACGCAGATCGAGCTGGCCACCACGGCCCGGGTCACCGACCGCCCCACGCCCTCCGCCCCACCGGTCACGGCCAGGCCGTAGTGACAGCCGATCAGGGAGACGAAGAACCCGAAGAACCCGGCCTTGAACATGCCGTGCAGAAAATCGCCCAGGTCCACCGCGCGGTCCACCTGGGAGAGATAGGTGTCGAACGTCATGTGGATGTCCGCAAGGCTCACGACCAGACCCCCGAGTATGCCGACGACGTCGGCCACAAGCGTGAGCAGCGGAAACACGATGACCGCGGCGGTCATGCGCGGGAACACCAGCTTCTTCGCCGGGCTCGCGCCCATGAGCCGTATCGCGTCGATCTGCTCCGTGACCGCCATGGAGCCGATCACCGAGGTGATGCCGGCCGTGACCCGGCCGCCCACCAGCAGGGCGGTGAGCAGGGGGCCGAACTCCCGCGTGATGGCCAGCGCCACGCCGATGCCGATCATGGCCCGGCCCGCGAAATTCGCCTCGGAATAGGCCACCTGCACGGCCAGCACCATGCCCACGAAGAACGAGAACAGCGCCACCATGACCAGCGACTGCACGCCGATTTCGTCCATCTGGGCGACGACCGCGCCGAACTCGGACGGCCGGCGGAATCCGTAACGGAGGGAATCGCGCCAGAGCAGGGCGATGCCGCCCAGGCTCCCCGCGGCGTTCCGGATCATCCGTTTCAGCATGAGCGCCCCGCCGCGGGTAAGCGGCTCCCGGCCGGACCGGCCGCGGGCCGGCCCGGGATTCGGCCCGATCCGGTCACGTGAATGTCACGAGGCTCGGATCATACTCGGCGGGAGCCTCGAACCCGAGGAAGTTCAGGCACGTGGCCGCGATGCGGCTCAATCCGGCGCCGGTCACGTCCGACAGGCGGAAGCGTCCCGCGAGCGACGGCGCGTACAGGATGAAGGGGACCGGATTGAGGGTGTGGGCCGTCTTGGGCACCGGGTTCCCGGCCGCGTCGGTTTTGGGCCTGCCCTTCTTGTCCGTCTCGAACATTTCGTCCGAATTGCCGTGGTCCGCGGTGATCAGGGCCGCGCCGTCCAGGGAGGCGATGACCGGGAGCAGGCGCGACAGGGCCAGGTCCACGGCCTCCACGCCCATGACCGCCGATCGGAACACGCCGGTGTGGCCGACCATGTCCCCGTTCGCGTAGTTCACGCGGCCGAACCGGTGTTTGCCCGACCGGAGCTCCCCGATGAGCCGGTCGGTGATCTCGGCGCTCTTCATCCAGGGCCGCTGTTCGAAGGGCACGCGGTCCGAGGGGATTTCGACGTAGGTTTCCGACTTTTCGTCGAACTTGCCGCTCCAGTTGCCGTTCCAGAAATACGTGACGTGCCCGAATTTCTGGGTCTCGCTGATCGCGAGCTGGGTCACGCCGGCCCGGGCCAGGGTCTGGCCGAGCGTGTTCTCGAAAACCGGGGGCGAGACGAGAAACCGGGCCGGAATTTTCAGGTCGCCGTCGTACTGCATCATGCCGGCGTACCGGACGCGGGGCCGCGCCCCCCGGTCGAACTTGTCGAAGGCCTCGTCCTCGAAGGCGCGGCTGATCTCGATGGCGCGATCGCCCCGGAAATTGAAGAAGATCACCGAGTCGCCGTCGCGGATCGGGCCCAGGGGCTGCCCGTTCCGCTCGATGACGAAGGCGGGCAGGAACTGGTCGGTGACGGCCGGATCGCGCTCGCGGATCGCGCGGATGGCCTGCTCGGCCGAGGCGAAACGCTCGCCCTTGCCCTGCACGTGGGTTTCCCAGCCGAGCTTGACCATGTTCCAGTCGGCCTCGTAGCGGTCCATGGTCACCTTCATGCGGCCGCCGCCGCTGGCGACGGCGTAATCCCCGCCGGACGCGTTCAGCTCCTTCAGGAAAGCCTCGAAGGGCAGCACGTATTCGAGCGCGGACTTTTCGCCCACGTCCCGGCCGTCGAGAAGGATGTGGACGCGGACCGTGGCCACGCCCTCCGCCTTCGCCTGTTTCAGCATGGCCTGGAGGTGCCGGATGTGGCTGTGCACGTTGCCGTCCGAGAAGAGGCCGATGAAATGCAGCGCGCCGCCCGACTCCTTCACGCCGCCGACGAGCTCCTTCCAGGTTTCGGTCCGCCACAGCCGCCCCGAATCGATCGCGTCATTGACGAGCCGCGCGCCCTGGGCGAAGACGCGGCCCGCGCCGATGGCGTTGTGCCCCACCTCGGAGTTGCCCATGTCCTCGTCCGAGGGCAGGCCCACGGCCGTGCCGTGCGCCTTCAGCGACGTGTGAACGCATTCCCGATTCAGGCGGTCCAGGGTCGGCGTGGCCGCGGCCCGAACCGCGTTCCCCTCGTTCTCGGGCCCGATGCCCACGCCGTCCATCACCACGACCAGAACCGGCCCCTTGCAGCCGGAGAATCCGGACAATCTCTTGAGTGTGCTCATTGTTTCGATCATTCCTTTTCTGTTTGTGTGGGCCTCGCGGGTCGCGGTCCGCGGGCGGACTTCGGGAAGGCCGGATTCCACCGGCCGGGGGAGACCCGCCGGTTAAATCCCGATCAGTTCGTAATCCATGCTCCCCAAACCGATCTCGGCGCCGTGCCGGATCTGCGCCCGGCCGTCCAGTCCCGGATAGGACTGATCAGTCAGCTCCTTTCCGGACCGCTTCAGAATGAGGTCGAGGCTCGCGGCGTCCAGCGCCACGGGGTCCGTGCCCGCGAGAATGCCGATGTCCGGCAGTATGGGCTTCTGCCGGAAGGGCATGCAGTCGCAGTCCTTCGTGACTGACACGATGAAGTTCAGGTACACCGCCCTGTCCTGCCGGCCGGTCACGACGCCCAGGGCGTGTTCGGCCATGCGCCGCTGCAGGTCTACCGAGTCCCGGTTCCAGTCGTGCTTGATGGCGTCGAAACGGCAGACCGTGACGCATTCGCCGCACCCGATGCAGGTTTCGGGATCGATCGCGGCCCTGCCGCCGGTCAGCGCGATCGCGTCCGCGGGGCAGTGTTCCGCGCACGCGCCGCATCCCGTGCAGGCCTCCCGCTTGACTTCGGGTTTCAGCACGGCGTGCTGTCTGAGCTTGCCCTTGCGGCTGGCGAATCCCATGCCGAGATTCTTGATCGCGCCGCCCAGTCCCGTGGCCAGGTGGCCGGTGACATGCGACAGCACGATCAGGCTGTCCGCGTCCCGCGCCGCCGCGGCCACCGACACTTCGCTGAAAATGCGGCCCGGAATGGGCACCGTTTTCTCGTCCGAGCCGTTCAGGCCGTCGGCGATGATCACGGGCGCGCCGGTTTTTCCGAGCGTGAACCCCCGGTCCGCCGCGAACCGCAGATGGGTGATGGCATTGTCCCGCACGCTCTTGTAGAGAACGCAGGTGTCCGTGAGAAAAGGCTCGGCTGAAAGCGATCGCGCCGCCTCGACCACGGGCCGGACATAATCGGGCGGGATGGCGGTGTCGTTTTTCGGCTCGCCGAAATGCAGTTTGACCGCGACCCGGTCATGGGCCCTGACCCGGGACGAAATGCCCGCGGCCTCGAGCAGGCCGCGGATCTTCCGCTGAACCTCTTTCACCGGTTCTTCCCTGCTGGCTGGCGCGAAATGAATCCGGGACTTCAAATGAGATTCCTTTCAGGGGCCGGGCCGGGCGATATCGTCTTGATGGACGCGGGAATCCGTACAGCCCGGAACATTTGTCCCGGGCCTGTTTAGTATATTATAATATCAATACGGATGGATCACCGCCCGGGCACAAGAAGCAACCCAATCTAACATCATCGAATTTATGAATTTCTGACTTGAAAAGCAAGGAAAAGCCTCCCCTGGTGAAGACAAGGGAGGCTGAATTGATATCATCCGGATGGAAGAATTGTATGGATACAGTTCGATTACTGATCAAAGACCATGACCATACACAAAATGATGGTCTTCTCTATTTTTCAATCAGATTGACATTTTCCAGCGAGCCGGTGACACGGCCTCCGTTGGATAAAATTACGTTTACTTTGCAATCAGGATTATTGGTCCGTATGTCGCCCTCCACCACCGAACCATTATTAATTTCAATGACTTGGGGATGCTCTTGATCCGAGTTAAAATTTTTCGACCGTTTGATGAGAATACCGCCCTCTATCCGGCTTCCGTGATTCAGATAGACATCGCCATTATATAGAACAATGCCTCCCTGGACCAGAGCGCTGTCGAGCCTGACCGGCCCGTTCACCGACTTGATGCCCCTTTTCACCACCGAGCCGGGCTCCATGTCCAGGGAACCGTTGACGATGTCCACTTTGCGGCTCACGACCGCTTCCTCTTCAATGGAAACGCCGCCGTTCACGGATTTGAGTCCGCGTACCGTGGATCTTTTGCCGACCTGAATACTGCCGTTGACGCTCACGCATTCGCCCTGCACCCGGCAGTCCGACCCGACCCGGACATTTCCGTTCACGGAGCGGGCGCCGCGATGCCTCCGGGATCCGTCCGGAACCCGCACATCCTTGTTCACGCTGAAATCGCAGGCCGTGAAAACCAGAAGCAGGCCGATCGCCGCGCCGAGCAGTTTCTTCATTTTCCTTCCCCCGGAATGGTTCATTTTAAGAGAGGCTATTGGATATACGGCTGTGCGGCGGAAAAGTTGGCGCCGGAAAGCGGATGCCGTCCTGAGTATAGCCCTCCTGCTAGGCCCACGAAGGACCTTTTAGAGGGCCGGGCATTTCAAATACCGAATCCGTGTCATTGCGAGCCCGTACCGGCTCCGCCGGGACGGGCGTGGCAATCTCAGCTTAAGACGCGAAACCCGAGATTGCTTCGGCCTGCCCACTGGGCAGGCCTCGCAATGACAGACTTATCATTAAATTCTAAACCGTGTCATTGCGAGCCCGTACCGGCTCCGCCGGGACGGTCGTGGCAATCTCAGCTTAGACCGCCAAACCGGAGATTGCCCCGGATCACGGCAGTATCAGATTGTCGATCAGCCGGGTCTTTCCGATGAACACCGCGACCGCCAGAAGCGCACCGGACCGGGCTTCGTCGATCGGCTGAAGGGTCCCGGGATCGGCGAGGGACACGTAATCGACACGCGCCGAAGGTTTCGATGAGATCATGCTTCTGACGGATCGGATGAGAACCGACGCGTCCCGTTCGCCTTTCCGGAACAGGTCCTCAGCCGCGAGCAGGGATTGGCGAAGCACGGTCGCGTCCTCCCGCTCGGACGGGGAGAGATACACGTTCCTGGAGCTCATGGCGAGCCCGTCCGCTTCGCGCACAATGGGCGCGACCACGATCTCCACGTCGAGGTTCAGGTCCGCGGTCATGCGGCGGATGACCGCGGCCTGCTGGGCGTCCTTCTGCCCGAAAACCGCGACGTGCGGCTTGACCGCGGTGAACAGCTTGGTCACCACCGTGGTCACTCCGCGGAAATGACCGGGCCTGGACGCGCCGCACAGGGTTTCCGTGAGGCCGTCCACGTCGACGTGCGTGCAATGGCCGGCCGGGTACATCTCCTCGGCCGCCGGGCTAAAAATGACGTCCGCGCCCTCCGCCTCCGAGAGTTTCCGGTCGCGCTCGAAATCGCGGGGATAGGCCGCGAAATCCTCGTTCGGCCCGAACTGGGTGGGGTTGACGAAAATGGAGACCACGACACGGTCCGCCCTGCGGCCGGCTTCGCGGATCAGGCTCAGGTGGCCTTCGTGCAGAAAGCCCATGGTGGGCACGAAGCCGATTCTCAGGCCGTTGGCGCGCATCCTGTCCGCTTCGGCCTGCATCTCTCTGATGGAATGGATTATTTTCATGGGATTTCTCTGTCTATAGTTCCGGGTTCCGGGTTGAAAACGGATCCGCAATGCCCCTTCGGGGAAATCGCATTTTTTTGCGGGCATATCGGACCCGCCTCATTTTTTTGACCCGGAACCCGAAACCCGGAACTCATCCTTTGACGACTCCGAGGGGCTTCAGTTTCGCAACTTTACGGGACAAGCCCGCCATGTGCACGACGTGCACCACGTCGTCTATGGGCTTGTAGGCTTCGGGCGCCTCCTCGCGCAGAGTCTCGCGGCTCCGCGCGATGACGTGAATGCCCTTTTCCTGAAGCTCTTTGGAAATGGACCGGTCGGCCGTGGCGCGGATCGCGGCCTGGCGCGACATCCGCCGGCCCGCGCCGTGGCACGTGGATCCGAACGTCTCCTCCATGGCTTTCGCGCATCCCGACATGACGTACGAGGCGGTTCCCATGTCTCCCGGCACGAGCACGGGCTGGCCCACGGCCCGGTAGCGTTCCGGAATGTCCGGGTGTCCCGGGCCGAAGGACCGAGTGGCGCCCTTCCGGTGCACCACGACCTTCCTCTGAACCCCCTCAACCGTGTGCTCCTCGAACTTGGCGATGTTGTGCGCCACGTCGTACACCAGGTGCATGCCGAGACGCTCCGGAGCTTCCCCGAGCGTGCGGCCGAAAGTCTCGCGCACCCAGTGCAAAATGAGCTGGCGGTTCGTCCACGCGTAATTGGCGGCGGCCGCCATGGCCGCGTAATACCGCCGTCCCTCGGGCGATTCCACGGGCGCGCACGCGAGCTGTTTGTCCGGGACGGAAATTTTGTATTTGGACATGGCCCGGACCATGGCCTCGAGGCTGTCGTCGCAGACCTGGTAGCCGAGGCCGCGCGAGCCCGTGTGGATCATGACCGTGACCTGCCCGCGGAACAGGCCGAAGGCCCTCGCGGCCTCGTTGTCCGTGATGTCCGCGACTTCCTGAATCTCGAGAAAGTGATTGCCCGCGCCGAGCGTGCCGAGCTGGGGCCTGCCCCGTTCCAGCGCGCGGGCGGACAGGGCCTCCGGATCCGCGCCCTCCAGGCACCCGCCCTGTTCGGTCCTCTCGATATCCTCCTGCCACCCGAACCCCTCGGCCACGGCCCAGGCCGCCCCGTCGCGCAGGACCGACGCCTCGTCGCGGGCCGACAGTTTCAGCTTGCCCGAGGACCCCACGCCGCAGGGCACGTTCTGGAACAGGGCCGCGGTCAGGTCGCGCACGCGGCCGCGGACGTCCTCCGCGTTCAGGTCCGTGCGGACCAGGCGCACGCCGCAGTTGATGTCGTATCCCACGCCCCCGGGCGAAATGACGCCCTCGGCCGCGTCCATGGCCGCGACGCCGCCGATGGGGAACCCGTAGCCCCAGTGTATGTCCGGCATGGCCATGGACGGCCCGGCGAGCCCGGGCAGGTGCGCGACATTGGCCACCTGCTGGGGCGCCTGATCGGCCTTGATCTGGCTGAGCATGGCCTCGTCCGCGTAGATGATGCCGGGCTGTTTCATGCCGCGCTGAAAAAAGGACGGGATCCGCCAGCGGAACTCGTCTATTTTTTCAATCGGGCCCTTCCACGGTTCGCTCATGGGTCTCCTTGTTAAAACTTCTCTGAATCACTCATCCGTTGTCATTGCGAGCCCCGCGATTGCGGGGCGAAGCAATCTCGGCTTTCAGCCGCTACACGGAGATTGCTTCGGCCTGCCCACTGGGCAGGCCTCGCAATGACGTACTTTTATATCCCGTACAACTTTGGTCTTCTATCCCCGAACAGGTCATTGTACTCGTTCACCCGCTTGTCCCTGGCGAGAAGCGGATCAATTTCCGCGACGCGGACGCCTTCCTCTTCTTCGGACATTCGGAACAGGATTTCGCCGCGCACTCCGGTGGCCTGGCTCCTTCCGATGTACCGGAGCCCCGGCTTACCGCCCCTCGCTTCGGAACCGGTCCGGTTCGCGGTGAGCGTGAACACCCGGTTCTCGATGGACCGCGTCACCATGGCGTCGGGGCAATAGGGCAGAACGAGATTCGCCGGGTGGCAGATGATGTCCGCGCCCGCGAGAGCCAGGGACCGTGCCGCCTCCGGAAAGATCCAGTCGAAGCAGATCATCAGGCCCAGGCGCATGCCGTCCGCTTCCCACACCCGGAATCCATCATCCCCGGGCGAAAACCAGAGCGTCTCCTCGAAAAACAGGTGGGTTTTCCGGTATGTCCCCATCCATCCTTCAGGCCCGATCAGAACGGCTGAGTTGTAAATCTTCCCGTCCGCCTGCTCGGCCAGGCCGGCCACGATGAACATCCGCCTGGAACGGGCCAGGTCCGACAGCGCCCGCACCGACGGACCGTCCGGAACCGGCTCCGAAAGCTGACGGACCTCGTCCATCGAAACGAACTGGTAGCCGGACAAACAGAGTTCCGGGAGCACCATGAGACCGGCGTCCGTTCCCGACAATGCGGTCCGGACGCGTTCGAGATTGGAACGAACGTCCCCGAACCTCGGACTGAACTGGAACACGCCGGCTTTCACCGGATCGCCTTCACGATCATGGGAATCAGCCCCTCCCCGAAACCGAAGGGCACGGGCGTTGCGGACAGGACGAAAACGGCGAGCAGAACCCACCCCAGCGCCGCGCGCTTCCGGTCCAGCGGAAGGTCGTCGTCCAGGGTGGGCGGATGCTTGCGGATGAAGAACAGCAGGACCGCGAGCAGAATCCATCCCACATACAGGAACAGGCACACGGCCGCCAGGGCCGAATAGAACACGGCCGCCACAACACGGCTCCGGTTCCGGAACAGCGCGTAGGAGACGTGGCCGCCGTCGAGCTGTCCGATGGGCAGAAGGTTGAGCGCGGTCACGAGCAGTCCCACCCACCCGGCGAAGGCCAGCGGGTGGAGCAGAATGTCCTGGCCCTCCGCGATCGGACCCACGGCCAGGCGCGACAGGCCCTTGAACAGGAGGGAATCGCCCAGGGAGATGGTCCCTTCTCCGAAGGTCGAGGCCGGCAGTATTTTCGATTTCAACACGCCGACGACGATGGCCGGTATGATGAGCGTCAGCCCGGCCAGGGGGCCGGCGGCTCCGATGTCCATGAGCGCCCTTCGGTCGCGTATGAACCCGGACATCCGAATGACCGCGCCCATGGTGCCGAACGGCGAAAAAGGCATGGGGATGAAATAAGGAAGCGTGGCCGGGACGCCGTGGCGCCGGGCCGCGAAGAAGTGCCCCATTTCATGCGCGAGCAGAATGGCCATGATCGCGCCCGAGTACCAGAGCGCGCCGCCGATGCCGTCGTGCAGACCGACGAAAAAAGTCGACGCGACCGTCAGGACGAAGAGAAGGGCGTGCAGCCAGATCTTCTGGCCTTCCGCCCAGTGCTTCGGCCGGAACATGCTCTCCGGCACGAACCGGGTCGCTTCGGAACGGAATACGGGAATCGGGGTCTGGTCCTGCAAGTTTTCTCCTGTTTATCCCAGCACGGCGATCACGGTTTCGCCGAGCGACAGTTCCAGATTGTCCCGCGCGCTTCCGTGGTTCACCGAGAGCTCCAGCGCGTCCGCGCCTCCGAGTATGGCCAGAAGCTCGCCCGCGGGCACGTCGAGATAAGACCGGGACAGGTTCTCCAGCACAAGGCCCTTCACCACCACCCGCACGCGGTCCGCGTCCGCGAGCCATTCCGCCGGTATGTTGGTGATCGCGTTGCCGTACCGGTCAAAGGCGATGACTTCGCCTACGATGCGGTCCTCGAGCCGGGCGGCGGCCGCCACGGTTCCCCGCTCATAGTCCTCGAAGGGCCTGCCCAGCTTCTCCGGGGGAACGCCCTTGGCCAGGTGGCCGGCCAGGGGCGCGAATATGTCGCGTCCGTGGAAGGTGCGGCTGACCGTTTCGCGGAAATACTCCGGACGGGCGGCGCAGAAGACCTTCGCCTCCGGGTCGGCCTCGAACACGTATTTCAGCACGCCGTTGTTCGGCGCGAGGAACAGGAAATCGCGCGTTTTCACGACCAGGATCAGCCGCTCCGTGCCCACGCCCGGATCCACGACCACGACGTGAATGGAGCCTTTGGGAAAGAAGGGATACGCGCCCTTGATCACGAAAGCGGCGCGGTCCGTGTCCTGGGGCGGGACGTCGTGCGACACGTCCACGATCACCGCGTCCGGCTGGATGGACAGGATGACGCCCTTCATCGCGGCCACATACGGGTCGGAAAGCCCGAAATCCGTGGTCAATGTTATAATCACGGGGTTCCCCCGCTGTTGGGAAGGCTTGAAAGAAGATACGTTCCGGCGGGTCGGATGTCAAGGGGAAACGGAAACGCTGGAACGTTCACACGTTAACACGTTTGAACGTTGGAACGTTTTAACGTGCTAACGTGCAAACGTGTCAAAAGGCCGACCCCGGGGTCCTCCGGATCACGGCAACCCCGATGCGGCTCCCAGCCTCGCGTTATTGTACCACATCGTGTAATCCTCGGTGGTCACCTGGCCGTTCATGTTGACGTCCGTGTCCCGGTATCCGGATTCTCCGAGGCGGGCCGAATTGTACCAGGCCGTGTAGTCCATGGTCGTCACCTGGCTATCCTGGTTGATGTCCCCGGCCCACATCCCGTAGACCCCGGCTTCAAGCAGTTTCACGGGATTCAAACCGTACAAAGACGAGGCATTGTCCGTGAACGAGAAGGGGCTGGAGGAGGAAACGGACAGGCCTATCGTATTTTGGCTCATGACTGCCGCGTGGTTCCTGTGCTTCACGACCACATAATAGTCGCCCGCTGGCGCGCTGATCGGGATGCGCGTGTAAGCCCCGTTGTCCGACACGATGCGTCCATCCGCGCGAAGAAGCGCGCTCTTCGACGCGATCGCCGGCCCGCCGGCCGTCGCCCTGAGTTCGACCAGCACCCAGTCCGTTATGCCGGGAGGAACGGTCACGCTCCTGTCATTGTCCTCCTCATACGGCGGAACGGACGGGACCTGTCCCGCGTCCCTCAGAGTCGTCTGCATGGCGTGCGTGGACGTCGAATACGAGCCCTCCAGAATCACTTCCGCGTCGACGAACACTTCAGGCGGAGACGCGGCGTTCACGTCGAGCTTGCCGTAACCCCAGGTGGCGTTGGGGCAGACGCCCGTGTACGCGTCCGTGGCCGCATTACCTGTGATGGCGTCGTACAACTGCTGGGGCGTGAGGGTCGGGGTTTTCTGGAGCAGAAGCGCCGCCGCACCCGCCACGACCGGGCAGGCCATGCTGGTGCCGCTCATGACATAATAATCAACAGCTCCACTGGCGGTCACTCCATCATTGTCGACCCATAGAGCATTCGGAGCACCCGTTATCACATCCGTATCACGGATCGAAATAATTGCAGAACCCGGGGCAACAATATCGGGCTTTTGCGCGCCGTCAATCCGTGGCCCTCGGCTGGAAAACGAACTGATCGCTGACTGAGTTTCTCCCGGGTAGTAGGCGGTTGAACCACTCCACGTTGTCCAGGAATATCTCGATGTCCAGGCACCCACGGCCATGGCATGATCCGCAACAGCCGGACTACCGACTGTATAAGCGGGATCAGGCGACTGAAAAGTCACATGCGCGTCATTCCAAAATTCGTAGATATGGAATGTCACTGTATTGGAAGAATTATTCTGAACTCTCAAATAATAGATACCGTCTGTAGCGAATGAATTACTTTCAGAGAACTGTCGTTCTGTAGCCCTATCGCTTTCCCTTGTCGGATACCATATCACATCCGGATTGTACTTTTCGATGTGACCAGTATCGAAATATCGAAGATGCAGGGCATTACTTACCGACGCCCCGTCCCTCCAGACAAGATTGAATTGAAGCTTTGTTGTTTCGCCAGCACCGCTGACCACAACCGGGATATCGGCCGTTGACGTGTTTGGCCCCACTGTTCCACTGTAATGCCTTTTATCGTTAGCTGTGTTACCTGCGGATAGAAATACAGCGGTGCCCTGATCGTAGCACCAGTCTACTTCATGCTCCAGGGCCTCACTCCCATCATTGAAATAACCCCAGTCACCGTAACTCATACTTATGATGTCCGCATTGTAAATGCTGACAGCGTCGTGCAGCGCACCCAGTATTGCACCGCTTCCTGCCCCGCCTGAACCATCCTTTCCGATTTTCAGAAAAATCAGATCCGCCCCGGGCGCCATGCCCCTGTAAGCCCCCCCACCGTTTCCGACATTCGCGGCAGACCGTACACCCCGGCCAAGCACCGTGCCTGTGACATGGGTGCCGTGCCCGATGGCCGTGTTTTCAACGATATCATCCAGTGCCGGATAATTCGAATAGTCTTTTTTCTGAAAACTCGTGGGTAGATCCGCATTGACCGGGTCTGTGTCCAGCCCGGAGTCCAGGATGGCCACCTTGACGCCCGAGCCGTCGCTTCCCTTTTCCCATACCAGATCGGCTTTTATAGCCTTGTACGCGGCATTGTTCTGGGGTTTCAGAATTCTCTCGGCAGAGTCCATGCGCTTGATAAAAGGCAGGGCCAGCACATCCGCATGTTTCAAGAGAGGCAGTTTCGCCAGAACGAATCCCCACGGGTGCTTGCCTACAGGAGGTGTCCAAGTCTCCGGGTAAATGGTCACGCCCATTTTTTCAAGCACCTTCAGGTTGGCGCCGCTCGGCACGGAGAGCATGTAAACGACGACCATGGCCCCGTCCGCGTCCTGAACCGATCCCTTTTCCGAAGCGGCGGCCAGTTTCTCGTCGAGCATTATCTCGAGCCCGCCGCCCAGCTTGTGCTTGAGCGAATCCGGCGTGAACACGCGCCTGGGCGCGAATGCCCGCGTCCCGATCCTGTCCTCCGCAAGCAGGACCGTCGCGGCGGCCAGAGACAGAACGATTGCCGCGCGGATTCGAATCGCGTATTTCCCGTTCACCATCTTCACCTCTTCCCTTCGACAATATCCCAAAATCTTTTGTAGGTCCGAAATGGCCCGCCTTCTTTCGCGGGCCTTTCGGACGTTTTTCCAGGATGTCCGATAGCCCCGCGGTAAAGACGCGGGGCATATCGGACCTACATGCCCGGGGTCTTCGGGATCACGGCACCCGCGACGCCGCCCCGAGCCGCGCGTTGTTGTACCACATGGTGTAATCCATGGTCGTCGCCTGGCCGTCCAGGTTGATGTCCTCACCTAAATACCCGGACGCGCCCAGCCGGGCCGCGTTGTACCAGGCCGTGTAATCCATGGTCGTCACCTGGCCGTCGAGGTTCACGTCCCCGGCCCACATTCCGTACAGTCCGGCTCGAAGCTGTTTCGTCCCACCTGTGCCGTAAATCTGCCCCTCCGCGGACAGATTGACGACCGGGCTTTCCCTGTCCGTCAACAGCAAAGCGGACGCGCTCATGACAGGCAGGTGGTTGCGATGCCGCACGACTATATAATAGAATCCCGTGTCTATCTTAAGGGGAATCGGGCCAAAGAGGCTGTCCGGATCGACAATGGACCCGTCCGACAGGAGTATCGCGCTTCTGGACAGGAAGGCCGGTTCATTCGGATCCGTCCGGAGCTGAACCAGCACCCAGTCCACCGCGTTTTCCGGAAAAGCGGTCACGGAGTCCGGATCCTCCGCATACGGCGAGACAAGAGGAATCCGCCCTGCCGCATTCAGGTCCGCGGCCAGGCTGTCTCCCGCCGAATCATAGGGACCCTCAAGATACACGGTCAGAGTCAGAAGCGCCGCGTGGGTCCGGAACATATTGTCCGCGGACATGCCGAGCTTGTTCCATTCGTTTTTCGAGAACACGCGGAAATGATATTCCGCGTACGGGTCGAGACCCTCCACAATCACCCGATGGTCCGTGGTCAGCGGCAAATCCTCCGCCGTCATGCTCCCGTATGACGCGGTCGGGCCGTACTCGACCTGCGAAGTGGCGGGAACGTCCGTGTCCCAGGCCACGACCGCGCTGTCCGTGCCGATCGCCTCAACCCGCAGATTCGAGATCAGGGGATAATCGCCGTACGTGTAGCTCCCGGGCTGGTAATAGTTCCAGTTCTGCTTGACGCGGGCGTAGAGCGGATCGTCCCACTTGGAGGGCTTGGGCTGGTGCGGATTCGGCTCCGTGTTCCAGTATATCTTGACCTGAAAGTCCGTGCTGTCGTAGGAGACGATCTCCTCCCTGCTGTCGCCCGCCACGTCGACGACATACAGCAGGGTCGCCTGCATGGCAGGCGTTTGGCCTGTCGTGGACCAGTACGCGGAACCGGTCATGGGATCGAGAACGCCCAGGTTGCCGTTCGCGTGGCGGGCCAGGGAAGCGATTTGGTCCGTGGGCAGTCCGAACCAGTCGATGGTGAAGGAAGGCTCCACTCCTTCGCTGTTCCCGACCGGGTTGAAACCCGCCGGAAGCGCGGCGCCGATGTTGTAATCCACGATCTGCGTGCCTGTCGCGTTGAACATCCAGGGGTGCTGGTGGTTCAACCAGGGGAGAAGCGGACCCCTCGAGCTCAGCCACACTTCGGCGTGATCGTGGGCGGACGTGAAGTTGCCGGCCGCCACATTTTGCGGCTCCTTCGGCTTTTCCGGTTCGGGATAGTAGAGGGTTGTCTCTTTGCGCCAGAGTATGCCCGTGGTCTTCAGCATGGCCGTGTGGTAATTATAGTAATCGGCGGGCACAACCCCGTTCTGAACGTTGTCCTCCTCGACCACGATCCACTCGAGACCCGGAAGGTCGGGCCTGAAATCGCCCACGGTCACGGCGTCGATGTGGTCCACGTACTTGTCGTATCCGTTCTCCCCCACCCATCCGGACGGATAGGAAAGCGTGTAGACGGCGCCCGTGTGATCCACGTAACCCGCGCCCACGACCTCGTCCCTGCCGTCATTGTCCACGTCCGCGGCCATGAACGGCCCGTGCGCGGGCCCCCAGTACCCTTCGTAATACCCGTTGAGCGTGTTCCGGTCCTGCTCCACGCGCCAGAGCTGGGCCTTGGTGTCCATACGGTAAGCGATGAGCGTGCGGTTGTAGTAATAGGCCGGATGATCGGATTCCAGGCCGACATCCATGGTCTGAACAATGATGTCCCGGTCCCCCTCGCCGCGGAGGTTCACGATTTGGACATGACCGACCATCTGATAACTCCCGACCGAGACATTGAACCGGCCCTCCTCCGCTCCCGAGGCACCGTCCAGAACCACCACCTGGTTCACGCCTGGCTCGTAATGCAACGCCACGACTTCCACCGTCCCGTCCCCGTCCACATCACCTGCCGCGTGCTTGGCCGCGTGGTTGTTGATCGGCACTCCGGGATACGGACAGTCCACGCTCCACATGAAAACGCCCCAATGGTCGTAAGCGTACACCTTGATCTTGGAGCGATAAGTGAAATCAAGAAGCCCGTCCCCGTTCAGGTCCACGGTGAAGAATGAGGAGAAATATCCCCAGATCTCGTCTTCGATCGGAAAAGTGTACGGATTGGACGGATACTCGGGCATATCCGCGAGTCCCGATCCGAAACCGGATACAATACTGATCGCAAGGATGAGAGGGATGAAGCGGCTGCTGTCAGTTTTTCTCATAACCTCAATAAAAAGGCAAAGTTCGGGCCATCCCCCCCGCGTCGAATACCAGTAATAAGGGCGCCTAATCCCCGGTTTTACAAGGCGGTCTATCCCCCCTCTTTTCCCTGTCAGACGGAAAAGCCGTTTCAGAGGCCTAAAGATAGGAATTATTTTCCTTAAAACAAAGCATGGTATTAAGACTGAAACCCTGCAGGGTTAACTCCACAGAATGGAATTCAGGCTTCAGCCTTTCATTGGTTCCCAGGTGCCAGGCACCTTCAATATGCCTGGCACAAAAAAAAGAGCCATCGGCATGACCGACGGCTCTTTTAAACACCCGCAAGTGCGGGGCACCTGTAAGGTGCCCGGCGCTTGAAAAACGCCTACCGCATCAACGTCACCTTGCGCACGGCCGAGAACTCGCCGGCCTGCACGCGGACGAAATACATGCCGCTAGAAACCGCGTTCCCGAAATGATTCGTGCCGTCCCACTTGACGTCATACCGGCCCGCGGTCATGTGTCCGTCCGCGAGCGTCTTCACTTCGCGGCCCATCAGGTCGAACACCCGCACGGACACACTGCCGTCCTCGGGCAGTTCATAGTGGATGGTGGTTTCCGGGTTGAACGGATTCGGGTAATTGCGCGACACGCTGAACTGCTCGGGCAGGGGAAGCGCCGCTTCAACCGAGATCGGTCCGAGGAATTGGGACTGGCCGGTCAGAGAAACTTCCTCGATCTTGTACCAGAACGTCTTTCCGTGCGCGCTTCGGTCCGTGAACGTGTAATCGTTTCTGGAGGAGGAATTGCCGTGGCTCGGAATGAGCGCCGACGTGAGCCGCGTATTGATCGCGTTCTCGGATTCGCCGCGCCAGATGTGGAATCCCGCGCTGTTCGTTTCGCTCTCCGTGGCCCAGCTGAGCGTCACACCCTCACGGCTGGTCGCCTGGGCCGTGAGATTCGTCATCTGAACGGGAAGAGAAACATCGCCGAGGTCCTGATTCGAAACCGTGAAATCCGCCTGCGCACCCTTGGGAGCGTTTGTATAATTCACAAAATACGCGGCGGCATCCGTCGCATCCGAGATGGTGACATTGGCGGTCCCGGTTGAAGCGATGTACCATTTCAATGTGACCACGGTTTGCCAGTCGGCAGTGACATCCCAACCAGGCGGATTTCCGGGGGGTGTAGCAACATTCAGCGCATTGACATTCGGCCCTGTGACCAGCAATCGATAATATCCGCTCTGGCGATCCGCCGAGACTGCGTATCCATCTAGAAAGCTGAAGGCCTAGCCTGCGGACGGATCATCGCCCCACTGTGTCAGAGTGGAGTTATAGTAAACATCGATAGTCATGGAAGCAAGGGTGCGGGGCGGAGTGCCCGTCATCCGTACCTGAAGCGCCACATGAAATTCCTGGCCGACGGCCATATCGTTCCGGGTATTGACGAGCCGGAATTCCGCATCATCCGCCCAAACGATGCCAGACATTAAAAAACAGGCGGTTAACGCCATTAAAAATTTTATTGCATTTTTCATCTCTTTCCTCCTCGCCAGATCATATAACTATTTTTCCAACTTAAATATAAGGAGTCTGTCCGCCATACGCAACCTGTTTATTCTTAACGCGTATCCCCGCTCCTTTTATCTCTTTTAATCGGCGCCTCTCCGTTTCTCCCCTTCTCCGCTTCATTCATTCCAGAGCCCACATCATTCGAAAGATCACGGCACCCGTGACGCACCCCCTGTCCGTGCCGTGTTGTACCAGATTGAATAATCCGAAGTGGTCACCTGCCCGTCCAAATTGAAATCAGTAGGGACATATCCCGCCCCTCCGACTCTCGCTGAATTATACCAAATCGTATAATCCGTTGTCGTGACCTGTCCGTCCGCGTTCGCGTCGCCCGCCCACATGCCCCAGGTTCCCGTTTCCAGAAGCCTCTGCCCTCCTGTTCCGTAGCAAGCCTCCGGCGATGCCGTGAAGTCGACGCTGTTCAGCAGAAACGGATCGAGCGGAATGGAAGAGGCGCTCATCACGGCCCCGTGATTGCGGTGACGGACGACTACATAGTAAGATCCAGGAAGGACGCCCGGGATGACCAGGTCCGTGGTGACGCCGTCCGTTTCCGCGAGCAATCCGTCGCTTCTCAGAAAGAAGGACCTGCCCGCAACCGCAGTGATGCCGTCCGGGAGCCGCAGTTCAACGAACACCCAGTCCGTCACGGCCCGTGGCACGGCTTCCGCAGCACGGCTGTCCGGATACGGCGAAACCAGAGGAATGCGCTGCGCAGCATTCAAGTCCGTCTTCATGGATCCGCCTCCGCTGTACGGTCCTTCGAGCATAACCCTCACCGCGGTTCTGACGCGGTTGGGACTCGTGTACGCGTATATGCACGGATCAATGTACCCGTCCTCCGGGTTCCAGGACTGCCGGTCCGGCATCTTGGTCCAGCAGTTTCCCTCCTCGATCACTGGATCATTGTATCCTTCCACCAAAGTCTCGGCCGGCAGGGGCGTGGCCCAGCCGGGAGTCTGATACCTCACCTTGACGTAATAGTCGTCCCCGTCCGCGAGACAGACCGGCTGGGGCAGGCTGAAAGTGTAGTACCCGGCAAACGGGCAGTTCTGCTCGGGCACAGCCGCGAGCAGGCCCGACAGTCTGCTGTCGCCGTCGAAATCGTCGTACACCTCGACGCTGATCTTCGCTCCCGCGCTGACCGCCCAGGTGCCGACGCGGTCGAGACGGACGTCCCCGTCCGCGAAGAAGCGGACCAGGCCGTCGGCCGTGTCCGTGATGTAGCCGACACTGCAGATGAATCCGGATTCCGCGTGCGTCATGATGCCCGAACCGGGACTGTAATCGATCGCGCCGCCGAACCGTGCGACCGAGGAATTGAATTTCGTGTCCTGATAGGAGACGTAAAAGTACCCCGCTTCGCCCCAGGCCGTTCCCCAGCTGTTCTTGACGATCCACGCGCCTGTGCCGCCCGCCGTGACCATGTTGTCGTCCCATCCGGCCAGGACCACCGCGTGGTTCGGGGCGGCGGTTCCGGAATAATGGTAGGTGCGGTTCTGGGAATTGTAATAGGCGGAGGAATAATACATGTTGGTGAACAGGCCGCCGGAGGTCATCAACACGTTCTTGATGACCGCGGGATCACGGGGAAGAAATTGAACGGAAGTGATTGTCCCCTGCGGGTCGAATCCGGAGGGGCAGTCGACCGTCTTGTGGTCGTCGTCGTACGGATCATCGGCTTCGGAATAGGGTCCGGATCCCCTCACCAGGCACGCGGAAGCCATGTACGCGTTGCCGCCGAGACAGGGCGCCTTCAAAAAGGGAAGGTGGCAGGTGTTCAGATTGTCTTCGGAGAGGTCGAACGCACCCCTGCCGCTGACCACCCAGTCGGACTCGACCGCGCCCAGAACGCCGAAAGCCCAGCAGGACCCGCAATTGCCCTGGTTCCGAACCGGCGTCAGGCCGTTGGATTCCCGGAGATCGAACCTTGGAGGCGGTTCGGACTGCGGCGTAAACCCGGCGCCGCCCTCGGTCCTTTCCGAGTTGAGAAGAAAAGGCGGCGGTATTTCTCCGAGCCGCCGGCCTTCGGCGGTCGCGTCCCGATACCGGCCGTTCCCCTGCTGGTTTCTCCACCGCAGGAATTCGGGATTCCAGTTTTCATTCCGCGACGCCCCCTGGGGAAACGCGGCGGACACAGCGGTCAAAACGACCGCGGCAATGATTTTTCTCATCCTGATCGCCCCCGGTTTTCCCCCCAAGGCCGGTGCAGACGCGAACGGACTGATCTCGATCGGGAAATCCCTTGTCCGGGGTTTTGATTGTCAAATACCCCGAACAACGAAAAACCGAATCGAAGCAGGGATGATGGTGTGACGGAAGGGGATGGACGAGAACAAGAGAGGGATTACGCGCAGTTGAACAGCCGGCACTGCGTGAAGCGAATTATCGATCCCCGTCCGCCAACGCGGATCATCCGAAAGACCGTCATAAACCGTTCAGGAATCCCCTGTTGCGGAATATTTCGATATGTGAATTCGGGGATTCTCAGGCCGGAATAGACCGATCCATCCGACACAAGTGCAAGTCCAATGCCACAAGGATGAGTTAAGAGTTATCGATCGTATTATCAACTGGTTGGAAGATTCTGTAGGTTTGAATTTCCGGGGAATAAACCGGAAAAAATGACTGCATCAGGAACGATTTTCATCCACATATAGAAAATCCTCCCGCGGTTATGCACCAACCCGCGGAAGGCTTCACTTGTATTTGAATCAACGAATTACCCTATTATTCCACTCTTCATCCGTGAAAATCCGTTTCATCCGCTGAATCCGTGTTCTATTTTAAGGAGAGTCACTCCCCCATCACCTGCACCACGATGTCCCTTTTTCTCGGCCGCGTGTCGCAGTCCACGAGCACGATCTGCTGCCACGTTCCGAGCAGGAGGCGGCCGTTCTGGAACGGAACGGTCAGGGACGGGCCGATGAGCGAGGCGCGCACGTGTCCGTGGCCGTTTCCGTCTCCCCAGGTGTTGTCGTGCTGGTAGGGATGGTCCGCGGGCGCGATCCGCTCGAGCGCCTCGGGGAAGTCGTGAAGCAGTCCGGGCTCGTACTCGATGGTCGTCACGCCCGCTGTCGCGCCCGGCGCGAACACCGTAAGCTGGCCCTCGGTCATGCCGCTTTCGGACAGGACACCCGCCGCCGCTTCGGTCAAATCGACCGGATGCGAGTTCCCTTTCGTGGAGACGGGGATGCGGGAGGTGTGGATTTTCATTCTGGCCCTTTCAAATGGATGTCATTGCGAGCCCGCCTTGCGGGCGAAGCAATCTCGGTTTTCAATCGCCTAATCCGAGATTGCCACGGCCGGTCCTTCGGACCGGCCTCGCAATGACATCACTTTCAATTGACTCTAAAACCAATGTCATTGCGAGCCCGCCTTGCGGGCGAAGCAATCTCGGCATTAAAGATCGTCGTATAAATCTTTCCATTCCGGATTAAACGAATTGATTAAGTGCAACTTCTTCTTCCTTGACCCAGCCTTGATTTGTTTTTCACGGGAAATGGCACTATAACTGTCCGAACTAACCTCATAATAGACCAGCTTGTCGACATGATATCGTGAAGTAAATCCCCGCACCTGTTTATTCTTATGCTGAAAGATACGTTTTTTAAGATCGCTGGTCACGCCTGTGTAGAGAACCGAATTCCCCTTGTTTGTCATGATATAAATACAATACAGCTTCTCCATGGCCCTCCCTGACCCGACATTGCTTCGGCCCGCCCAATTGGCGGGCCTCGCAATGACAAATCTATAATTAACGATAAAACCACTGTCATTGCGAGCCCCGGGGCACCGGGGCTCGGCAATCTCGGTTTTAACCGCTTAATCCGAGATTGCCACGGCCGGTCCTTCGGACCGGCCTCGCAATGACATACACCAAGAAAAAAGGCGGTAACCTCTCAAATCCCGGTCACCGCCCTATTGTTTACCTGCAACCTCACCCCGCGAGCCTGCGGATCTCCTCGGAATCCCCGAAATTCACGATGTACCGCTCGATGAATTCCGGCACCGTGTACCGGTGGCTCTGCGGCCCGTCGGTCTCGATCACATAGGCGGCGGCCAGGCTGCCGATGCGGCCGGCCGTCTCCCAGGAGAGGCCGAGCGCGATGCCGCGCATGAGCCCGGAGCGGAACGCGTCGCCCACGCCCGTGGGGTCGACCACTTTCTTCGGCCTGGCGGGCGGAATCGGAATGTCCCCCTGTCGTGTGCGTATCACCGACCCCTTCGCGCCCAAAGTGACGATCAGGCATTCGGACAGGTCGAGCAGGCCGGCGTCGTCCAAGCCGGTTTTTTTCCGCATCATCCCGAGCTCGTACTCGTTCATGATCAGCACCGCGGCCTTGCGGCTGCCCTCGACCAGGTCCTCGCCCGAGAGGCGGGCGATCTGCTGGCCGGGGTCGAAGATGGTCCGGATGCCCGCCCTGCGGCATTCCTCCGCGTACCGGATCATGGCTTCCGGATCGTTCGGGGCGACAATGGCCAGACTGCGGGGACCGGCCGCGGCCAGAAAAGGCTTGAGCGAATACTCCTTCGAGAAGCGCATGGCGCCCGTGTAGAAGGAGCAGATCTGGTTTCCGGCGAGGTCCGTGTTCGCGAAGAAAGACGCGGTGTACACGTCCGGAATCTCGTGAACGCCCGACGTGTCGACCCCGACCCCGTCGAGAAACTCGCGGTATTCCCCGAAGTCCTGGCCCGCCGTGCCGATGAGCAGGGGTTTCGCGCCGAGCAGGGCCAGGGAATAGGCGATGTTCGGCCCGCAGCCGCCCCGCAGCTTCTTCATCGAGTCCGCGAGAAAGCTCACGCTGATCTTGTCCAGCTTGTCGGCGATGAAATGGTCCGTGAACTTTCCGGGGAACTGCATGAGGGTGTCGTAGGCGATGGAACCGGTGACGAGCAGTTTCACGGTCGTCTCTCCTCGATGGGGTGGATGGCTCCCCTCCCTCGCGCCAGAGCCGGCCGGTCCGGTTCGTCCGGCCGGCCGGACCGGGGCGTCCGCCCGGTCACATGCTTTCCGGCGCGGAGATGCCCAGCAGGCCGAGCCCGTTGGCGAGCACGGTCCGCGTGGCGCGGCACAGCGCGAGCCGCGCCTGGGCGGCGGGCACGTTCTTCTTCGACACCACTCGGAGGTTCTCGTCCTGCTTGCCCGCGTGCTGAAAGTGGTGGTACACGGTCGCCGCCTCCTCGAGGTAGGTCGGCAGTTTGTGCGGCTCGAAATTGCGGCCCGCCTCGGCCACCACGCGCGGGTACGACATCAGGACGCGCGCCAGGTCCTTTTCCGCGGGCTCGGTCAGGAGCGACAGGTCCGGCGCCTCGGCCTCGTCGATCCCCTCCTCCTTCGCCTTCCGGAGGATGCTGGAGATGCGGGCGTGCGCGTACTGCACGTAGTAGACGGGGTTCTCGTCCGACTGCGTCTTCGCCAGGGTCAGGTCGAAGTTCAGGTGGCTCGACATGGAGCGGTTGATGAAGAAGTACCGCGTCACGTCCGGCCCGACCTCGTCCATGAGCTCGTCGAGCGTGACGAAATTGGCCTTGCGCGTGCTCATCTTGACCTTTTCCTTGCCCTCGGTCAGGGTCACGAACTGATGGATGAGCACCTTCACCCGCGACGGGTCGTACCCCATGGCCGTGAGTCCGGCCATCACGTCCGGGTAGGTGGCGATGTGGTCCGCGCCGAAAATGTCGACGATGAGCTCGAATCCGCGGTCGTACTTGTCCTTGTGATAGGCCATGTCGGGAAGCCGGTAGGTCGGTTCGCCCGTGGACTTCACGATCACCCGGTCCTGGTCGAGCCCCGCCTGCGTGGCCCTGAACCACACCGCGCCCTCGGAATCGTAGGCCAGGCCGCGCTTCCGGAGCTCCGCGATCACCGCGTCGATCTTGCCCGTGTCGTACAGGGAGCGCTCGTTGTAATAGACGTCAAACCGGATGCCGAGGCGCTCGAGCGTCTTGCGGATGTCTGCGAAGATCGCGTTCTCCGCCAGCTGTTGAAAGTACGGCAGGTTTTCCGGCGCCCCGAAACCGTCGCCTTTCTCATCGCGCGCCGCGGCCGCGATGTCGCGGATGTACTCGCCCTGGTAGTGGTCCTCCGGAAAGTCCCCGCCCTTGCCGAGCGCTTCGAGGTAGCGCAGGCGCACGGACTCGCCCAGCACGCGCATCTGCCGGCCCGCGTTGTTGAAGTAGTATTCCCGCGTCACCGCGTGGCCGTTCGCCTCGAGCAGGCGCGATACGACGTCCCCGATCACCGCCTGCCGGCCGTGACCGATGGTGAGCGGCCCGGTGGGGTTCGCGCTGACGAATTCGACCTGCGTTTTGCGGCCGGCGCCGGAATCGTTCCTTCCGTAGGCCGTGCCGAGCCGCAGGATCTCAGTGACCGCGCCGGCCAGAGTCGCGGGCCCGAGCGTGAAATTGATGAACCCGTTGCCGGCCACCTCGATCTTTTCGATCCGGCCGGGATCCGACGGAAGAAAACCGGCGATCTTCTCGGCCGCGGCCTTGGGGCTCATCCGGGCCGCCCTGGCAATGGCGAAGGCCGCGTTGCACGTCAGGTCGCCGTGGCCCTTCTGCCGCGATTCCGCGATCTCCACGGCGTCCGGCCCGGCCTCGAACCCGGCCTTGCGGATCGCCTCGAGGAGCTGCTGTTTCAGTTCGTTTTCAATGGGCATCAGGCCGGGTCTCCGAATGCGGTCGTTTTGGCGTCGTTCCACAGCCGCTCGAGACCGTAGAAGTCGCGCTCGTCCTTCTGGAACACGTGCACCACCACGTCCACGTAGTCGATGAGCACCCAGCGCAGGTGCTGGACGCCCTCCGTGTGCCACGGCCGGCGCCCCCGGCCCTGCATGCCGTCGAGCACGGCCTCGGTGATGGCTTTGACGTGCGTGTCCGAGTCGCCGTGGCACACCACGAAATAATCCGCGATGTCCGTGGCCGCCCGCATGTCCATCAGGCGAACGTCCTGCGCCTTCTTGCCAAGCAGGCAGTCGACGATTCTTTTGGCGTCTGTGTGCGCGGAGTTACGGGCCAATCCGGTTCTCCAGTATCGCCTTCCACGCGGCCAGGGTCCGGAAATTCTTCCCCAGGACCACGGTGGCGTCCACCATGTACATGTCGTGCGTCTCCGAAATCACCTCGCGCTTCGGAACGCCGAGCGTTTCCGCCAGTCCGCGGGCCGGCGCCAGGCCGCCCCCGCGGTCGATCACCAGCGTGGCGGGCACGTTGAAGCTCTCGTAATTGTCCGTGCGGACCACGTCGTACCCTTTCTTGCGCAGATAGGCCGTGAACTTGTCCGCGATCTTGGGAATGCCGCACCCGTTCAGCACTTCGACCTGCAGCGGGCCCCTCGGCTTTTCCGGCGCCGCGGCGGGACGTTTCGCATCAGCGCCGCCGGACGCCCCCTTCTTCCCCGCGGCTTCGCCTCCGGGGGTCCCGGTTCCGCCGCCTGTCCGGGCGGACGCCGCGCCGGCCGGCGGCTTTTCGGAACGATCGGCGGACCCCTTCTCGGCCGATCCGGATTGAGCCGTGACCGCGGCCTGTTTCTTCGCGTCCGCGCGCGGCTTCGTTTTTCCGGCCGCGCACTGCCGGATGCCGAAACCGATCAGGCCGACATTGACGGCCAGCACCGCGAATATCGCCGCGTTCATCCAATCGACGCGGACCGAAGGGAGCCGGATCGAGGGAAGCTTGAGTTTCGGAAGCCGGAACGCGGGCTGACTCCGCGCCTTGCGGCCCGGCATGGCCTGAAAGTCCGGTTTCTTGAAAGACCCGGACCTGCGCCTGCGGCCGCCGCTCATGACGCGCTCCCGGGACGATCCATCGGGCGGCCAGAAGCCTGATCATTCTGGTTCCTGATTTCTGGATGATTGGAGAAAGGGCTTCTGGCCGCTCCGACGAGTCTGATTCCCCGGCTTCGCCGGACCAAGCAATTAGATTTTTTCTGTTTGAAGGCCCGCCGCTTGCCTTCAATAAAAAGGCATATAATAGCTTGGTCCCGCGCAGCGGGGCTGTGCCCATCATCCAAGTTTCCTGTGATACCCCGCCGCTTGTCTACAATAATTCGTGAATATAATCGCTTGATCCAGCGAAGCGGGTGGCAGGGGCCATCCATAAAAAATGACCGAGAAAGCGGCTTCTCGGTCAGGTGAAACGCGATGTCAGAAGTCGTTTTCACGCCGCCGGGCCCTACCTCGTGTTGTACCGGGTGAAGGGTGAGATGGAAGCGGCCGGAGTCTGCTGATAGTCGAAAAACAGTCTCGTTCCGTTCGATGGTTTGTATTCCAGGGACGCGCCGCTGATGAAGAATTGACCGGCCGATGACCCGGTCAGGCCGGCGCCCCCCAGGGGCTGGTGCAGGTAACCGACCTGCAGAACCGCGGTCAGCGGATCGGACAGCTGGTACTGCATGGTGTTCAGGTACAGGCCCTGGTTGAAAGACCGGCTGCCCGCGGAGAAAAACGACAGGGAATAGCTCTGCGTCATCTTGAAACGTGAAGGATCAATGAGCCCGTCCAGTATCCCCGAAGGCCGTCGGAACAGCTCGGAAGGCTTGAAAACAGAGGACTTAGCCTCACCTCTGTACTGGCCGAAAGCGAATATGGGAATGACTACGCATGTAACGATGAACAATGCGCGTTTTTTCATGGCAAAGCCGCTCCGGATGCGTGTAACCTTAATAGAATAATAGGCAAACAAACGCCAAAAGTCAACCGTTTTTTAAATGGTCGCCAATACCTGTCTCGGAGTGTCAGTATGACGGAGTATCGGGGATTCCCCGCTTCTCCGTTTCCCCGCTTCTCCGCTTCCCCGTTTCCCCGTCACTCCGAAACTCTCTCTACACGATTCCCAACAGCGCGTGTACCTGCTCAACGCCTCAGCACCACCTTCCGTTCCAGCGCGACGCCCTCCCCTTCCAGCCTGACGATGTAAATCCCGGAGGCCAGCGGCATGCCCGAATTGTCCCTGCCGTCCCATTCCACGTTCTGAACCGGTCCGCCCTCCAACCGCACCGGCCCCAGAGACCGCACGCGCTCCCCGACGCAGTTGTACACGGACAGGACAACGGGACCGCCGGGACCCTGGCCGCCGGCGGATTCCACCTCGATGGACGTGGTTCCGCTGAAGGGATTGGGATAATTCGGCTTCAGCGTGAAGGGACGAAAAACATCCCCGCCCGGTTCCACGGTCACCGAACCCCGCCGGGCTTTCAGCAGGACCCAACCCTCCGGGTCCAGGGCCAGGGAATCGGGCCGGAATGAAAGTGTCCAGTGGAAACGCTCGGTCCTGTCAAGCACCCAGACCGTGGTGTCTGCCCTGGCGGACCCGGGGCCCAGGGCGCGGACATCCACCGGCATCTGAAACACCGGGCCCGAAGGATCCTGCGCCAGGTCCAGGCTCAGCGTCCACTCCCGATCCGGCCCGTTCGCGGAAACGGCTGTGACCGCTTCCCAGTCATAGACAACGGACAGAAACCCCGGGGAATCGAGCCACTCGCTGAAAAACCACTCCAGGTCCATGCCCGATCCGGCCTCGCAGGCCGACTGAAAGTCGCGGCGCGAGGCATTGCCGTACAGGTGCGCGCCGTAATAGGAGCGCAGGCTTTCGAAAAAGGCGCCGTCCCCCATGACGCGCCTCAGCATGTGCAGGATCACCGAGCCCTTGCAGTAGCTGATGCCGTAATTGAAGAGCTCTCCCTCCGGCGGATCATAGACCGGAAAGTCCGTCTTTTCGGCCTGGATGAAATACGTCTCGGCCTGCGACCGCATCTCGCCGGAATAGGCCCCCGGCCCGTGACGGTGCTCGTGGAACAGGGCTTCGCAATACGTCGCGAATCCCTCGTTGAGCCAGATGTCCGGCCAGTCGTCCAGGGTCACGGCGTCGCCCCACCAGGCGTGCGCCAGTTCGTGAACGAACCCGTCCTCCCTCGCGCGGTCGCCCCTGAACCAGGCCGCGTTGATCGTGGTCATGGTCTGGTGTTCCATGCCGCCGTAATTGAAGTCGCGGGTCACTTCCGCGTGCCCGTATTTCTCGAACGGGTACGCGCCGAACAGGCCGGAGAAAAACGACATGGCCTCGGGCAGGTTCACCAGGTCCGTCGCGGCCTTGGCGGAATCCTTTTCGAACACGCAGTTCAGGCAGTCCACCCACCCGCCGTCCGCGGTCGGGTAACGGTCCGTCCACACCGCGTAATACCGGGACATGGTGACGCAGATCAGGTAGGTGGCGATCGGCAGTTCCGTCTCCCAGTGAAACGTCTCCGTGCCGTCTTCGCGGGACCGGCCGGTCAGCACGCCGTTGGACGCGACGAAAACGCCCTCCGGCACCGTGGCGAAGACGGACGCCGTCGCCTTGTCCCAGGGCACGTCCTTACAGGGAAACCAGTACCGGGCGCTCGACGGCTCGGACATGGTGTAGGCGCAGGTGTCGTTCCGGAAAAACCCGGCGTATTGCGGATTGGCCTCGTACCGGATGAGGACCGTGAAGGTTTCGCCGGCCGAGGGCCGATTCAGCAGGGGCACGACGATCAGGTGCCCCTGAGTCTCCCACGGCGCGGATTCGCCGTTCACCTCGACGGACAGGATGTCCATGTAGGGGCCATGCACGGCCATGGACGGCAGATCGTCCCTCAGCGATTCCGCGGTCATCGTCACCGTGCCGCTGAAGCGTCTCGACAGCAGGGGAAAGTCCAGATCGAGGGTGTAGGACAGCGCGTTGTATCCGCGAACCAGGTCCGATTCCGCGTCCGGCCGGGCCAGGGTTTCGCGTTTCTTCTGAAGGCCGGTCCCCGCCGACCCGGTGTCGGCCGGTCTCGAGCCGGCCGCGCCCGCTACGGAGAATGCCGCGGCCATCGACGCGGCGATCAGCAGGGCCGGGATGAAACGGATTTTCATCCGCGTTTCCTCCGCCGGGCAGGCGGCCCCGGTTTCTGTCTCGGTCCCGGTCGCGGACCCGGTTTCGGTTTCAGGTTCAGTCCCGGTTTTTGCTTCGTCTTCGGCTCGGCCACCGGGACGAAATCGATTTTTCTCTGGCTCTTGAGCACGCGCGACACGCGCACCTTCATCGAATCGCCGAGCCGCACGACCCGTCCCGAGTTCCGGCCCGTGAGCCGGAACTGCGCCGCGTCGTGCACCCAGTAGTCGTCGGGCAGGTCGGAGATGTGGACGAGCCCCTCGATGAGGAATTCGGGAATCTCGACGAACACGCCGAATCCGGTGACGCCCGACACCACGCCCTCGAATTCGTCCCCGATGTGGCGCTCCATGAACTCGGCCTGCTTGACGCGGATCGACTCGCGCTCCGCCTGCTGGGCGAGCACTTCGCGCTCCGTGGACTGCCGGCAGATCTCCGACAGGCTTTCGGCCATGACCGGCCGGCCGGGCCCGTCCGGCGCGCCGTAGGCCTTGAGCAGGCGGTGCACCGCGAGGTCGGGGTAGCGCCGGATCGGGGACGTGAAATGCGTGTACTGCTTGAACGCCAGGCCGAAGTGCCCGGCATTCGACGTGTCGTACTGCGCCTTCATCATGGTTCGGAGCGCCACGTCCTCGATCACCACCTTGTGCTTCGACTCCTGGATTCCGGCCAGGTAGCGCTGGAACTGTTTCGGCGTGACGGACTTGCCGGCCTTGAAGGGCGCGCCGAGCGCGGCCACGAAGCGCGAGAAATCCGCGAGCTTTTCCGGAGAGGGCCTCTCGTGCACGCGGTAGACGAAAGGCAGTTTCTCGCGGAGCCTGAGGCGGAGACGGCCCACATGCTCGGCCACCGTCCGGTTGGCGAGGAGCATGAACGCCTCGATGAGCCTGTGGCTCTCGAGCCGCTCCTTGATCCGCACGTCCGAGGGGCGGCCGGCCGCGTCGAGACGGATCTCGGCCTCCGGCAGGTCGAAGTCGATCATGCCGTCGACCTCCCATTTGCGGAGCAGGATCTGCGACAGGTTTCGCATGTCGCGGAGCCTGGCCGTCAGTTCGGCCGAAGCGCCGGGAACGGCCGGAACGTCCTTTCGCCTCCCGCCGTCGATCAGGGCCTGGGCCTGGGTGTAGGTGAGGCGGTGCCTGGAGTGGATCACGGTCTCCGCGATGCGGTAGTCGAACACCTCGCCCGAATCGGAGACTTCGAGCAGAACGCTGTACGTCAGCCTGTCCTCCAGCGGCCGCAGACTGCAGAGTTCGCCCGACAGCCTCTCGGGAAGCATGGGAATGACCCGGTCCACCAGGTAGATGCTGGTCGCGCGCGACAGGGCCTCGCGGTCCAGGGCCGACCCCGGTGTCACGAAATGGCTGACGTCCGCGATGTGCACGCCGAGCTGCCAGCGGCCGTTCGGAAGCCTTTCAAGGGACACGGCGTCGTCGAAATCCTTGGCGTCGTCCGGGTCGATGGTGAAGATGAAGGAGTCGCGCAGGTCGAGCCTTCGGCCGGTTTCCGATTCGGGGATGGCGGCCGGGATGGCGCTCACCTCCCGTTCCACCGCGGACGGGAACCGGGAGGGCAGGTTGTGGGACACGAGCACGGAGAGCACGTCCACGCCCTTCTCGTCCGGGAACCCGAGCACTTCGGCGACGCGGCCCTCGGTCGGCCTGCGGTCGTCCGTGCGCACGACCTCGACCACGACCTTCTGGCCGTCCCTGGCCCCGTTCCGGAGCTCCTCCTCGATGGCGATGTCGCGCGACGCCTTGATCTCGTCCGGCGTGACGTAGTGCACCTTCCGGCCCTCGTGGAAAGTGCCGACGATGCGCTGGGCCGCGCGGGAGAGAATCTTCACGACCCGGCCCTCGGGCGACTTGCCCGGCTCCTGGGACCAGATTTCCACAACGACCCGGTCGCGGTGCATGGCCCCGGCCATGCGGCTCTCGCTCACGAACACCTTCTCTCCGCCGTCCTCGCGGAGCACGAAGCCGTAGCCCTGGGTCTTGATGTGCAGGATTCCTTCGGCTGTTTTCATGGCCCGTTTGGACCCGAACCGGCCGCCCTTGTACCGGCCGATCACGCCGGCTTCGACGAGCGCCCTCAGGGTCATTTTGAATTCCCGGTAGTCGCGGGTATGGACATCGAGCTTGCGCGCCAGCTCGCGGCTCTTGAAGCTCTGGCCGGGCCTGGCGTTCAGGTATGCCTGCAGGGACTTTTCGACCGCGTCTTTTTCCTTCATTTCTTCCTCGGGTTGACCTCTATACATTACCGAATCCGGGCATGAAAAGCAAATGGAATAAACGGACGGTCGTGTTCGCCGGGGGTGGTTCTTCGGAACCAGGTGGGGCAAATCGATCTGGCGGAGGCAGCCTGCAATGCGCAAGTGCCACGCACCTGTCTCTTATACACATCTCCGAGCCCACGAGACAGCG
>JAUCQC010000068.1 GCA_030372965.1 bacterium
CGAATGGAGTGTCCATGCAGTACTCAAGCCCCATTCCCGACCTGATCCGCGGCCGAAGATCCGTGCGCACGTACGAGAAGCGGCCGGTTCCGCCGGAAAGCCTGCGGGCGCTGGAATCCTTCATCCGGTCCCTGCCGGAGCCGCCGTTCGGATCCGCGGTCCGGTTTCTGGCCGTTTCCGCCGGCGCCGGCGATGAGGACATCCTCAAGGGGCTCGGCACGTACGGCGTCATCCGGAACCCGGCCGGTTTCGTGATCGGGGCCGTGAATCTGACAGCGAGCGCATTCCCCGCGGCTTGCCTTCAACCAGAAGAAATCAAATCGGTTGGTCCCGCGAAGCGAGGCCGCGGGGCGAGCGAGCGGATATCAGATGTCTCTTCTCTACAGATAGAAGATTCCCCGGCTTCGCCGGACCAAGCAACAAGATCATTTCCTGTTGAAGGCCCGCCGCTTGTCTTCAACAATTCAGGAATACGATCGCTTGATCCCGCGCAGCGGGCGGCGGGGAGCTTCAATCCGTCGGACGACGGCCTGTTCGATTTCGGTTTTCTGATGGAGGCGGTCTGCCTGAAGCTCTCGGATCTCGGGCTGGGATCCTGCTGGCTCGGCGGCTCCTTCCGGAAAAGCCGGTTCTCGCGCCGGATCGGGGCCGCGGGCGGGGAGGTCGTTCCCTCCGTGCTCTCCTTCGGCGTTCCGTCCGGCAGGAAGAGGTGGATCGAACGCGTCGTGACGGCCGGCGCCGGATCGGCGGCCAGGCTTCCTTTCGAGGACCTGTTTTTCGACGGCGATTCCAACCGCCCTCTGACCGCGGCCGAAGCCGGAAAAGCGGCCCAGGCGCTGGAATCGGTGCGGCTCGCGCCGTCCGCCTCGAACCGGCAGCCCTGGCGCGTCGCGCGCGGCGGCGGCTCATTCCACTTCTTCCTGCGGATGAACGCCGCGTACCAGCGCCAGATGAAATGGGCGCGGCTTGTGAACCTCCAGGTCGTGGACATGGGCATCGCGGCCTGCCATTTCGGTCTCGCGGCCGAAGCCTCGGGGCTGAGGGGACAGTGGCGCCGCGACCCCGGGTCCGCGCCGTCCGTTCCGGACGCCGGCCGGTACGTGGTGTCCTGGACTCCGGCGGAATAATCCCTCAACCAGGAGAATCTCATGCGTCGCTCTGTCTGTTGCATTCTCATTTTTCTTCTGATCGCGTCGGCGTGCGGCAGGCGCCATCCCGGCCGGGACACGCGGCAGGCCGTGCCGGTGAGGCTTGCGCCGGTGTCCGTCCGGCGGCTCGCGGAGCCGGTGCGGACCAGCGGCTTTCTGTCCTCCCAGGCCGAAATCCGGCTCGGATTCAAGACCGGGGGCGTCATCGGAAGCATCCACGCGCACGAGGGAGACCGTGTGCGGGCGGGCCAGGCGCTCGCCTCGCTTCAGCCGGACGAATTCCGGGCCATGGCAGAGCAGGCCAGGCAGGGCTACGAAAAGGCCTCGCGCGACTACGAGCGGGCGAACAGCCTGTTCCGGGACAGCGTGGCCACGCTGGAGCAGGTTCAGGACGCAGAAACGGGCCTGAACGTGGCGGCCGCGAACCTGAAGATCGCGGAATACAACCTGGCGCATTCAACCGTGACCGCCCCCTCGGACGGCGTCGTGCTGAAGCGGCTCGCGGAACCGCATGAGCTGATCGGGCCCGGGTACCCGGTTTTCCTGTTCGGCACGGCCGGGCCGGAGTGGCTGGTGAAGATCGCCCTGTCGGACCGGGACGCGGTGCGCGTTTCGGCGGGCGATTCCGCGTCCGTGAGGTTCGACGCCTTCCCGGGCGCGCGGTTTCCCGGCCGGGTGAGCCGGGTGGCCGGGGCGCCGGATCCCATGAGCGGCGTGTTCGAGGCGGCCGTGTCCGTGCGTCGCGGGAAACACGCGTTCATCGACGGGCTCATGGCCGACGCGGACGTGTTCCCCTCGCGGACCCGGGAATACAGGGTCGTTCCCGTCGAAGCGCTTGCCGAATCGGACGGCGAGGAAGCGGTCGTGTACGCCGTGTCGCCGGACTCCACGGCCCGCCGCGTCCCGGTGCGGGTCGGATTCTTCATGGACGATTCCGCGGCGATCGCGTCCGGGCTGGACTCGGTCGCGGCCGTGATCACCGAAGGGTCCGCGTACTGCGCCGACGGCGCGGCCGTGCGGGTGATCGGGCCCGGCCGTTGAGCGCGGGACCGCAGATGAGACAGCCCCGAACCGGGGACGGGATCATCCGTCCCTTCATCCCATCCGATCGGATCCGTCGATGAGCCTCGCGAAATTTTCGGTCCGCAACCCCCAGTTCATCTGGATCATTACGCTTCTCACGGTCGCGCTCGGGGCATTCGCATTTGTGACCATGCCCCGTTCGGAGGACCCGGCGGTCAAGCCCGCGGGCGCGTCGGTGATCGCGATCTACCCGGGCGGATCTCCGGCCGACATGGAGGAGCTTCTCGTCGAGCCGGTTGAAAAGGTCCTCAATGAACTGGAGGACATCAAGGCCCTTGAGTCGGAGGCGTCCGACGGGCTGGCCGTCGTGGATATCGAATTCGAATCCGGCAGCGATCCGGACAAGAAATACGCGGACGTGACCCAGAAAGTCAACGCCATCCGGAGCGCGCTCCCGGACAATCTGCTGGGGCTCGAAATCGTGAAGTGGTCGATTTCGGACGTGTACGTGCTTCAACTCGCGCTGATCAGCGACTCGGCTTCCGTGGCGGAACTCGAAACCGAGGCCGAAGCGATTCAGAAGCGCATCGAGCGCGTGCCGGGGATACGGACCACGGCCCGGTGGGCCCTGCCCGAGCGCCAGGTGCTGGTTTCGATCGACCTGGGCCGTCTCGCCCGGCTCCGCGTGCCCCTGAACCAGGTCATGGCCGCCCTGCAGGACGCGAACACGAACATCCCCGGCGGTCTGGTCGAGATGGGCACGCGGCGCCTCTCGGTCAAGACCGTCGGCGCGTTCCGGAACCTCGAGGATATCCGCATGACCCCGGTTCACTCGGCCGCGGGCAAGGTGGTCCGGCTCCGCGACGTGGCCGACGTGGCGTGGGGCCACGCGGACCAGGACCACATCGGCCGCTTCAACGGAAGGCGCGCCGTCTTCATCACGGCCAACCAGAAGGACGACACCAATATCTACCGGATTTTCGACAGGCTCCGGGCCGTGATCGCGGAGTCGGCCGGCCGCCTTCCGGAGGGCATGCGGCTCGAGACCGTGTTCGACCAGTCCGTCAGCGTGAAGGAGCGGGTCAACGGCTTTCTGCGGAATTTGCTGGAGGGGATCGTTCTCGTCGGGCTGGTTCTCCTGCTGGCGGAGAGCGGACGCTCGGCCCTCATCGTGATGCTGGCCATTCCGCTGTCGTGCCTGGCGGGCATCCTCATTCTCGACTGGACCGGCTACGGCCTCCAGCAGATTTCCATCGCCGGGCTCGTCATCGCGCTCGGCATGCTCGTGGACGACGCCATCGTCGTCACGGACAGCATCTCGCGCTTCGGCCGCGGCGGAAAGCCGGGCCGGGAGGCCGCGCTCCTCGGCACCCAGCAGGTCGCGGCCGCGGTGACGACCGCGACGGTCACGACTATGCTCGCCTTCATGCCCATCGTTCTGATGCGGAACGTCACCGGGGACTTCATCCGATCCATGCCGCTGACCGTGATTTATACCCTGGCGGTGTCCCTGCTGGTTTCACTGACCGTCACGCCGAACCTGAGCGCGCGGTTTCTCGATCCGGCCCGCGAAAACCGCTTCTCCGCCGCCCGGCGGAGGCTGGACCGGTTCATCGAGACCCGTTACCGCGGAACCCTGGGAAAGTGCCTGGCCAGGCCTCGACGCACGGTCGGAATCGCAGCCGCCGCATTCGGTGTCAGTCTGGCGGTCTTCCCCCTGGTCGGATTCAGCCTGTTCCCGAAGGCGGAGAAGCCCCAGCTCTTCGTGAATGTCGAAATGCCCGCGGGCACGGCGCTCGGCCGGACGGACGCGGCGGCCCGGGACCTCGAGGCGGATCTGCTGTCCATGCCCGAGGTGCGGAATGTGACCGCGAACGTGGGCCACGGGAATCCCCGCCTCTATTATAACGTGTTCCCCGAGCGGCAAAAGAGCTCGCACGCCCAGCTGTTTGTGGAGCTCAAACAGTACACGCCGGCTGGAATGGAGCAATTCGTCAACCGGCTCCGGCGCAGGTATGCCGCGTTCGCCGGAGGCCGTGTCGAAGTGAAGGAACTGGAACAGGGCCATCCGATCGAGGCGCCTGTCGCGGTGCGGATCATCGGGGACAGGATCGAAACGCTGGAAAGACTGAGCCGCGACGTGGAAGCCCTTCTCCGCTCCGACCCGGACGCGGTGAACGTGAACAACCCGCTCGCTTCCGTGAAGAGCGACCTGCAGGTGAGGATCAACCGCGGCAAGGCGGGCGGGCTCGGCGTTCCGGCCACCGAGATCCAGCGGACGGTGCGGGCCGGACTGGCGGGCATTCCGGTGACGCAGTACCGCGACTCCAAAGGAAGGGCCTACGACGTCACAGTCCGCCTGCCGAGAACCGGCATGCCGTCTTATTCGGATTTCGACCGAATCACGGTGACCTCCCTCACCGGCGCGCCGGTTCCCCTGCGCCAGCTTGCAACCGTTGAAATGACGGCCAGCCCGCTGGCGATCCGCCACCGCGGCCTGGAACGGTGCGCGTCCGTCACCGCGGACGTGGCCGGCGGCGCCTCGGTGGACAAGGTGACCAAGCGGATCATGAAACAGTTGAAGGCGTATCCCTGGCCGAAGGGGTACCGGTACGAGATGGGCGGCGAGATCGAGAGCCGGGAGGAAGCTTTCGGCGGGATGGAGAAAGCCGTGCTGGCCGCGATGTTCGGCGTGTTCGCCGTGCTCGTGTTCCAGTTCAAGTCGTTCGTCCAGCCCATGATCATCTTCTCAGCCCTTCCCCTGGCCGTGATCGGGTCCGTGATCGCCCTTCTGGTCACAGGTAATACGTTTTCATTTTCCGCCTTTGTCGGCCTGACCAGCCTGGTGGGCATCGTCGTGAAAAATTCCATTCTGCTCGTGGATTATGCCAACCTGATGCGGGTTGAAGGCATGCCCCTCGGCCGCGCCCTGCAGGCCGCGGGCGAGAGGCGTTTCGTGCCCATTCTGCTCACCGCGGGCACGACCATCGGCGGTCTGCTTCCCCTCACGTTGACCGGCGGCTCTTTCTGGGCGCCCATGGGGTGGACCATCATCGGCGGACTGCTCACGTCGACCTCCCTGACTCTGCTCGTGGTGCCCGCGCTGTACATGCTGTACGCCGGGAAAAAATAGGATGGAACACGGATCAGGCGCATGAGACGGAGTTTCGCGGATCAAGTCCGGTGCATCAAGCGATGCGCATCATCAGAGGGGACTATGCATGAAAATACTCGCCCTTGAAGAGGAAATGCCGGAGGCGTCCGGATCGGCCGCTTCGGACCGGCTCCTGAAGGAGGAGGCGGAACGCGTCTGGGAACTGTTTCGAGCGGGTGTGATCCGGCAGGCGCATTTCCGGAAGGACGTCAGGCGGGCCGTGCTGGAACTCGAATGCGCGGACGCGGAGGAAGCGGAACGGATCCTTTCCGGGCTGCCGCTGGTGCGCGAAGGAAGGATCCGGTTTCAGGTCATCCCGCTCGCGCCGTATGACGGATTCGAGAGGCTGTTTCGCTGATCCGGTGGCCGGCCGTTGCCGACTCGGGACGGCCGGTCGCGGCCATACTCCGGACGGCCTGCCATCGCTGGATGCCGCACAGCCGGAGACCCTGTTTCCCGGGGGTCTGCCTGACCGTTTTTCGAGCAGTGACGGAACCTAAGCGGCCACGGCGGAGTTATTTTACTGGTTTTAGAGCTGAAAACAGCCTGAAAAACGGCCTTTTTTATGGCGTGAAATTTGTACGTTATTTCTTGAGGAACAGTACCCTGAACAAGTCAAACGGAGGTTGTCCCATATGTCCGGATCCAGCAGTAAAAGTTTTCTGAAAGTGCTGATCGCGCTCGCGCTCGCAGTCACAGCCATTCTGGTCGGCCGAAAAGTCGTGAAAAATTCGCGGCGCAGAAGGACGCAGGAAGAATACTGAAACCGTGCCGCTCCCGAGGGAGCGGTTTGCCGGACGACTCCGGGCCCGCACCGATGACCCGGTCGCGGTATGGCGTCTGCCGTGAAGGCCGGCGCGATCCGAACGATTCCAATGCCTGTTTCCAGCCGTCCCGGTTCCGGGACGGTTTTTATTTTATCCTCCACTCGACCTGCGCCCCGGCGTTCCATTCCGAATTGCCGTCAACGCGTTCCGGCCCGCTGCCCCGGGAGGCTGCGGACGCGTAGACGATTCCGGCAAGTTTCAAGGTGACCGATACGCCGCCGCACACGGCTCCGCGGACGCGGCCCGACCAGCGCCGGCCTTCCCTGTAGAGCGGGATCATGGAGAATGAGCCCGGCCAGTCGCTTTCCGTGACCGTGACGCGCGTGTCCCAAGAATCCGTGTCGAACAGCATGAGCCCCGCTGAAACGGACCAATCCGGCCGCGGTTCCCATCGGATTTCCTCGGAGAGCGCGCTGCCGCGCTCCCGGCCGGACGAAGACCGGCCCTTCGCGCCCGCGGCCGTGAACTCGGCCCTGCACCGGACGCGGAATAAGCGGCGGGGCCTGGTGTCCAGGTCGAGGCGGACGGAACGGAAAGCGCCGGGGTCCTGATCTCCGGCGTTCTCAGCCGAATCCCCGGAATCCTGCCCGCTCCGGAATCGGATGCGGGCGCGGAGCGCGGTTCCAGATCCCAGTTTCCGTTCCGCGTGCACCACGACTACGGATCCGGCCGAGGGAAGGGGGGATAGCCAGGTCCGGACCGGATGACGCGCCAGGTCCGCGTAACCGGACACGTCCGTGCTCTTCGACAAGGCGGCCTTGAATCCCACGGTCCAGCCAATTTCGTTCGATGAGGCCCCGAATCCTTTCGCCCGGAAGCTGTGAAAGTCCGCGTCCATCCTGCGGCCGGAAAGGCAGAGCGAAGCGCCGTCCGATTGGACCGCAAGGGACGCGACGCAGCCGGCGCCGCCTCCCCGGCTGCGGGCCCATTCGCCGCAAAATCGGAAACGCCGCCCGGACCAGTCCCAGTCCAGTCCCCACACGGCATTGTTCCTTCCGCGGAATCCGTACGGCCGGCGCTCCTCGTCCTCAAGGTTCACGGTCCGGCTGCAGCGGGTGAGGCAGAAGGTGCCGCCCGCGGAAAATCCGCCGGCCCGGAATGCCGCGCGGCCGGCGCCTTCGTCGAGGCGGCACGCGCCGCGTCCAGCGATTTCCGACTCCGTCCGGTGCAGTCCCGAGGTTCGGAACGCGGTGACCGTTCCGGATCCGTCGATCGAAGCGTCCACGGCCGAGGCCGATCCGAGCAGAATCGCGCTCCACGGGCCGCCGTTCCACTCGGCCGCGCATCCGGAGAACCGTCCATTCTCGCCCGAAGACGCGGAACCGGACACGCCGGCCGCGGTGCGGCAGACGGATCCGACCGGATCGCCGGCCGGAATGGAGGCATAGGGTCCCCAGAGCACCAGGCCCTGGCCGGCTTCGGTTTCAAAACACCCGGCCGTGACGCGAAGCCTGCCCGCGTGCAGGGGAAACGCGGCGTACCCGGACAGGCGGTCGTTCCATTTTTCTTCCCCCGGGTCTTTTTCGATCACCATTCCAGCGGACGGCCCGCCGCGGCTCCGGGTCTCGGCTTTCGCGAGAATGGCCAGGGGTGAGCCGGCATACCGGCCGTCCCTGAAGCCCGCGGGTTCGGGAACCCCCCGGCGGCCGGACACCCGGACATGCCGGGTCCTCCGGTCCGCGCCCCGGCCGGCGGGCGCGGCCGAGACATAGGGATCCACGGCGTCGGCGGTCGTCCGGTCCAGCCCGAGCCTTTCGAAGAAATCCCGCTTGTCCCGGAAGGGTCCGGACAAGTCGCGTTCGCGGACCGCAGCCTCCGCGAGCGCGGGGGAGAAAAATGGAAGGAGCCGCAGTTCATCGGACCCGGCCCGGTTGAGATCGAGCGGATGGTCCCGCCATCGGTCCAGCCTTTCCCACGCGGCCGCGGCCGATGCTTCGTCCCCTTCGGAACCCTCCATGACCTTCTCCTCGTAATCGGTCTGGCCGTGAATCCGGCCGGCCAGAAACGCGGCCAGCAGGACGGCCGCGGCGAAAACCCGGGAAGCGCCTCTCATCCGCGCCTACCGGCCCGCCCGGGCGAATATCGTGATATCCGTCCGGTGCGTGAGACCCAGCGCGGGATGCGCCGAGCACGCGTAATCCGCCTCCAGCTTCCCGCGGCGAAAACCGGCCCCGAAAGCGGCCGTGGAAGGACCGGTCGTCCATCCGGCCCGCAGGACGAAGCCCGGAATCACGGCGGCCTCCGCGCCGAAACGCCGTTCCCCGGGGCGGCCCTCAGCCTGGCCGGCTTCGGCGACCAGGCGCCAGCCCGGCGCGGGTTCAAAGCGGAGACCGGCGTTCAGGATCAGTCCGGACGGACCGCGTCGGTCCGGAGAGGCGCCGTTCACGTTCTCGATCGAGCCGCCGAAGGACCAGGTTTCATCGAGCCGCAGGCGCAGGTAAAAGTCCGCGGCCGCGCCCGTCCAGGAACCGTAACGGGGTATCGCGAGGTATAATAGACGGACGCGGATCCCGAATCGGTTGCCCCGCGGGTCGGAGCCCGACCAGGCGGCGCAGGCCGTTGATTCGCGGTAAGCCGCGCCCCCGGTCGACATGAATCCGGCGCCGCACCGGCCCCAGCGGACGGGCACGACCAGGGAAGCCGCGGTCGCGGCCAGTTCCCGGATGCCGTACGGGAGCGTACAGGAACAGAACAACGCGGGCGTCCCCGCCTCCCCGATTCCGCAAGGATCCGAGAACACGGCCGCGGGTCCCCGGGACGCCAGGCGCGCGCCGCCGCTCCCCGCGGACCCCGCGCCCGGAAGCGGGCCTTCGAACGCGGGACTGCCGGACGCGTTGACGAAGAAGGCGGGGAGTAAGGCGAGCGGGACGCGGAGCAGAAGGCGCGTCAGGACAGCGGCACGGGACAGGACGCGTCCGGATTTTTCAAACGCGGGGGCGTGGGGAATGACGGGGGGCGTGTCGATCCGCATCGGACTCTCCTTCTCATACCCGGGAGAGCGGTTCTCCGAAGCGGTTCTGGATGCGGTTCTGCGGGCGTTTTGTGAATCGTGGCCACGGCGGTCGACCGCCGGTGTTTCAAGGGCAATATATCATTTTTCAACCGAATGTCAAGACCGAAACGGAGGAATGCCTTGACAATGTGCGTAAAAATTCTATATTCTCAATCAACCGGCACATGAGGAGGAAATGATGCGACGCGGTTTCATCCGATGCTTCATTCTGTCCGCGCTGATCGCGGCCGCGCCGCGGCTGGAGGCGCAGAAACTCGTCCCGCAGGTCAAGCTGATTCTCGAACGCCTGCCTCTCGAAAAGCAGAAACGGCTGGCGGATTTCGAATCGGCCATCACGACCTATCTGTCCGACGCGGACTGGACGGGCGACACGGGCTGGGAGCTCCCGCTGAACCTGCAGATCTACCTGCAGGACGTGAGCGTCAGCTTCGAGGACCGCTACTCGGGCATCTGCCTCATCTCGAACATGTCGGACCTGCAGTTCTACGACAAGTACTGGAAGTTCCCGTACATGGCGGGGGACCGGATCGTCCACGACCCGAACCTGTACGAGCCGTTCACCGGGTTTCTCAACTTCTACATCTATCTCATCATCGCGGGCGAATACGACAAATATTCGCCGCTGGGCGGCAGTCCCTGGTATGAGAAAGCCAAGGCCATTTACGACCAGGCCCGGTTCAACTCGGCCTTCATCTGGGGATGGGACGAGCGGGGCAAACTGCTCCAGTCCCTGACGAGCCTGGACGCCCAGCCGTTCCGGAGGAGCAAGTACTGCTTTTTCACGGCGTTCGACGCCTCGTCGCAGGCCGACACATCGGCCGTGCGGCTCGGGCTCGAGGGGCTGTCCCTGCTGGAGTCCGTGCGGAAACGGGATCCCGAGCACAAGGAAACCAGGGATTTTCTGAACGCGCACCACATGAGCATCGCCGGGCTGTTCCGGAACGACCCGGAAGCCCTGAACCGGCTGGCGGCCGCGGATTCGGCCCACGCCGAGGTGTACCGGCGCGTGGGCGAGGGGCGGTAAACGGGAGATAAAATTTTTACTAAAGGAAAGTAAAAAACCTCCCGCGGGTTCGTAAAAAAAAACGAGGGAGGTTTTTTTTGATCCGATCGCCCGCGCTCAGAGCGTGTAAGCCTTTCCTGCCTCGGGAATCAGGACGTTTTTGATCCCCCGGTCCTGCAGTCCCGAAACCAGGGCCTCGGACTGCGGCGTTTCGCCGTGCACGACGAACACCTGCCTGAGCCGTGTCCGGTTCAGGCCGCCGGCGTACTCCAGAAGCTCGTTCCGGTCCGCGTGCGCGCTGAACCCGTTCAGGGTGGCCACTTCGGCGCGCAGCGGGTATGTCTCTCCGAGTATCTTCAGAACAGGCTGGCGCTCCACGATGCGCCGCCCGAGCGTGTCGGCGGCCATGAAACTGACGACGAGCACGGCGTTCTTCGGGTCGGACACGTTGTTGGCGAGATGATGGAGGATGCGGCCGGCTTCGCACATTCCCGAAGCGGAGATGATGACGCACGGCTCGCGGAGTCCGTTCAGGGTTTTCGACTCCTCCGCGGACTGGACGTAGCGGAGACGGTGGAACCCGAAGGGGTCCTCCTTGCGGTCGAGAAAGGCGTCCTGGGTTTCCTCGTCGAACAGCTCCGCGTGCATGCGGAACACCTCGGTGGCGCCGACCGACAGCGGGCTGTCCACGAAAATCGGCAGATCCGGAAGCGCGCCCTCATTGATCAGCATGTGCAGAAAATAGACGATTTCCTGCGTGCGGCCGACCGAGAATGAGGGGATGATGATTTTTCCGCCGCGGTCCACGGTCCGCCGCACCACGTCCCGCAGTTCCTCCTTCATGTCCCGTATCTCGTCGTGAACCTTGTTGCCGTACGTTGATTCCGTGATGAACACATCCGCTTCGGTGAGACGGGCGGGGTCGCGGAGAAGGGGCAGGTTCGCGCGGCCCAGGTCGCCCGTGAACACGATGCGGGTCGGCCGCCCGTTTTCGCTGGCGTCGATCTGCACGATCGCGGACCCGAGAATGTGGCCCGCGTCGAAGAAAGTCGCGCGGACCTCGGGCGTCACCAGGAAGGTCCGCTCGTATCCCATGCCCACGAACTGGCGGAGGGCCTTCTCGGCGTCCTGCATGGAATAGAGCGGCGGGATGGGCGGGGATCCGCCCTTGCGGGCGCGCTTGTTGAGAAATTCCGCGTCTTTCTTCTGTATGTGCGCCGAGTCGCGGAGCATGATATTGGCCAGGTCGAACGTCGCGTGCGTGCTGTAGATCGGCCCCATGAAGCCCTGCTTCACGAGCTGGGGAATGTTGCCGCTGTGGTCGATGTGGGCGTGGGAGAGGATCAGGGCGTCGATGGACGCGGGATCGAACGGGAAATTCCGGTTCTTCCGGTCCGATTCAGCGCGTTTGCCCTGGGAGAGGCCGCAGTCCAGAAGGATCCGTTTGCCCGCGACCGTGAGCAGGTGCATGGTGCCAGTGACTTCCCTGACCGCGTTGTGAAAACGAATTTCCATGAATTCTCCTCGAAAAAGTCGAACGAAAGCACTGAACCGGCGGTTGAGCCGCCAGGCTGATGGATCAATGTAGTGAACGCAGGGGCTAATGTCAAGGAATCATAGGGGTTGAAACCAATAGATGGTCCCGAGTCCCAGGTTTAAATAAACAGGTTCCGAGTTCCGAGTTGAGAATATGGATAATCTGATATTCTTTCTTTTAATCCGGAATCCGAAACCCGGAACTCGGAACCGATTTTCGTATGTTTCCGCTTGTTTTTTTCCCCTGAAATCCATATTTTTACGTCATATGGGAGAGAGGCGATGATCGATCTGAGAAGCGATACGGTCACCAGGCCGACGCCCGGCATGCGGGAAGCGATGAGCCGGGCCGAGGTGGGGGATGACGTATTCGGCGAGGATCCGACCGTCAACCGCCTCGAGGAGAGGGTCGCCGCCATGCTCGGCCATGAAGCCGGCTGTTTCATGCCTTCAGGCGTCATGAGCAATCAGGTGGCATTGAAAACCCACACCCAGCCCGGGGATGAAGTCATCCTGAAC
>JAUCQC010000069.1 GCA_030372965.1 bacterium
TTCGGAACTCGTCGGCAGCGTCAGATGTGTATAAGAGACAGGGCTATGTGACGCCCGAGGACGTGCGGGCCATCGGCATGGACGTGCTGAGGCACCGCGTGATCGTCACCTACGAAGCCGAGGCCGAGGAGGTCGCGGCGGAGGACGTCGTGCGCAAGGTGCTGAACAAGATCGAAGTCCCGTAAGAAGGGATGGAACACGGATTGAACGGATTAGAAGGATTGACACGGATAAAGCGGGTGTGACAGGGTAATTCTTTGATTTGTATTTAGAAACAATCGTTCAGGATGGGAAGGAACACTGTCATAACGGAAATCGGCCGAGCATGGCGTTGAAAAATTACTCTATTCAGCAATCTTTATCCGTGCAAATCCGTTTCATCCGCGCCGCAGGCGTCCGTGTTCCATTGGATCCATGATCCCAAAAGAAATACTGAAAAAAGTCAAGCGCATCGAGATCACGACGCGCGGCATGGTGAACGACGTGTTCTCCGGCGAATACCACTCGGTGTTCAAGGGCCGGGGCATGGATTTCTCCGAGGTGCGCGAGTACCAGATCGGCGACGACATCCGCACCATCGACTGGAACGTGACCGCCCGCACGGGCCGGCCCCACGTCAAGGTGTTCGACGAGGAGCGCGAGCTCACGGTGATGCTTCTCGTCGACGCCAGCTTTTCGAGCGAATTCGGCACTGCACGGCGCATGAAGGGCGAGATCGCCGCCGAACTGTGCGCCCTGCTCGCGTTTTCGGCCATCAAGAACAACGACAAGGTCGGGCTCATCATCTTCACCGACCAGATCGAGAAGTTCGTCCCGCCCCGCAAGGGCCGGAGCCACGTGCTCCGCGTTCTCCGCGAGCTCCTGTACTTCAAGCCCAGGGACCGGAAAACCGACATCGGCCTGGCGCTGGAATACCTCAGCCGGGTCATCCGGCGGCGCAGCACGGTGTTCTTGGTGTCCGACTTCCTGGCGGGCGATTTCAGCCGCGCCCTGCGCATCGCCAACCGGCGGCACGACATCGTGGGCCTGCACATCGTGGACCCGCGCGAGCTGGAAATGCCAGACGTCGGGTTCCTCGAGCTGGAGGACGCCGAGACCGGGGAGACGATGCTGGTGAACACGTTCGACCGGCGCGTCCGGAGCCTGTTCGGGGAAAAATCCGGCGAGGCCATGGCGGCCCAGGAAAAGCTGTTCCGGTCGTTGAACGTGGACCGCGTGGTGATCCGCACGGACGAGAGCTATTTCGAGCCGCTGATCCGCTTCTTCCGAGTCCGGGCGAGACGGTTCCGCTGAGAATGGAACACGGATTGAACGGATCAAGCGGATTACCACGGATAGAGCGGGAGGAATGGGGTAATTCGTTGAATTCAGCTTTGTCATGGTCTGTTGAGGGCAAAAGTGTTATGATTGAAATGGTTGAAAATCCGATAGGGCGTTGAAAAATTACCATAAAAATTCATTTTTATCCGTGCAGATCCGCGCCGCCAGCGGCGTCCGTCAAATCCGTGTTCCATTGTTTTTGAAGTGGAGCCGCGCATGAATGCCAGATTGTCAATTCTTCTCATCGCCGCCGCCCTCTCCGCAGCGGGATGCGGACGCAGGGGCGAGGACCCGGCCCGCATCCGGGAATACGCCGGCGCCCTGGCCTCGAACGAACTCTACAGCCAGGCGGTCTCGGAATACGGCAAGTACCTCGACACGGCGCGCCTGAGCGACGCGGAAAAGGCGAACGTCACCTATGTCATGGCCGGTCTCTATTTCGAGCGGCTCCACGACTACGAGAACGCCCTGGCCGCCTACCTGCGCATCAAGCACCTGACGCCCGAGAAGACGCTCATGCCGGAGGTGGACCGCCGCATCGTGGCCTGCCTCGAGCGGCTCAACCGTTCGGGCGAGGCCAAGCAGGTGCTCGACGAGGCCACGGCGTTGTCCGGATCCCGGAGGACATCCGGCGTGTCCCCCGGGGACGCGTCCGTCGTGGTCGCGCAGATCGGGGACCGTCCGGTCACAGCCGCCGACCTGAAACACGAGATATCGAGGCTTCCGGCCCAGATGCGCGGCGCGTACGAGACGAAATCCGGGCGGCTGGAGTTCCTCAGGCAGTATATCGTCTCCGAGCTGTTCTATGGCGCGGCCCAGCGCAAGGGCCTGGAACGCGACGCGGACGTGCAGGATGCCGCGTTTCAGGCGAAGCGGAGCGTCATGGTGCAGAAATACCTGGAACAGGAAGTCGGACCCCAGGTGCGGCTGTCGTCCGGGGACGTCCAGCTGTACTACAAAGCCAACCTCGACCGGTACGCAGAGAAGGGCGCGGACGGAAAGGTGAAGCGCCAGAAGCCGCTCGAGGAGGTCCGGAAGCAGGTGGAACAGGACGCGGCCGCGGAGAAACAGAACGAAGCGGTTCAGGCCCTGATCAGCCGCATGATGGCGGCCGAGGGCGTCCGCGTCTACGACGACAGGGTGGAATGATGTCCGGTCTTCGGGCGCGTTTGCTGCCGGTTTTCCTGGCGGGGTCCGCCGTCTTCGCCGGACTCTGCCCGGCCGCGGACCCGGAGCCGCTGGTGACCGCGGCCTCGGCCGTGGACCGGTCGCGCATCACCATCGGCGACCTCATCCGGTACACGGTCACGGTGTCCCATCCGAAGGACATCGCCGTGGCCACGCCGGGCACGGGCGCCAACCTCGGCGGTTTCGAGGTGCGCGCGTACGACGTGGTGGAGCCGAAGGAAAAGGACGGGGTCGTCGTCTCGGAATTCCGGTACACGATCTCCACCTTCCTCACCGGAGAATTCGTCATCCCGCCCCTGCCGGTGGCCTACCGGCCGGCCGCGGACACGGCCGCGGCGCCGCGCGTCATCGCCACGCCGGGCATCCGCATCGTCGTGGAGAGCATGAAACCGAGCGAGGCGGGCGACATCCGCGACGTGAAGCCGCCCCTTGACATCCCGCTCGACTGGAAGCGGCTCGTCCTGCGCGTCGCCGCGGCGCTGGCCGTTCTCGCGGCCCTGATCGCCGGGGTGATTCTGTTCCGCCGGTGGAAGGCCGGCAAGAGCCTTCTGCCCGTGAGGGCCGAACCGCCGCGGCCGCCCCATGAAATCGCGCTCGAGGCGCTCGACCGCCTGACCGCGTCGGACCTGAGGGCCCGCGGCGAAACCATGGCCTTCGTCGTGGAGCTCACCGAAATCGTGCGCCGGTACATCGGGGGCCGGTATTTCGTGGTGGCCATGGAGATGACCACGACCGAGGTGCTCGACGGACTGTCGCGGGCGGGTCTGGACGGGGACGTCTTCGGGCTGTTCGGGAGTTTTTTCCACGCCTGCGACCTCGTTAAATTCGCCAGGCACGTCCCCTCGGACGCCGAGCTGGACGATGCCGTGAAGACCGCCTACGAACTCGTGAACCGGACGAAAATCGTGCTCGCGCCCGCGGCCGCCGAAGCCGAAACCGGAACGGAAATGTCCGCGGCCCCCGCTCCCGGTTCAGCGGCGGATGACGGGTCCGCGGCCGAAAACGGCGGCGCGGCGGACGCGGAACCCGCTCCCGGGACGAACCGGTCCGGTCGATTGGAATCCTAGACCATGCAACTGCGTTTCGTCGATCCCTGGTTTCTCCTGCTGCTCCTGCCGGTGGCACTGCTCGGCTGGTGGCATTTCCGGAAGCGGCGCGTCTGGACCGGCGCCATCCGGTTCTCGCACATCGGCACCCTGAAAGCGATACCCCAGGGCCGGGCGCCACTGGCCCGGCAGGCCCTGTTCGTCGCGCGCCTGCTCGGCCTGGCCTTTCTCGTGATCGCGTTCAGCCGGCCCCAGTCCGGCGTGAAAGGCGAAGAGGTGATCACCGAGGGCGTGGACATCGTGCTCACCCTGGACGTGTCGAGCACCATGCTGGCCGAGGACATCCGGCCCAACCGGGTCGACGCGGCCAAGGCCGTGGCAAAGGCGTTCATCCAGGGCCGGAAGCACGACCGCATCGGGCTGGTGGTCTTCGCCGGCGAGGCCTACACCCAGTGCCCGCTGACCACGGATTACGGCATTCTGCTCGAGTTCCTCGACCGCGTTTCGGTCGGGATGATCGAGGACGGAACCGCGGTCGGCATGGGACTGGCGACGGCGGTCAACCGGCTCCGGTTCAGCGAGGCGAAATCGAAGGTCATCGTCCTGCTCACGGACGGACAGAACAACCGGGGCCAGATCGACCCCCTGACCGCCGCGCAGATGGCGCAGGCTTTCGACATCCGGACGTACACGATCGGCGCGGGCACGCGGGGCGTGGCCATGTTCCCGGTCGACGATCCCTTCTTCGGCCGGCGCTACCAGCCCATGCAGGTCAATGTCGACGAGGAGTCGCTTCGCGGAATCGCGGACCTGACCGGCGGCCGGTACTTCCGGGCCACCGACCGGAACAGCCTCGAATCCATCTACCGCGAGATCGACAAGCTCGAGAAGACAGAGATCAAGGTGAAGGAATACACCCGGTATACGGAGTGGTTCGGGTTTTTCGCCGCGGCAGGCCTGCTCCTCCTGCTCGCCGAGATTATCCTGGGCCACACGCGGTTCCGGAAAATACCCTGATCGGGAGTAGCCGTGTTTCGATTCTTCCATGAACATTTTCTGTGGCTCCTCATCCTGGCGCCCGGCCTGGCGTTTTTTTTCTGGGCCGCGTTCCGGCGCAAGCGGCGCGACCTGGAGCGCTTCGGCAACCCGTCGCTCGTCGCCCTGCTGACCGCGTCGGTCAGCCGCAGGCGCCAGGTCTGGAAGGCCGTTCTCACGGCCACGGCCGTGGTCTTCATCGTCCTGTCCCTGGCCCGGCCGCAGTTCGGGACCAAGCTGAGGACGGTGAAGCGGGTGGGACAGGACATCGTCGTGGCCATGGACGTCTCACAGTCGATGATGGCCGAGGACATCAAGCCCAACAGGCTCGAGAAGGCCAAGCACGAGATCGCCTCGATGATCGACAAGTTCGAAGGCGACCGCGTCGCGCTGGTGGCATTCGCCGGAAAGGCCTTCGTGCAGTGCCCGCTGACCCTCGATTACGGCGCCGCGAAGATGTTCCTCGACGCCATGACGCCGGACCTCATCCCGGTGCCCGGGACGGCCGTGAAGGCCGCGATCGAGGCGTCGGTCGGGTGCTTTTCGGACCAGGAACGCAAGCACAAGGTGCTCGTGCTCATCACTGACGGCGAGGACCACGCCGGCGACCCGATGGAGGCCGCGAAGGAGGCCGCGAAACAGGGCGTGGTCATCTACACGGTGGGGCTCGGATCGCCCGACGGCGTGCCCATCCCGACCGGCGAGGGGCCTGCCGCGTTCAAGAAGGACAGAAGCGGGCAGGTGGTGATGACCCGGCTCGATGAGGTGACGCTCGAGAAAATCGCGCTCGAAACGGGCGGCAAATACTACCGCGCCACTCCGGCCGAGGTGGAGCTGGACCGGATCTACGAGGAAGTCCGGAAGATGGAGAAGAAATCCCTGTCGTCCATGCAGTACACCCAGTTCGAGGAGAGGTTCCAGATTCCGCTGGCCATCGCGATTTTTCTCCTTTTCGCGGAGGCCGTGATTCCGGAGCGCAGGCGGGTGAAGAAGGAATGGAAGGGACGTTTTGAATAGGCGGTCGAGGGCATGAGGAACGATTTTCGATTTCGCGGATGGTCCGGCTTGCGCCCCCCGGCTGAAGCCGGAAGGTTCCGCGAGAGTCAGGGCTTACCGATGGTTCGGCTTCGGAGCCTCCCGGCTTCAGCCGGGGGAGCCTTATTGGCGGTAATACTCACGGCGCTTCTGCTTCCCATTCCCGCCCAGTCCCAGCCCGGACGGGGAAAAGTGAAGCAGGGCAACAAACTGTACCAGGAAAAAAAATACGATGCGGCCCGCAACCGGTACCAGGACGCCCTGCTCGACGCTCCCGGTTCTCCCGTGATTCAGTTCAATCTCGGGGACGCGGCCTATCAGATGAAGAGTTACGACAAGGCGCTCGAATCGTTCCAGAAGACCCTGTCCGTGAAGGACGCCCGGATCCAGTCGCAGGCCTATTTCAACATCGGCAACGCGCTGTACCGGACGAACAAATGGCCCGAGGCGATCGCGGCCTATCAGGAGGCGCTGAAGCTCAACCCGGACGACCAGGACGCGAAATACAACCTGGAATACGTCCGCAACAAGCTCAAGGAGAACGCCCAGCCCCAGCCGCAGGATCAGCAGCAACAACAGCAGCAGCAACAGCAGGAACAGCAGAAGAATCAGAACCAGGACCAGCAGAATCAGCAGGAGCAGCAGCAAAATCAGCAGCAGGAACAGCAGTCCGGGGAGCAGCCCGAAAAAGAGATGTCCAAGGAACAGGCCGAGCAGATTCTCAAGGCGATGAACGAGGACCAGAAAGACAAACAGAAGAAGACCGTGCGGGCCTCGGGGGCCGGGGTCGACAAGGACTGGTGACGGCATGACGACTGCGAAACGGATCGCTGCTCTCGCGATCGCGGGGACACTGGCCGCGGCCGGTCTCTCCGGCCAGGACTTCACGGTGAGGACCTCAGTGGACCGGAATCCCGTGGCCCTGAATGAGCGCTTCACGCTCTCCATCGAGATCTCGGGGAAGGGAGCGAATTCCGCCCAGGACCCGGAATTGCCCGTGATCGGCGCGTTCGCCTCTTTTCTCGGAAGCGGATCCTCCCAGAACATCTCCTTCGTGAACGGGCGGATGTCCACCTCCAAGGTTTTTCAATGCTATTATGTCGCGACCGCGGTCGGAAAATACCAGATTCCGCCCGTGACCGTGACGGCCGACGGAAAGGCCGTCTCGTCCGCGGCCATCGATTTCGAGGTCATGGCCGCGGGGGCGCAGGGTCAGGGCCAGACACAGGCACGGAACGCCGCGCCCGGACAGGCCGCTGCGCAGGGAGAGGGACCCGCGGAAGGCGACCTCTTTTTACGGGCTTCCGTGGACCGGAGGAAGGTTTATCCGAACGAACCCGTGATTGTCACCTACAAGCTCTACACGCGCGTGAATGTGGCCAATCTGTCCGTATCCAAAATGCCGGCCACGGCCGGGTTCTGGGCCGAGGATTTCGACATGCCCCAGCAGCTCCAGACCAGCCATGAAATCCTTGACGGCAAGCAGTACACCGTGGCCACGGTCCGCAGGACCGCGCTGTTCCCCATGGTATCCGGCACGCGCGCGGTCGACCCCCTGGTGCTCGACTGCGACGTGCACGTGCGTTCCCGGTCGCGCGACCCGTTCGCGGATTTCTTCGACGATTCGTTCTTCTTCGGCGGAAAGACGGTGCGCCGCCAGATCCGCTCCAAACCGATTTCCATCGAAGTGCAGCCGTTTCCCGAGACCGGAAAGCCCGCCGGATTCAGCGGCCTCACGGGCCGGTTCCGCATCAGCGCCTCCGCGGACAAGCGGGACGTGAAGACCAACGAGGCGATCACCTACAAGGTGACCGTGGAGGGCGACGGCAACATCCGGCAGATTCCGGCCCCGGAAATCGTTTTTCCGTCGGATTTCGAGGTGTATCCGCCCAAGACGTCCGAAACCGTCACCCGCTCGGGCGCGGGCATATCAGGACGGAGAACCTTTGAATACGTCCTCATTCCCAGGGCCGCAGGCGACGAGACGCTTCCGCCCGTGCGGCTGAGCTATTTTGACGCGTCCGCGGCCGCCTATCGCACCGTTTCCACAGAAGCGATCCAGCTCCGCGTGGAGCAGGGCGCCGGGGGCGGGTACGCGGGACCGGCCGTGACCGGCCTGTCCAAGGAGGAGGTCCGGCTCGTCGGCCAGGACATCCGCTTCATCAAGACCGCGGACGCTCCTTTCCGCAGGGCCGGGGCCGCGGCTGTTCCGCCCGCCGCGCTCTGGATCGGTTTCGGGCTCCCGCTGGCCGGCCTCGCGGCCGCGCTGGCAAGGCGCAGAAAGTTGAATCGGCTCGCTGTGGACGTCGCGTACGCCAGGGGTTCCCGCGCGTCGCGCGCCGTCCGCAAGCGGCTGGCCGCGGCCGCGGGTCTGATGAAGCCCGAAACCCAGAAGGCTTTTTACGCCGAGGCGGCGAAGGGCATACAGGGATTTCTCGGGGACAAGCTCAACATCGCGGAAGCGGGCATGCTCTCCGAAGACGTGTCCGCCCGCCTGTCCGCGAGAGGTGTGCGGCCGGAGACCATTCAGGCGGTTTTCTCATGCCTCAACACCTGCGACATGAAGCGGTTCTCGCCCGAAACCGCCACGCAGGCCGAGATGAAGGCGTTCTACGGTGAGGTGGAAAAAGCGGTATCGAGACTGGAAAGGGAGCTGAGATGAGATCCATGTTCCGGACCCGGGCCGGCGGACGGCTCCACGCTTTCCGGAGCGTCCGGTCCGCCGTGACTGTCGCGGTCGCGATATTCGGGGCGGCCGGGGTTCAGGCGCGGGCCGGCATCGGCGGGGACGCCTCCCTCGGGGAAGCGTTCCGGCAGGGAAACGCGCTGTACCAGGCCGGCCGGTTCGACTCCGCGCTCGCCGTGTACGGGCAAATCCTGGATCGGGGTTTCGAGAACGGGCCGCTGTATTTCAACATGGGCAATTGCGCGTACAAGCTCGGCCGCACCGGTCACGCGGTTCTGTACTACGAAAAGGCGCGTCGCTTCATGCCGTCCGACGAGGACCTGAAGGCCAATCTCCTCATGGCCAATCTCCGCGTTGTGGACAGGGTGGAGGCGCGGTCCGAATTCCTGCCCCTCCGGCTGTTCCGGGCCGCGGTCCGCGGTCTTCCAGTTTCAGCCTGGGCGATGATGACCATCGGCTTTTTCGGCCTGGCGGTGTCCGGCACCGTTCTCTTTCTGCTGTCCCGGAGGCGGTTCCTGGCCGTGAACGGGTATCGCGGCGCTGTGCTGTTCGGCGTCCTGTTCGTCGTGGCCGGCCTGCTATGGCTGGGCCGGATCTTTTCCGACCGATCCACGGTCGAAGCCGTGATACTCGCGGCCAAGGTGGACGTCATGAGCGCGCCGGGCGGGCAGGACAGCGTGGAGTCTTTCTCCCTGCACGAGGGCACCAAGGTGAGGCTGGACCGGGAATCCGGCGGCTGGGTCGAAATCGTGCTTCCGGACGGCAAGGTGGGGTGGGTGATGAAGGACGCGCTTGGGAGGATTTGAGTCCAAGGTTCAAAGTTCAACGTTCAACGTAAAAAAATCATACGCGGTCATCAGGCCGCGTTTTGTTTGCTGTTCCCGTCCGGAGGCTCCCGCCGCCGCGCATGAACCGTCGCGGCAGGAGCCTCTGCGAGGAATGAGTAATCTGTCTCTATTATGTCATCCGCCCATTCTGGATGACCAGCCTATAATCAACCTTGGATTACTCTCGATGATCGGAATCATATTGATATAAAATTATTTGATCCGCTTGATCCTCTTCTTTGTCTTTCTCTTGGGTTCGGTCTTCATTTTAAATCGTTTCTTGCCTGCCGCGACTTTGGATGCCTTTCGTCCGGTCATCTTGCGAGGTTTCGGCTTTTTCGGTTTTTCGCCGGCCGGACGTTTCGATTTCCCGGAAGGTTTCATTTTCCCTGATAAGGGACGGCTTTTGATCTCCCCGGCAGTTTCCAGCAGTTTCCCCACCTGATACTCGGACCGTTTCATGGCCGCGTCCATCGCCAGAACCGCGGCATGCGCCATGGAGAGACGGCGCTGTCCGGCGGCTGTCGGTGAAACCGCCGCCTCCACGGATTCGAGGGTCAGCATCCAGTCCGCGGTCTCCTCGAACGCCTCCTTGTTGAACCAGTCGATGTCGCGGAAACGGTTGATTTTGAGGAAATCCCGGGCCGCGCCGTCTTCCAGCAGGCCGGACAGCAGTCCGGACACGGACGCTCCTTCCATCCGGCCCGCCCAGTCCGAGAAGCGGATCAGCATTCTCAGCTCAGTGACGGATTTCCACGCGTCCTCCCCGGATTCGCCGAGATCCTGAAGCATGCGGGCCACGACGTCCCTAAAACGCCACTCGTCCACGGCCCGCTGGCCGGCCTCGGGCCAG
>JAUCQC010000070.1 GCA_030372965.1 bacterium
TTCGGAACTCGTCGGCAGCGTCAGATGTGTATAAGAGACAGACCAGGCGGCGCGTGGCCCGTGTATCCAGACTGACGCCGAGGCCAGCGGCGCCAGAGCCGCGGAAGTGGTCCACATCATTTTACGGACCGAGTCATTGTCGCGGATGAAGGGAAGGCTTCCCCCGAGAAAACGCGCATTTGCGGATGTCATTCGGCCTCCCGTCCGGGAGCCGGGACCGGCGGGAACATGCGGACCAGCGACCGTCCGGCCGGGCAGATATAGGCGCATGAGCCGCAACGGATGCAGGAGGCGACGCCTTCCAGCCGCGCCAGGTTCTCCAGGCCGTCCAGAAGGAAAGCCTCGATCCGGTACGGGGCCAGCCCAGCGGGACAGCAGTCGGCGCAGCGGCCGCAGCGGATGCAGGCGGTTTCCGGAAGGGAGGCGAAGCCGCGGCCGTCCAGGACCGTCAGACCGGTTGTCCGCGACGTGACCGGGACCGCGTCGGAGGAGAGGGCCGCGCCGGACATGGGACCGCCGTGAAGGAGCAGAACCGTGTCCGACGCGTATCCGCCGCAGGCCGAGACGCACGCCGAGACCGGGGCGCCCAGGGGCACTGAAAGATTCCGGGGGTTCCGTATGCCGTTTCCGGCCACGGTGAGCACGCGCCGGGTCTGGGGCAGGCCCCGGATCACCGCGTCGGTCACGGCCAGAGTCGCGGTGACGCTCTGCACCCGGACTCCCGTTCTCGCGTACCGTCTTGATCCGGAGGAATCCGTCCCGAGGCCAAGGGACGCCAGCAGCGGCCCTTCGCTGTGGCCGGGATACTTGGAGTCGAGATAGAGGATGGACACGGAACGGAGCCGGCGAACCGCCTTCCGCAGGGACCGGAGCAGTCCTCGGTTGTCCGACGGAACCGCGATGATGCCTCTGCGTCCGCCGGTCATCCGCATGGTCAGGCGCAGGCCGAGCACGATTTCAGCGGAGCGCTCGACCAGAAGGCGGTGGTCGGAAGCGAGATACGGTTCGGATTCCATGGCATTGACGACCACGGTGTGGACGGCGGCGGCCGGTACGGACGGGGACGCGTCCGCCGGCGGATTCAGTCGTTCGGCCGTGAAACCGGCGCGGCCGAACGGTTCCGCCACACCGGCTTCCAGCACGCGGTGACGCAGTTCTTCCGGGGATTTTTCCAGAAAGGATTCGTGTCCGTGTTCCGGGTGGGTCTCCGGCCGGCCCGCGGCGCCCGGGGTTCCGGTCTCCTCCATCACGCGAATCACGAGGGACCGGACCTCCGGGCCTTCCGGAACGGGCCGGGGAGCGATCGAGGTAATGGTGCCGGGGGCCGAGGCGTGCAGGGGAAAACCGTCCGCGGTCCGCGCCACGACCTGTCCGGCGAGGACACGGTCGCCCTTGTGGACCAGGGGGATGAAGCGGGTTCCCGGGGGAACCTCCAGCGGCCAGATCAGCTGATCGGGAAGCGGAAGTTCGGTGATGGGGAGATTCTGCGTTTCCGATTTCCGGCGCGGCGGATGCACGCCGCCCCGGAAGGTGAGGCGGGCCATGCCTACTCCTGGGGGGGGTCCTGCTCCGGACCGGTTCCGTCCTGCCGGAGTCCGTTGAGCTCGCGCAGGAATTCATCCTTGTCCCTGAAATTCCGGTACACGGACGCGAACCGGACATAGGCCACTTCGTCGATCCTCCGCAGGGACTGAATGACCCCCTCCCCGATGCGGCGGCTGTCGATTTCGTTCATGAACTCCATCTCCGCCTCGATGTCGTCCGCGATCCGCTCGACGGTCTCGAAGGAGATGGGGCGCTTGGTGCAGGCGATCTGGATGCTGCGGATGAGCTTGCGGCGGTCATAGGGCTCGCGGCGGCCGTCGCTCTTAATGACGGATACGGATTTGTCCTCGATCGCCTCGACCGTGAAGAACCGTCGTCCGCATCTGAGGCAGTGGCGCTTCCGGCGGACGGCTTTCCCGTCCTGCACCAGCCGGGTGTCGACCACCCGGTCCTCGTCGATGCCGCATGCGGGGCACTTCATGCCGGAACCGCGTCCGGTTCCCCGGCGCGGAAGAGACGCGCCTTCAGGCCGCCTTCAGCGGCCATTTCCATGGCCAGCCCGTCCGGGTATCCTTCCGCGAATATCACTTCATGTATGGAGGCGTTCAGGATCATTTTCATGCAGAGCACGCAGGGGTAGTGGGTCGTGTAGAGGACGCACCCCTCGATGCTGGTTCCCGAGGTGGCGGCCTGGATGATGGCGTTCTGCTCCGCGTGCAGCCCCCGGCAGAGCTCGTGCCGTTCCCCCGAGGGGATTTTCAGCCGGTCGCGGAGGCACCCGACATCGAGACAGTGCGGGAGGCCCCTCGGTACGCCGTTGTACCCGGTGGCGAGAATGCGCTTGTCCTTTACCATGACGGCCCCGACTTTTCTCCGCAGGCAGGTCGACCGGCTGGACACCAGCCGGGTGATCTGCATGAAATACGCGTCCCACGAAGGGCGGCCGTGGGTTCCGGTTGGGGGCAGGGTCATGGACGGCAGCCGCCCGGCAGTGGAAAGGCGCTGCACAGCTCGGCCGACTCGGCCCGGACCGCGCGAAGCGCGGATTCGTCCGAGATCGACGAGAGAACCCGGTGGATCAGGTCCGCGATCCGGCGCATCTCGGGCTCCTTCATGCCGCGGGTGGTCATCGCGGGCGTGCCGACCCGGATGCCGCTCGTGACGGCGGGGCTCTGGGTGTCGAAAGGAACCATGTTCTTGTTCACCGTGATGCCGGCCTGATCGAGCGCCGCGGTCGCGGCCTTGCCGGTGATGCCCCGATCCGTCAGGTCGAGCAGGAGCAGGTGGTTGTCCGTCCCGCCGGACACGAGCGAGATGCCGTGTTCGGTCAGGCGTTCGGCCATGGCCTGGGCGTTCCGGATGATCTGCTCGCAATAGGACCGGTACCCCGCCTCGAGGTTTTCGCCCAGGGCGACGGCCTTGGCCGCGATGACGTGCATGAGCGGACCGCCCTGCATGCCGGGCATGACGGAGCCGTCGATGACCTCGGACAGTTTCTTCACCCGGCCCGATTTGGCCGCTTTGAGGCCCATCGGATTCTCACGGTCCTTTCCGAGGAGGATCATGCCGCCCCGGGGTCCGCGCAGGGTCTTGTGGGTCGTCGTGGTCACGATGTCGCACAGGGGAAGCGGGTCGGGGTGGAGGCCCGTTGCCACCAGACCGGCCGGGTGGGCGATATCGGCCATCAGAAACGCGCCGACCCGGTCCGCGATCTCGCGGAAACGGGCGAAATCGATGAACCTGGGATAGGCGCTGGCGCCGGTGACGATGAGCCTGGGCTTGTGCTCGAGCGCCTGGCGCAGGGCCAGATCGTAATCGATGGTGCCGGTCTCCTTCCGCACGCCGTAGGAGACGAACCGGTAGAGCTGGCCCGAAAAATTGACCGGGCTGCCGTGCGTGAGGTGTCCGCCGTGGGCCAGGTCCATGCCGAGCACCGTGTCGCCCGGCTTGAGGAACACCATGTAGGCCGCCATGTTCGCCTGCGAGCCCGAATGCGGCTGGACATTGGCGTATTCGCACCGGAACAGCCTGCGGGCGCGTTCGCGGGCCAGATTCTCGGCTTCGTCCACGAATTCGCACCCGCCGTAGTAACGGGCCCCGGGGTAGCCTTCGGCGTATTTGTTGGTCATCACGCTGCCCATGGCCTCGAGCACGGCCGCGCTGACGAAGTTCTCGGAAGCGATCAGTTCCAGGGTGCCGGCCTGCCGCTCGGTTTCTTTGCGCAGGGCCTCGGAAACGGCCGGATCGGATTGTCTCAGGGATTTCAAGGAAGGCTCCTATTTGCCTGTGAGTTGACGGATTTTTTCGACCCGGCGCTCGTGACGGCCACCCGATTCGAAGCCGGTTTCCAGAAAAGCGTCCGTGATCGCGGCCGCCGTGTCGGGCGGCGTGAAACTGCCGGACAGGGCCAGCACATTGGCGTCGTTGTGGCGCCGCGAGAGGCGGGCGTCCTCCTCGGTCCGGCACAGCGCCGCCCGCACGCCGGGCACCTTGTTCGCGGCGATGGACATGCCGATGCCCGTGTGGCAGACGAGCACGCCGCGGTCGGCCTTTCCCTCGGACACGGCCTTCGCCACCGCGACGCCGAAGTCCGGATAATCCACCGAATCCCTCGAATGGGTCCCGAAATCCTCGACCGTGATTCCGGCCGACGACAGCCGCGCCTTCAGCGCCTCTTTGAGCGCGAATCCCGCGTGATCCGCTCCGATCGCTATTTTCATGAGCTGAACCGTCTCCCCGAAGCTGTTATTTCCGCGTGAACCATTTCTCCGCGAGCGAGGCGGACACGCTCAGCCGGATGAAACTTTCCTCGAAACCGTTGTCCGAAAGGCTTCCCCGCCTGCCGAACGCGACCGCCGCGTCCATCCGCGAGGCCGCGTTGCCGAGTGGAAGGCCGGCGCCCAGCGTGCCCGCGATCTCGCGCACCGAACCGCCCCGGCCGTCGGTCATGTAAAACCGGCCGATGGAAAATCCGGCCCGGTAAGCCGTGCGCTTGAAGAAGCCGTCGGTGGGGAGCAGGCCGGGGAGCCATTCCAGGCCGAACGCCAGGCGTTCCGCGTCCGCCAGGTGGGGAGCGGAACGGCCGTTGACCTTCATCCGGCTCCATTCCTCGGTCGAATACTCCGCCGCGGCCAGAAATCCCTTCGGAAGCACCCCGTGCAGCCCGACGCCCCAGGCCGCGGGCATCCTGATTCTTCCCGTGTGCAGGACAGGCGTTCCGGACAGCGGATCGGCGTAGCGTTCCATTTCCGTGTCCACGTCGAATCCGGGCCGGACCGTCGCGCCCACGGACAGGACCGGGAGCGGATGCACGACGCACCCGGCCGTCAAGCCGAACCCCCGCATCCGGCTGGACAGCAGGTCCGTGGTGCCGGTGAAGCCCGTGCCGTTGAACACGACGCGCCAGGTCTCGTCGAGCTTTCCGAAAAAGTAGTGGGCTTTCAGTCCGAAGTCGGCCCAGTGCCGGATGCGGAAGGCGAACGCGGCGTCCGCGCTGTTCAGCCCGCCCGACGCCTCGACCGATTTGTGGAAGGTTTCCCCGGCCAGGGAATCGGGATAGGAGAGCCGGTAATCGGCGCGCGTGCAGGGCGACAGGCCGAAAGCCGACGAGAGGCCGCGTCCGAACGGCAGGGCGAGCGTGAATCCGTTGAAATTGGAATACGGGGACCGGGACGACCCGGAAGCGTCCCTGAAGGCGATGTCGTCCGAAACGTATTCAATGTCCAGCCGCGTCAGCCGGATCTCGGCCAGGGCGGCCGGGTTGCGGGAACCGGCTGAAGACGGATCCGCGAGCGAAATCGAAACGCCGCCCATTCCCGCGTACCGAGCGCCCGCGGGCCCGGCCGGATAGCCGACACCGCCGGAGGACAGAACCGAGGCCCCGCAGGCCGGGATGAACGGGCCGGCCGCCTGGATCAGGAGGGCCGCCCAGACCGGAAGCGGAAGCCCGAAAGCCGCCCGGAGCGGAGCCCCGGCGGACGGCGTGATTTTTCGAAGTCGGTTGGGGGTCATGCGTTTTTCCTGTCTGTGCTCTAGAACCGGGACGTGGGCGGCAGGGAATAGAACAGTTCCAGCCTCGGGATGAGGCTGCTGTCCGGCGCGGACCGGGAATAGGGGGCGCATCCGGCTGGATCGGAAGTTTCCATCGCTCCCTTCAGCATCAGTCCTCCGTTCCGGGCCACGCCGGAGGTCCACCGCTGCACCAGCGATGTGATCGCGACCGCGGTCGAATCGGACGAGAAGACGCCGCTCACCGAGCGGGTCGAGTCCAGGGTCGCCGGGGGCACCGTCCACGGCGAGTCGGTCACGGGGTACACGTAGAAAGAGAAATCCGGATCCGAAGCTGGGAAAACGCTCCCGGCGTCGTTGTGCAGGATGAGCCGGGCGCGGTTGATCGTGGCTTCCCGGGGGATGGCCGACACATCGAAAAACAGGAGGATGCGCTCGGCCGTTCCGTTCTGAATGCGCAGACGTCCCTCGGCCGGCCGCGTCCCGTTGCGGACCGTGAAGGCGTCTTTCCGGGTCTGGACGGTCACAGTGTCCGCAGTGTCCCCGTCCGCGATGAACAGGAGAACGGGGGAGGAGGCGACGCCCGCTTCCCGGCTGTAGAGCCTGAACACGCAGTCCGGGTCTCCGGCCCGGAGCGCGACTCCCGGCCGTCCGGCGGCGTTTTCCGGGTTCACCAGGGAGAGGGCCAGGTCCAGCGGAAGGGCGATCTCGACATCGGATGTATCGGACGCATCAACCGCGCATTCGGCGAATGGAGGCCCGGTTTCCGCGGGCCGGCTGTCCCAGGTCAGTCCGGTTTCGTCCCAGTCCGATCCGGTCTCGGAAAACAGGAGCCGAACGGCGCCTGACGCGGAGACCGCGTACGGAAATGCCCGGAACGCCAGTACGGCCCGCGTGACGGCCGAGTCGACCGAAAGGGTGTCGAAGACGAAGAAAGCGGCGGTTTCGATTCCGGAATGTGAGCCGGTGAAGAGATGATACCCGCTGCCGCAGGAAACGGATTGCGTGAAAACCGTGTCTCTGGACGCCGTGACGAACAGCCGGTTCTCGGAGCCCGGGTTTTCCTGGTCGTACAGGCCGGACCCTACCGGAGACGCTTTTTCCTGGCCGCAGTTCAAGACAGCCAGCGCCGCACCCAGCATCCACAGAGACACCCATTTCGGTCTCATGGAAATCCTTTGACTAAGTGTTTAATAATACTATTGGTAGATTGATGACAGTTTACGATTTTTTTAAGCGTTTGTCAAGGTATAAAAACCGGTTCCCCTTACTGGCAAGTTTTTCCGTTCTGGTCGATTTTCAGTTTATTTTTCCTTATTTGCGAGTACTGTAATGATATGTAAATAAATGTCTTACTGGATCGAACAGTCCCTGGTATGGCTTTTGCTTTGGAAAGTCCTGGCAATAGGAGAAAGACCCGTGAAAAACCCAACTCAAGTGAGGAATTGGATGCGCACTTCAGTCGTCAGCAAGGGGGAAACGTTCCGGATCCGTGCATTGGGTCTCCTCGTCCTGTTACCACATCTCGTGTTCGGCGCGGGCGCCACGGTGTCCTGGCAGGCCAACACGGAATCGGACCTGGCCGGTTACCAGATCTCTTACGGAACCAGCCCGAATTTCTATTCCGTGATCCTGGACGTCGGCAATGTCACGACCTACAATGTGACGGGCCTCACCGCCGGAACCACCTATTATTTCGCCCTGACCGCGGTTGACCAGAGCGGCAACGAAAGCGAGTACTCGGCGGAAGTCGCGTACAAGGTCGAGGACACGGTGCCTCCCACGGTGGTCTCCGCGGCATGCGAGGGGGGAGACCTGGTCAAGATCGTATTCAACGAACCCGTCGAGAAAGCCTCGGCTGAACTGGCGTCCAATTATTCGATCAACAACGGCATCGTCGTGCAGGCCGCTTCGCTTCAATCGGACCTCAAAACCGTCCATCTGGTCACCACGCAGCATTCCAACCGCTACTACATCGTCACCATTAACAACGTCAAGGACAGGGCCACGGTTCCCAACACCATCGCCGCCGGCACCACCAAGGAATACAGCTGGGAGGGCGGGGACCAGACGCCGCCGACGATCACCGGCGTCGAACTGATCCGGAGCGACTATCTCGTGGTCTCGTTCAGCGAGGCCCTCGACCAGGCCAGCGCCCTCGCTCTCGCCAATTACGCCATTTCACCCTCGGTCGCGATTCAGAGCATCTCGATCAACAACACGTTCAAGCAGGTCACGCTGAACACCGCCGCGCACGCCTCCGGCACGAGCTACACCCTCACCGTCAACAACGTGCGCGACGCCTCCGGATCCGCCAACGTGATCGCCGCCAATTCCAAGGCCACTTATGTCTGCAACACCGGCGACGCGACGCCGCCGGTCCCGATCGCGGCCCGGGTCACCACCGCCACCCAGCTTCAGATCGAATTCAGCGAACCCGTCGAGACCGTCTCGGCGCAGACGCTCGCCAATTACACGATCAGCCCGGCGCTCACCGTGTCCTCCGCCGTGCTGAACACCGCCAAGACCGCGGTGACGCTGACCACGTCGAACCATGCCGCGGGCAGCTACACCGTCACGGTCCGCGCCATCAAGGATCTGAACGCCACGCCCAACATCCTGACGTCGGCTTCTCTGAACTACGCCTACACGCCGGCGGACGTGGTCGCGCCGACGCTGGTGCAGGCCGTGCTCAGCACCAACACCTACCTGAAGGTCACATTCAGCGAGGCCGTTGATCCGGCCACGGCGCAGACGGCGTCCAACTACGTCATCACGCCGGCGGTCGCCGTCCAGTCGGCCATGCTCGACGTGACCCAGAAGAACGTCGTGCTGACCACCGCCCCCCACGCGGCGGGGAGCTACACCCTGAGGGTGTCCAATGTGCGCGACATCGCCAACGTGCCGAACGTGATCGCCGCCAACAGCTCGGCCGCCTACACCTACGCGCCGGGCGACGTGGAGCCGCCCTCGCTGAGAAGTGTCGCCCTGCACGGGGCGAACCTGCTGGAACTCGTGTTCAGCGAGGCGCTGGACCGGACCAGCGCCGAGACGGTTTCCAATTTCTCCATCAGCGGCGGCGTCTCCGTCACGGCGGCCTCGCTGGTCGGCACCGGGCTGAACCAGATCTATCTGACGACCGGCACGCACACGCCGGGTCAGGCCTACACCGTGACCGTCTCGGGCATCCGCGACAAGGCCGCCGTGCCGAACATCATCCCGGCCAGCATCCAGGCGGGCTACACCTACCAGGTCGCCGACGCGGTCGCGCCGCGGCTTCTCGCGGCGTCCCTCCAGGGCGGGAACCAGTGGCTGGAGCTGACCTTCAGCGAGCCGCTCGACCCGGCCACCGCGCAGACGGCCTCCAATTACACCCTTTCGAACGGCATCCAGGTGTTGCAGGCGACCCTCAACGACGCGGGCACCGGCGTGTTCCTCAAGACCGCCGCCCACGTCCCGGGAACCGCCTACACCGTCACCGTGAAAAACGTCAAGGACCTGGCCACGCCGGGCAACGTCATCGGAGCCGACAACCAGAAGTCCTACTCCTGCGTGTCGCAGGACATCCTGGCGCCCCAGCTGGTGCGCGCCGAATTAATGGGCGTCAACCTGCTGCAGCTGGTTTTCAACGAACCGCTGGACCTGACGACCGCCGCGAACACCGCCGGTTACACGATCAGCGGCGGCGTCTCCGTGCTCAAGGCCGCGGTCGACCACAACCAGACCCAGGTTTTTCTGACCACAACGCCGCACCAGCGGGGCGGCTACACGGTCACCGTGAAGGGGCTGAAGGACATCGCCGCTCCGCCCAACACGCTGGTCCAGGCACAGACGGCCTACACCTACACTCCGGCCGACACCACCGCTCCCGTGCTGATTTCGACCACGGCGGTCAACGCCTACACCATCGAAGTGCTCTTCTCCGAGGCCCTGGACCGGACGTCCGCCGAGACCGTCGCCAATTACAGCGTCTCGAGCGGCGTGGTCGTGAAGTCCGCGACCCTCGACGTCGCGGCCGTCAAGGTGCTGCTGGCCACGTCGCAGCAGATCGAGGGCTCGTACACCGTGACGGTCAACAACGTGTTCGACGCCTCGGGCAACAACCGCATCCGGAGCAACACGGTCAGCCAGTACGCGTTCGCCAGCATCGACCTCACCAAGCCGACCATCACCGCCGTCAGCCTCCGGGGCGACAACATGCTGGTCGTCGACTTCAGCGAGGCGCTGAGCCGCGAATCCGCCCAGGCGGTTTCGAACTACCGCATCAGCAACAATGTCGAGGTGAAGAGCGCCTACCTGGCGATGAACGACAAGGAAGTCGTTCTGAGCACGTCCCCGCATTCCACCGGCACCTACGTGCTCACGGTCAACGGCGTGACGGACGCCTCGACGCAGAAGAACCCCATCGTCCAGTACTCGCAGGTGCAGTACGTCTGGAACCCGCCCGACACCGTGCCGCCGGCCCTGGTGTCCGCCACGCTCCATTCCATCAATCTGCTGGAACTGAAATTCAGCGAAAAGATCGCCGCGTCCGAGGCCGTCAAGGCCGCCAACTACGCCATCTCGCCGCCGGTGCCGGTCATCAGCGCGGTTCTGGACAACTCCCAGGCCAGCGTCTGGCTGTACACCGGGAACCACGACAAGGGCACCTACTCGGTCACGGCCTCGAACCTCAAGGACCTGGCTTTCGTGCCCAACCCCCTCGGCCATCCGAAAAGCGCCGCGTACCAGTTCACGCCCCCCGACACCGTGGCGCCCCGGCTCGTCAACGTGAGCCTGCGGACGCCGATGAACCTCGTGGTCACGTTCGACGAGGCCGTTTCGCGCGAATCCGCCGAGACGCTCGCCAATTACACGATCGAGCCCCCCGTGCAGATCACGCAGGCCAGCCTGCTGGCCTCGCTCAACACCGTTCAGCTTGAGACCAAGACGCACGCGTCCAAGACGAACTACGTCCTGAAGGTCAAGGGGATCAAGGACCGGGCGCCGGTCGCGAACGCCATCGTCAGGACGGCCACCTGGTCGTACAATTATCTCGCGGCGGACACCACGCCGCCCGCGCTGATCGACGGCAAGCTCCGTCACCCCAGCCTGCTGGAACTCGTGTTCAACGAACCGCTCGAGGCGTCCTCGGCCGAGAACCGCGAAAACTACACGATCGACCCGAGCGTGGAAGTGCTGAGCGTGACCCTCGACACCTCCAGCATGAAGAAGGTGTATCTCAACACCACGACCCACATTCCGGGCGTGGGATACGGGGTCAACGTGCGGAACGTGCGCGATCAGGCCACGGTGCCGAACACGATCAAGGCGTCCACCTGGTTCAGCTATTCGCTCTCCGGCTCCGGCATTCTGGCGGACAAGACGCCGCCGGCGCTCGTCCGCGTCGATTTCGTGTCGACCACCCAGATCGACCTGGTGTTCTCCGAGCGCCTCGAAACCGCCAGCAGCCAGAACCCGGCCAATTACACCGTCAGCGACAGCGTGACCGTCCAGTCCGCCAGGCTGGACAGCAATGAGGTGAAGGTCCACCTCGTCACCACGGCCCACCGCATCGGCAAGCGGTACCAGATCACGGCCAAAAACATCCGCGACCGAGCCGCTTCGCCCAACACGCTGACCCAGTCCGCGGCCGTGAAGTATCTCATGGCCCGCGGCGCGGCCGTCAGCAATCCGAGCCGGGCCGGCACCGACCTCGCCATCTTCAGGCCCGGCGCGCCCGGTTACGCGGACCGGTCCTACACGATCAGCCAGGCGCCCGCCGTCCTGAACGGAGCGGCCCAGATTCTCACGCTGAACGAGGACAAGGCCTCCACCGGCGCCAATTTCCTGTCCTTCGAGCTGAGGGGCGGCGCCACCGTGTACGCGGCCGTCGACCGTCAGCTGTCCGCGCCGCCCGCCTGGCTGGCCGGCTGGAAGGCCACCGGCGAACAGATCGTGGACTCGCGGAACACCGTCTACGCGCTCTATTCGATGAAATCGCTCGGCGGCCAGATCGTGCTCGGCGGCAACGGGGGGAACGCGGACCAGAACATGTACCTCGTGTTCGTCGCGCCCACCATGGTCAACGGCACGCTGCTGTCCAAGCTGAACATCCCCTCGTACACCGTCGCGCAGACCGGTGTGGGCGATTCCTACTACATCGACCGCGACTACACCATCGCGTCGATGCCCGATTCGTCCTCCGAATGCCTCTGGATCCGGACGGCCAATGACGACAAGACCCGGCGCGACGCCGAGTTCCTCACCTTCGAGCTGTCCGAACCCTCGGAAATCAGCGTCGCCTACGACAGCCGCATCGCCTCGCTTCCGAAATGGCTCGTGGACTGGGAAGTGTCGGGCCAGCAGATCGTGGACTCCCGCGGCGTGCGCTTCGACCTGCTCCGAAGGACATTCGAAGCCGGCAAGGTCGTGCTCGGCGGCAACTGCGGGTCGTCGGACGACAACATGTACTTCGTGCTCCTGAAGTCGAAGGGTCCGAAGGGCGGCGGCCCGTACATCGAACAGCCCGGGTATTTCACGATCTCCCGGAACTACCCGAATCCGTTCAACCCGGAGACTTCCATCGCGTACCGCCTGCACAAGAACGGGCACATGAAGCTCACGGTGTTCAACGTGCTCGGACAGCGCGTGGCCGTGCTGGTGGACGCCGATTTCAGGGCAGGGGATTCGGGCGTGGCGAAGTGGAACGGAACCGACGAGGCCGGACTTCCCGTGTCGAGCGGCGTGTACTTCTACCGCATCGAGCAGGACCGGTTCGCGAAGACCGGCCGCATGCTTCTGGTTCGATAAGACAAGGCAGGAACCCGTGGTTGGACCCGTTGCCATATTGATTCTCGTTCTCGCGTCGCTGGCGATCGGCAGTTTCCTGAATGTCGTCATCCACCGGCTGCCGAGAGGGGAGAGCCTCGCGTTCCCGGGTTCGCGGTGCACATCCTGCGGCAAGGCGATTCGGTTCTATGACAATGTGCCGCTCTTCAGTTACGCGGTGTTGGGCGGCAGGTGCCGGTTCTGCAAAGAGAAGATTTCAGCGCGGTATCCCCTGGTCGAGGGCCTGACGGCCTTCATCGTGCTGGCTCTGTTCACGGTTTACGGACCGACCGTGGCGTTCGCCGCCTATGCGACCCTGGCGTTCTTCCTCATACCCATCTCCTTCATCGACTGGGACACGGGATTCATACCGGATAAACTGGTGATTCCGGCAAGCATAGCCGGCATTATCTTCCTGGCCGCATTTCACATTGTAAAGTGGCAGGTGACCTGGAAAAGCGGTTTATTCGGGATGATCGCGGGCGGCGGCCTTCTTGTATTCCTCATGACAGTCGGCAAATTCCTGATGAAGAAGGACGCCATGGGCATGGGCGACGTGAAAATGCTTGCAATGACAGGCATTTACGTCGGTTTCCCGGCCGTGTGGATAGCCCTGTTTTTCGGCGGAGTTGCGGCTTGCGTGTATATAATGATTGCCCTGATCAGGAAGCGTCTGCAGTTGAAAAACACGATCCCATTTGGTCCGTTTATTGCAATAGGAACATTGACATATCTGCTTGCGGGGGACTTCTTGATCCAGTGGTACCTGGGTCTCATCCGGTAAAAACGATAGCCGCAAAAGAGAAGGCAGAGAGCATGACCCTGACGGTTGAAAAAGAGAAGAAACACGGGAATCCCCTGCTGGACGACGCCGTCGAGACCCGGACCGCACCCGCATCCGTCCCCCAGGCCGGTCCGACCCCGGACAAGCAGATTCTCGTGGTGGACGACGATCCCCTGATCGCGCGTCTTCTCAAGGAGCCGCTGGAAAAGGCCGGCTATTCGGTCAAGGTGGCCTCGCACGGGCTCGAAGCCCTTCAGACGGTCAAGGACAGGCGGCCCGACCTCATCATACTCGACATCCTCATGCCGATGCTCGACGGATTCAAAACGGCCCGTCTGCTGAAATTCGACAAGCGCTTCAAGGACATCCCCATCATCGTCCTGACGTCGCGGGCCACGGAGGGCGAGCGCAAGATCGGGGAGCAGGTCGGCGCCAATGAGTTCCTGCTCAAGCCGTTCCGGCTTCCGCAGGTGCTCGAAGTCGTGAGAAGGTACCTCAATGCTTAATCCGACGAACGTGACCGCAGTCCGGCCCGTCCAGGACCGGGACATCGACCGGACCCTCGCGCGGGCCCTCGTCGAGCGGGAGGTGCTGAGCCTTCAGCAGGCCAAGGCCGCGCTCGCCCAGCTGAAGAACGGATCGAGGGGCAAGTCGCTCGAGGAAGTGCTCATCGAATCCAAGCTCGCCAAGGAAGAGGACATTCTCGAAACCAAGGCCTCCCTCTGGCACGTGCCCTACATCGACCTGAAGAATTACGAGATCGACCCCGAGGTCATCGAACTGATCCCCGGCGGCGTGGCCCGCCAGTTCCGCTTCTTCCCGCTGTTCCGCATCGACGGCACCCTTCTGCTGGCGATGACCGACCCGAAGGACATCAAGGCCATCGACAAGGCGACCCAGGTGACGCACCTGGAAATCTCGCCGGCCCTGACATCCAAGTCTGCCCTGGACGAGGCGCTCGACAAGTACTACCCGAAGTCCGCGGAAGCCTCCACGTCCCTGGCCCCGGTCTCGAACGAAGAAATGCAGGAGATGCTCGAGGTCATCGAGGCGGAGCAGGAGAAGCCGGACCAGTCGGAAGTGGCGGCCGCGGACCTGATGCGCCAGGCCGAGGACGCGCCCGTCGTCAAGATGGCCAACATGATACTCACCCAGGCCATCCAGGAAGGCGCGTCGGACATCCACCTGAACCCGGAGGAGAACGAGCTCCGAATCCGGTTCCGCGTGGACGGCGTGCTCCGCGACGCGTTTCACCTGCCCAAGAACCTGCAGGAAGCCATCATCTCGCGCATCAAGATCCTCTCGAGCCTCGACATCGCCGAGCACCGCATACCCCAGGACGGCAAGCTCAGGCTCCGCGTCAGCGACGGCCGCGAAATCGACATCCGCGTCTCGACTCTGCCCTCGGCGTACGGCGAGAACTGCGTGCTCCGCGTGCTCGACAAGAGCGCCGCGCTCATGCGTCTCGGCAACCTCGGCTTCGAGGAGGACGTGCTCGCGCGGTTCGAGAAGATGCTGTCCAGCTCGTACGGCATCATTCTCGTCACGGGACCGACCGGAAGCGGAAAGACCACGACCCTGTACGCGGCGCTCAACATGCTGAGCACCGTCGAGCGGAACATCATCACGCTCGAGGACCCGATCGAGTACAAGATGCCCCTGATCCGGCAGTCGCAGGTGAATGAGAAGGCGGGCATGACCTTCGCCAAGGGACTGCGCGCCATCCTGCGCCAGGACCCGGACGTGGTCCTCGTGGGCGAAATCCGCGACACCGAAACCGCCCAGATCGCCGTGCAGGCGGCCCTCACCGGCCACCTGGTGCTCTCGACCCTGCACACGAACAGCGCGGCCGTGGCCGTGACCCGCCTGGCGGACATGAACATCGAACCCTTCCTCATCTCCACGGCCGTGCTCGGGGTGCAGGCCCAGCGCCTGGTCCGCAAGATCTGCTCCGAGTGCCGCGAGGAATACTCGGCCGACTATTCGTACCTGAACCTCGATTACCTGAAGCGCTTCGGCATCGACGTGGACTTCAAGACCATGAAATTCTTCCACGGCAAGGGATGCAAGAAGTGCAAGGGAACCGGGTACAAGGGACGCATGTCCATCATCGAAGTGTTCCCCGTGACGGAGAAGCTCCGGGAGCTGATCCTCAAGGGCGGGTCCGCCGACGAAATCAACCGGGCCGCCATCGAAGAGGGCATGCGGCCCCTCGCCGTGGACGGATGGATCAAGGTTCTGAAGGGCCTCACCACGGTCGAAGAGGTCATGCGCGTCACCAACATCACCTGATCGGGCGGAAACGCGAAAGGAATCCGAGAAGAGCCATGCCGTCGTTCCAGTTCAAGGCCGTCACATCCACCGGCCAGATCATTTCCAACACACTGGACGCCGCCAGTGAAGCGGCCGCCTCCAAGGAGCTCGTCCAGAAGGGCTACAGGCCGATTTCGCTGAAGGCCGTGGGGGGCGGAAAGGCCGCCGCGGCGGGCGCATCGGCAGGCACGGCCACTGGCATGGGCAAGGAGATCAAGCTCTTCGCCCCGAAGGTGAAAGCGGACGAGATCATCATGTTCACCCGCCAGCTCGTGACTCTGCTCAGGGCCGGCGTTCCCATGCTTACCGCGCTCGAGGCTCTGCGCGACCAGAGCGGGAAGGCTTTCGCGCCTGCGGTCAACAAGATTTATGTGGATGTCATGTCCGGCAAGAGTTTTTCCCAGGCATTGGACCAGCACCCGAAGGTGTTCTCGAAGCTGTACGTGAACTCCGTGAAAGCGGGCGAGATGAGCGGCTCGCTCGACCTGGTTCTCGAGCGCATGGGCGCGCTGATCAAGCACGACGAGGAAGTCAAGAAAAAGGTCAAGGCGGCCCTCCAGTACCCGAGTTTCGTCCTGGCCGCCATGTGCGTTGCTTTCGTCGTGGTGATGACCCAGGTGGTGCCCAACTTCGCCAAGATGTTCGAGGGGCTCGACATGGACCTGCCGCTCCCGACGAAAATCATGCTGGGCATCAGCACGTTCATGCAGAAAAACGTGCTGATTGTGGTGGGTGTAACGGCCGCGGCTGTCATCGGATTTAAAACCTACATCAGCACGGCGAAGGGCCGATTCTGGTTTGACGGACTGATGCTCAAGATGCCACTGATCGGCAATGTGGTTCTGAAGAGCGCCATGTCGCGGTTCACGCGCATGTTCGAAACCCTCAACCGGAGCGGCCTGCCCATTCTGCAGACCCTCACCACGGTGGCGGGCGCGGTCGGCAACACGGTCATCGAGAGGCAGATTCAGCAGGTGGCGCTTGGGGTGGAGAAGGGGGAGGGCATTTCCGGATCCATGAAGAAAAGCAGTTTGTTTCCGCCCATGGTGAACAGGATGATCGCGATCGGAGAGCAATCCGGTTCGCTTGACAACATGCTCGACAACATCGCGGGCCACTACGACCTCGAGGTCGAACACGCGGTCAAGTCCCTGACCGGCATGATCGAACCCATATTGACAGTCGTGATGGGCGGCGCGGTGGTGGTGCTGATGCTGGGCATCTTTCTGCCGATGTGGAACATGATCAACCTCGTGAAATGACCGGGCCTGTCGCTCAAATGCGTCGGTTTAGCGGCTGGAAAACAGAATAAACGAAATAACAGATATAGAGAAAAAGAAAGAGACAGAAAGGAGGCGAGGCATATCGCTGAACCCGAAAGGCTTGCGGGATGAAGAGGAAAGAAATGGATGATGGCAACATCCATTGACATCAAACTGAAATTCAAAAGGAGATTCACCATGTTTACCAGAAATCAGAAGGGCTTTACCCTGATCGAACTCATCATCGTCATCGTGATCATCGGCATTCTGGCGGCCGTGGCCGTCCCGAAATTCCTGGATCTCAGCGACTCCTCTAAGGCGGCCGCCTGCATCCAGAACCAGTCGGCCATCGATTCGGCCGCTTCCATCGGATACGCCCAGCTGGCCATCGCCGACGATGCCCGTTATCCCACCCAGGCGGAATTGGTGTCCCTGAACCTGATGGACGCGTTCCCGACCTGCCCCGGAACCGGGACCATCTCGTACGATCCGACAACGGGTAAGGGTTCGTGCACCGTGCACATCCGTTAGTGTTGCGAGCGGTATTTCGTGTCCTGACCGCTCTCTGATTCGAATGCAGAACGCCGATACCGGGGGAAGGAAGGCATTGCCTTCCTTCCCCCTCGGTTCGGTTCAGGCGGTTCCGGCAACACGGTTGTATTGGATTGAAGGGCCCGGCGTCCCGCCGGGAGTTTCAATCGGAGGATGCATGTTGAAGAGAGACCATGTGATTCAGGTCCATTCCCGGGGGAGGCGCGGAAGCCCGGGCTTTTCCCTGGTCGAAATCATCGTTGTGCTGACGGTTCTGGGAGTTGTCGCCGCCGCGGCCGGACTGGGTTTCAGGGCGATCAATGAAAAATCCCGCATCGCAGTGGCCGCCTCAAACGCGCTCTCGGACCTGCGTTACGCGCAGGAAACCGCAATGACGGAACGCCAGGATGTGACATTCACTGTGAATTCCGGGACGAATTCCTATTCCGCGGCGTACTCCGCGTCCGGCGCGCTCCTGAAATCTCCCCTGAAGCCGACCGAAAGCCTGAACGTCACGCTCGGCGTGAAGGAAACCAAGGGCGTTTCCATCACGGCGGCGAACGCGAGCATCACCTTCAATCCGGACGGCATACCCTACAGCCCTTATCCTTCGGGAGGAGATCTGGCGGGCGCGGTCACCATCATGACATTGAACGGGGAAATGAGCGTTGTTCTTCAGCCGTCCGGTTATTCGGAAGTCCAATAACCGGTCTTCCGGGAGGCTCAAAAATGGTTCAACCCAGGAAAAGCAGATATTCGGAACGCGGCATGTCCCTAGTCGAGATAATCGTGGTCATCGTGATGCTCGGCATCGTCGCCTACCCCCTCACCGGGCTGGCCAAGGCCAATCTGAAGGGCCTGGCGCAGTATTCCCAGATGCAGAAAGCCCAATTCGACCTGCAGAGCCAGATGGAGCAGGTGCTGGCCGATTTCTCATCCCTGGGTTACGACGGCCTCAAAACCGGATGGCAGGAAAAAACCGGCAAAACGGGTTCAGGGCTCTTTAATTATCATGTCACGTTCACGGCGGATGTCGTCCGCAACAGCATCACCTGCTCCGATGTCACGGTCACTCTTTCCGGCGGGACTCTGAGAGAACCGATCTCGCTGACGACGATGATATCGAAACAGTAATTTTTCATTTGCTAAATACATGCGTTTTCATTATATTTAAAGGTCAGGTGCGAACCATGGGCAAAACAGGAGCCATCATTCCGAGACGGGGGCACGAATGGATCCGGTTCGCCGGATTCACGCTCGTGGAACTGGTCATTGTCCTGGTCGTCGCGGCCATACTGGTCCTGGCGATCACGCCCCTGATGAAGGTCAATCTGAACGCCTATGTGACGGTTCAGAAGGGCAAGAAGGACCTCGACATGGCGCGCATCGGTTTCGGCCGCATGGTGTCCGAGATGAAGCGCATTCAGAACGCGAATGACGTTCTCATCCTCGGCGCCAACCAGGTGCAGTTCGAACCCGCGTTTTACCGTAACGGCGACTGGTACAGTCATGTCATTCAGTACACCTACGACCCGGCCGCCCAGATCATCACCCGGAACGTCATGACCGGAGATATGCTGGAATACCCGCTGGTGAAGGATGTCTCCGCCTTCACCATCACCTATCTGGACAGGAACGGGACCGCGGTGACCACTTCCAAGGACATCTGGCGGATCAGGCTGAACATGACCGTCGGCACGGGAAGCGGCGCGGTCACCTACACGCAGGATATCCATCCGAAAATCATTCCATACGTCAACGGTTGAGGTGCTTTATGAGTCGGAAAATCATGTCCCAGGCGCTGAAGGGGGAGAGAGGCTTCTGGTCGGCCGTGTTCCTGATTTTCCTGGTCACGCTCGGGCTTTTCGGCATGGGCGCCTACACTTTGATGCGCACCGAGTCGGTCAACCTGGCCAATGAATCCAAGGCGATGCAGGCCGAGTCGGCGCTGACAGCCGGATGCTACTACGCGCTCAACTCGCTGTTCAAGGGTGTTTTTACCAACACCATCGGGCTCACGCCGATCTCCATCGGCGGCGCTCTCGTGACCTGCGACACGGCGCAAATGGGCAATCTCGTGCGCCTGAACGTCAGATCGAGTTACGATGGAGTCCAGCGGAGGGCGTTCATCGATTTTCAGCTCGGCATCCGGCTCCGCGACAAGGCCATCGTGACCACGGACGTGGACAACGGCGTGTCCGCGCGCGACTCCCTGAACCGGAACGATCCCAACCGGCTGGTTCAGCACGCGGATTCCATTCCCGGCATCAAGGAGGATTCGCTCCTGGCCTGGGCCACAAGACAGGGGCACTACATCGTCGGAGACGCAGGGGACGCGGACGTCGGCAACAGCTTTTTCCAGGCCGACGGAAAAACACCGAACGTCTATTGGATCACCGGAAATTATACCGTCTCCGGCAAGAAGGACCAGGGCGGCATCTTCGTGGTGGAGGGAAATGTGACGATCAGCGGCGCGGACCGGATCAAGGGGATTGTGTATCTGCCGCACACCACTTCCACCATCATCCACGGCGGGGGAAAACCGACCGGGAATTCCATCGAGGGCGCCCTGGTCAGCCACGGCGCCATCACCGGCACGGGCTCGCACGCCAATGTCAAGCACCGTCCGCTGTACATGAACGTGTTCTGCGACAATTTTCAGAAGTACAGCGATAATATACAGGATTTGATGGCGCTTTGGGTGTATATCTGATTCGGGCTCACGATTAAAAGAGAAAACGCCTTATGGGGAAAAAGATCAAAACCACGCAGCCGTGGCCGCTGGTTCTCGGTGTGGATTGGGGTTCGCCCCAGGGGATCAAGTATGTCCTGATCCGCAGAACCGCGGCTTCTCGCACCTACGTCGACCTTTTCGGCAAGATACCCATCACCGCCGGGGGCCCCGAATCCTTCTACGACGCCGTTCAGGGCGTGCACGAACTCTTCCTCCGCGAGAAAAAAGCCAGAAAAGCGAAACTCGTTCTCGGGCTGGGCACGGAGCGCCTGGTGCTCAAGAAGGAATCCTTCCCGCCCCTGTCCTCCAAGGAAGTACGGCAGGCCGTGTTGTTCGGATTGCAGAAGGAACTCGACCGGGAAGGCGGGGACTCGGTCATCGTGTACGATTTTTCTGCGGTCGGCAAGGACCCAGCCGTGCCGGAGAACACGGAGTATCTGTGCATCGGCGCGGAGGAGTCCTTTGTCTCGGAACGGGCCAACGTGTTCGCGTCCGAGGGCGCGATTCCGGTCAAGATCACCTCGAACACGCTGTCCCTGGTCAATCTGCTCTCCGCCTTCCCGGATGGAATGGCTCCGGGCCGGTTCTGCGTCCTGGACATCGGCGCCAGCCGCAGTGTGCTCGCTTTTTTCCGCGACGGCCAGGCCGACTTTCAGCGTGACCTGGTCATCGGCGGCGACGACTTCACCAAGGCCATCACGGGCACGATTTTTCACGAGGGCCGGGCCATACAGTTCACCACCAAGGAAGCCCTCGAATTCAAGTACAAGTACGGGTATCCGCTCGGATTCTCCGAGGGCATGACCTTCCGCGGCGCTCCCCTGAGCGAGATCGGCGCCATGATGCGGCCCGTGATGGAGCGCCTCACGGGCGAAATTCACCGCTCGATCGGCTTCTACAAGGACAAATCCGGCGGAGAACAGGTTTCCAGCCTGGTTCTGATCGGGGGAGGGTCCCAGCTCAAGCACCTGTCCCACGCGCTCACGGAACGCCTCGGCATACCGACGGTCGTGGCGAGACCCCCGGCCCAGCTTCGTATCTCAGGCGGCGAGAAGCAGGAACAGAAATTCAGGGGCCACTTTCTCGAATACGCCAATGCCCTTGCGAACGCCCTCGAAACCCGTTCACAGGGCGTCCTGCTTCCCGCAAAATACCGGAAAATACACCTGCTGTCGCAGATCCGGTACTATCTGAACTGGGCCGCGGTGCTTCTGCTCTTCTTTATCGCCATTTTCTCCCTGACCAGTTACTTTCAGCTCAAACAGCTAAAAACCGTCGAGCAGGAACGAACCCGCAAGGCGCACATCGTGGCCAGCAAGCTGGCCCGGTATGAGAAGAACCTGGCTCAACGGAACACGGCGACCTTGGGGCTCACCCGATTCGAGGAGAAGGTCAAGCAGGATCCGCGGAACATCCAGCTTCTCAGGGCGGTATCCGCAGCGCTTCCCAAAACCCTTTCTCTGTCGGAAGTGGTCATCGGCACTGAGCCCGAGGCGCCGAAGAAAGGCGGAAAGCCGCCTGCCTCTAAACCGGCTGGTTCGAAAGCGGGTGCGGCGGACGCTGCAGCCGCGCCTGAAACAGCGCCCAAAATTCTGACCATCAAGGGAGACAGCCGGATGTCCATTCCGGACATAAGGATGTCAGTGGCACAATTTTTGTTGGATTTGTCAAAGTCAGGTTATTTAACAGATGTTAAATTGCAAGATGAAAACACGATTGACGCAACCGATGAATACCTGTTCACTGTCACCGCAAAGCTAAATTACTGATTATTATGAAAAAGAATGCTTACACGGGCTTTGTGTTCTTCCTGATCGTCTTCATCGGCGCCATCGCCTGGTTTTTCTTTTATTACACGCCGACCAAGGGGCAGATCAGGGATATCCGCGGGAAAATCGCTGTCCTGGACCGTAAAATCAAGCAGGACATACCCGAGACTCAGATTCTTGCGGTTCAACAGGAGACCGACAGCCTGGTCAGCTCGCTTCAGCGGCGCAAGACCCGCGTCTACCCGATGTCCGATTTTCTGCTTCTGGGCAGGCGCGTGCAGGAGGCCATCAACAAGTACGATCTGACTTTGGTGTCGCTGAATCCCATGTACGAAAAGATCGAGGAAGCCCAGAGGGATACGTCCGAGATCGCTGAACTGCCGATGACCATCGTCCTCAAGGGCCGGTATTCCGGTTTCACGCGCCTGCTCGACGAACAGAACGAATGGCCCTTTCTGATCCGCGCGGAGGCGTTCGACCTGAAGCGGGAAGACATCGCCAAATCAACCGTCCTGTTCTCCATCAAGGGCGTCATTTTTTTGAAGAAAGAGGCTTCGGTCTCCAAACCGCGGACAGTTCCGGTCCCGGCCGGAAAACCGAAAACCTGAAACGCGACGCGAGAACCGCGGGCCAGAACAGCCCCGCGACTCGGAGGATTCCATGTCAGTGCATCGTTCATCCCGGAAAACCCTGCAAAAGGCCGCGCTCGGAGCCCTGATCCTGCTCGCCGGCCTGTTCTGCTCCCAGCAGAATCCCCTGGACCCCACCGGTTCGCTCGGCGGAAAACTCAGCCTGCTGGTCAACATGACCGCCTCTCCGAACCGCGTGCGCACCGGGGGCGTCAAGTCGCAGATTCTGGTCCGTCTGATGGACGAGAACAGCCAGCCGATCGCCAACGGCACGGTCACCTTTCAGACCTCGATGGGCACGTTGACGCCGGCCTCCGCGGTGACCAGTTCAACCGGATGGGTTTCGACCGAGCTGACCAGCGGCACGACAGCGGGCTCCGCCACGGTGACCGCGCGGTACGGTCAGGCCGCGTCTTCGACCGTCACCGTGGAATTTGTGTCCGGAGCCACCGACACTTCCGGGGTCATTCTCCTCATGGAGGCCGACCAGAATGAAATCCTCGCCAACGGCATTTCCACGTCCAAGCTGAATCTTCAGCTTGTCACCCGGGGATCCGAATCCCTGTCCGCGAGCGAAATCGCGCTGACTTCCACGGCCGGAACCCTTCCTGCGTCCGTGTTCACCGACTCGGACGGAAAAGCCGAAACCGTTCTGACGTCCGTCGCGTCGCCGGTCGATGTCATGGCCACCGTGCGCGCGGTCTATGGAAGCCAGGAGGTCACGGTGAATGTGCTGTTCAAGGGCGTTCGTTTTGATCTGGAAGCCGCTCCCCAGGCGCTGTTCGCGGACGGTGCCAGCGTGGCGTCCGTCCGTGCCGTTCTGAAGGAATCCACCACGGGAATCGGTTTGCCCAACGAACCCGTGCGCTTCGGCTCGACTCTCGGCACCATTCAGGCGCAGGCGCTCACCGACCTGTCCGGCACGGCCACGGTGCAACTCACGAGCGGAACCGCGACCGGCACGGCGGTGATTGTCGCGCGGTACGGCCGCACGCTGCTCGACACGGTGCGCGTGGCGTTCCAGACGCCGTCGTATTCCGTGGAAACCGCCGCGACACCCAAAGCCATACTCGCCGACGGGCTTGATAAGAGCACGATACGCGTGACGGTCAAGGACGAGAACGGCAGGGCCATCGCCGGCCAGGCGGTTTATTTCGCGACCACGGCCGGGGACATTGATTATGTCTCCACGACGAATAATCTGGGCGTGACCGAGGCCACTCTGGTCGGAACGGCTTCGGCCGTGGACCAAACGGCCACGGTGACGGTCACCGTCAAGGGAATCAGCAAGACGCTGCCCGTGCAGTTCAAAGGCGTCCAATTCGAGGTGACGGCCGATCCCCGTTATCTGACCGCGGACGGCGTCAGTCAATCGAGAGTCACCGCCTACGTGCGTGAAACCACCAGCCGCATCGGAATCGGGGATGCCGTCGTTCAGTTCGGATCGAATCTCGGCACCATTCCGGGAACCGTGCAGACGGATGTTCAGGGCGTGGCCGCGGCCCTGCTGACCAGCAGCACGGTTCAGGGCACGGCGCGCGTCGTGGCGCGATTCGGCAATGTGTTCCTTGACACCGTGAATGTCCAGTTCGGCTCGCAGACGGCGTCCGGCATTCAGCAGATCGCGGCGAGCCCCGGCTACATTCTCGCGAACGGCCAGGACCAGGCTTTCGTGTCCGTGAAAGTGGTGGACGCGGGCAACCGTCCGGTGGCCGGCGCGTCCGTCAATTTCACGGCTTCATCCGGCGTCATACAGACCCAGGATGAAACGGACGCCATGGGTGTGGCCACCGTGCCGCTGACGTCGAGTGAAAGCACGACCGACGTGGTCTCCACGGTGACCGCCACATACGGCCAGCAGACCCTGTCGACACAGGTCGTGTTCGAGGGCGTGCAGATGACCGTTTCCGCGTCGCCGCTCGCCATACTCGCGGACGGACGCAGCACTTCGACGGTGCGCGTGGTGATGAAAAGAACCACGAGCAAGATCGCGATCACAGGCGCGGCGCTCCGATTCGCGACCGATCTCGGCACGATTCCGGCCTCGGCCTCCACCAACTCCGAGGGCGTGGCCCAGGTCAATCTCACGAGCAGCACATCGGTGGGCACGGCCCGCGTCACGGTTCTCTACGGCGCGACGCTCAGCGGTCAGGCTTCGGTCAATTTCCAGGCGTCCATTCCCACCTATCTGCAGGTTTCCGCGACGCCTCCGGTCCTGCCCGCGGACGGCAAGAGCCAGTCGGAGATCAGGGCCATCATCAGTGACGCGAACCGCAATCCGGTTCCGGACGGGACTCTGGTCCAGTTCGAGCTCGCCCGCGGCTCCGGCAGCATGGACCGCCAGAAAACCACGGTCAATGGCGTCGCGAGCACTCTTCTCACCGCGGGCACACGGCCGGACAACGCCTGGGTGCGCGTCACCTCGGGCGCTCTCCGCGACAGCATCCTGGTCGTGTACACCGTGGGCCAGCCGTATCAGGTCCTGATCAACGCGTCGCCGACGCGCATCGCCGCGGACGGAATCGAGATCTCCAACATCAGCGCCCGGGTCCTGGACGAGCAGGGCAATCCGGTGACCGGTGTGAATGTGTTCTTCACCGCCACGATCGGGGACATCACGCCGAACGCGCCCACGGACGGCCAGGGCATGGCCTACGGCCAGTTCTCAAGCGGCATCGTGGGAACCGCCACGGTCACCGCATCGGTGAGCCTCAGCGGGAACAAGACTCTGAGCAGCAATGTGGTCATACAGGCCACTGCCGGCGGATCCAATTCCATCCAACTGAGATTCGATCCGGTGTGGATCGGCGTGCGCGACACGGGACAGAACCAGACCATGACCGTGTACGCGGACATCAAGGACGCCAAGAACAATCCCGTGGACGACGGCACGCTCGTTCAGTTCGCCTTCGTGGGCAGTCCGCTTGGATGCGCGTTTAGCACAACCCGGTCCATTCCGACGGTCGGCGGAACCGCCCAGATCAGCGTCACGAGCGGCACGCAGGCCGGGAGCATACGCATCAAGGCCACGGTGGTGAACGGCGCGGGCGTTCCGGTCACGCCCGCCATTTCCGCGACGTCGACTTATCTGCTGGTGCACGCGGGTCCGCCGTACATCGAAAACATCAATGACCTGACCACCACGCACCTGACCGTGCGCGCCACGCGCCTCAATATCTGGTCCGCTCTCGACACGACACAGGTCTCCATTCTCGTGGGAGACAAGTACAACAATCCGGTGGAACGGAACACGGCTGTGTACCTGACCGTGTCCGGCGGCGTGATCAGCACGCACACTGCCTACACCAACGAATTCGGAAAGGCGACGGTTGTGCTGACCGGCGGCAATCCCCAGCCGACCATAGACCGTTTCTACAATTATCCCGGCATGCAGGACCCGAACACCCGGGCCGTTCTGCCCGGGTTCATGTGGTTCGAAAGTCTCGGCCAGTGGCTGATCCCGAATTTCGACGCGTACCCGGAATCCGCTGTCGGCGGTGAATCTTACCCGGGCATCGCCGCGGGCCGGATTCTGAACACCGAGGGGAATACCTTACAGAACGACGGCATCGCCCGCGTCATGGCTTCAACCGAAGGCGTGGACGCGGCCGGACGATCGGCCATTGTCTGGGACCAGACCGCGGTCGCGATGACGGGCCCCGTGTTTTTCGAAGATAATTCCATGCAGGTGATCGCGGAAAGAGGGGACAATATCCTTTATGACGGTGAATCCGCCACAATACGCATCACGCTCATGGACGGGAACGGCAATCCGGTCGTCTCGGGCACTCAAATTTTAGCCGCTTTGACGAGCGAGACTGCGCAGGCCAAGCTGAGCTGGACCGAATTCAACACGGGCAATGGAATGGGGCAGAGCTACTACTATATCACGATATCCTCCGCGTTGAATCCGGAAAAACCCAAGGGCGGCATCACCGGCATACGGATCAATTGGAACAACACTTTCTACAGGGGATGGGCGGCTGTGGCCGGCCAGTTCCTGATCGATATCAACCGGCGGCCGTAAGGGCGGGAGAACGAATCACATGAAGATCAATCGAATTGCATTCGCCCTGCTCACTATACTCTCGACCGGTCTCCTGTCCGCCCAAACCTGCGGCAATCCGGCGGGTGCGGCGGGCAAGGGCCTGTGGACCATGGCCCTGAGCGGCGCCTTTCAGACCCTCGATGAGGGCACTCAGACCGCCGAAACGAGGCGCGTCCTGTTCAAAACGCAGTACGGCCTTGGGGCCGGGCTGGACGCTTACGGTCTGATCGGCGCCGTGGATTTGGCCATGAAACACAACAGCCCCGGTTTTTCAGTGTCCAATGACAAATACCGGATCGCGTACGGCGCCGGATTCAGTTTCCAGATGCCGGCGCAGGGCGCCAAACCCGCGCCAAAGTCTCGGGTCAGGAACCCCCGCTCTTCACGGAATACGAATCCCCTGGTGATTTTCGGGGGCGGGAACGTGATCCGGTTTCCGTCGGAGGCGGTTTACACGAAGCCCGGTGATTACTGGACCCAGGAATTCAGCCTGAAATACGATTCACGCGAAGCGACGGGTCACGCGGGCATCCTCCTGCCGGGCAAGACGCTCAAATTCTACATCGGAGGCGCGGTCTGGGCCGTGCAGCGGCTCGACTCCAAGAAACAGACGCTTCTCGCGTCGGACGGATCCGAGACGGTCGTCGGCACAAAGAAAGGAAAATACCAGAGCGGCGTCTGGACAGGCGGCATGGTCGGCGTTCAATATGACCTGCCCCAGAATGTCAGCCTGTCCGTGGAAGGCGTCGCGTTCAACCAGGAGTATTATCGGATCATGATCGGAATCTCCCAGACCGGCATACGGCCCTGGTAGACGATTCCGCATTCCGGGACGGATATGGCACTTCAGAAACGCGAAAAGAACATGCTGATGTACGGCGGGGGCGCGGCCGCGCTCCTGCTGGCGCTGAACTTTCTGGGCGTTTTCGGCGGCAAGGAAAAAGTCCAGGATAAGGCGAAAGCGGCACAGAAAACGGCAGGGAAGGTCGTGCAATCCGCGGTGGAGGCATTGAAAAGCGACGCGCCGAAGGCCGTCCAGGCGGACACTTCGGCGGGGCGGACCTGGGGGTCCCGCGACCCCTTTTCCAGGCCCGAATTCGATTTCACGGGCCGCAAGGCCTCGGCCTCCGCGCCGGTCAGCGTCAAGGGAATCGTCTGGATGAGCGGCAGGCCCTACGTGCTGATCAACGACGTCGTCCTCGCGGTCGGCGAAGAGAAGAACGGCATTCGCGTGGACAAGATCGAGGGCAACAAGGTCTACTGCCGCAAAGGGGGAAAGATGTATACACTTCAGTGGAGCGAGTCGCCATGAACCGAAAAACCGTTTCTTCCCTCGTGATCGCCGGTCTGCTTTTAGCGGGGAGCCTCTTCCCCCAGAGCACGCTGGAATCCATTAAAAAGGGAAACCGGGGCGACAAGTCGTGGGCCGTGTTCGCCTTCGATAAGAAGGCCGTCTGGATCGGATTGTCCCAGGACGACGCGGGCCAGATCACCCTGTACTTCCTGGGGGAGGCCGGCTCCATGGACGGCTCCGTGGTGACCATAGACCCGGAATACGACCGCAGCATCCTGGTGCGCCAGGTCACGGCCGATCCGCCGGTTTTCCGCGCGGATATCGGATACGAGCCGAACCTGCCCCTGTCGATCCTGAAAAAGAACGGCCACGTGGTCGTGGCCTTCAATGACGAGCGGCTCCTCGACGGGACCCAGATCGCGTATGGGGACGCCGTCTCTCAGACGGCCCGCCTGATCTCGGTTTCTCCGACATCATCTCAGGACCGCATGACCCTCTCCATGCAGTTTGACGGCCGGTTCGACTGGACCGGATTCGCGCGCCACGCGGACCGGACGGCCGCGCTCTTCATCGGCAATTCAGAACTGGCCGTGCCTGCGGGCGAAACCCCGATTCCGTCAGGCGCCTTCCAGCGCCTGCAGTTGTCCCCGGTTCTCGGCCAGTCGCCGGGCATCCGCGCCCTTCTCGGCGTTCTGCCCGATTCCAGGTTCAACGTGGTGCTCAAGGGCAACGCCCTCCTCCTCGACAGCCCGCGCAGACCGGAAGGCGGCGATCTGTTCGCGTCCGTGCCGGAGCGCGCGTCCGCGGAAACCCAGATTCAGCCGGTCGTTCAGCCTGACCGGGCCCGATCCGACATTTCCGTCCCGCTCCCGAACGTCCCCGAATCGCCGGTTCCGGACGACGGCTCCCGCGCCATTCCCTGGGACCAGCGAGTCTCCTTCGAGTTCAACGGAACCCCGGTGCGCGACGCGCTCCGGCTCGTGGCGGCCTCCAACCAGCTGAACATGGTGGTCAGCGAAGCGGTCAAAGGCAAGACCACGATGAAGCTTGAGAACGTCACGCTCCGGCAGGCGATGGACAAGATCATCCACACGAATGACTGCGATTATTTCATCGACGGCAACATCATCACGGTCAGGCCCATGGCGCTGACATCCAAGGCGGGGCGGATCACCAAAATCTACCGTCTCCGCTACGCGGACGCGGTGAACGTGGCCAAGGTGGTCAAGCGCATCGCCACCAACGACTCGCTCGTCGAGGCATTCGCTTCCGATTTTCTCGATTACGAGCAGGCGGGAAAGGCCCGCACCGATTATGAGCTCAGCACGGTCCAGGGCATCCGGCGCTCGAGCATCCTGGTCGTGACCGACAGCCCGGAAAAGGTCGGGCAGATCAACCAGGTCATCGCAGAGCTTGACCGGGCGCCCGTGCAGATCCTCATTGAGTCCAAGCTGGTCGAGGTCGCGCCGTCCTTCAAGAATGAGCTGGGCATCGACTGGGACAAGACCCTGAACATGGCCTACAGCACGAACCGGCTGAACGACCAGAAATCAACGGTCATTTCGAACGGCGCGGGCGAAACGCCGATGTTCGGGCTCAGCCGCACCATGACGCTGGGGCGGCTCAACGCCAGCCAGTATGTGGCCATGCTCGATTTTCTGAAGACCAAGACGAATTCCAAGCTGGTCTCGAACCCGCGCCTGCTCGCGACGGACAACGAGGAATCGTCCATCAGCGTGGGCAAGACGGTGCCCGTGGCGCGCGTCCAGCGGGGCATGGGCGGTCAGGGCGACATGGTCACCTTCGACTACAAGGAGATCAGCATCCGGCTGAACGTGACGCCCCACGTCGGGCCGAACGACGAGATCACCATGTACGTGAACCCCATCATCGAGGAAATCGTCGACTGGAAGGTCATCGCGGGAAACGAGGCGCCGGTCACGGACAAGCGTTCGGTCAACAGCATCATCACCGTCCGGAACGGAGAGACCGTGGTCATCGGCGGCCTGGTGAAGACGCTTCGGAACGAGACCACCAAGCGTCTCTGGCTGCTGGGCAGCCTGCCCCTCATCGGCCGGCTCTTTCAGCATGATTACGAGCAGGACATGCAGACCGACCTGATGATATTCATCACCCCCACGATCACGCCGGTGTCCGACGCACAGGCATGATCACCCGGGAAAACATCAACCAGCTGCTCACCCACGCCGTCAAGAGCCAGGCGTCCGACATCCATCTGAGCGAGGGGTACACGCCCATTGTCCGGATCGACGGACGCATCCAGCAGCTCAAGGGCAAGACCCTCTCGAAGCAGGACATGGAGGACATCATCGTCCAGATTCTGGACGACTTCCAGATGGAGCGGTTCAAGCAGAACCTGGAGCTGGATTTCAGGTACCACGTGGCGGACGTCGCCAATTTCCGGGCGAACGTGTTCACCAAGATGGGCGGTTACGGCATCGCCTTCCGAATCATCCCGGACCGGATCCGCAGCCTGCAGGAACTGGGCTTCGGCGAAACGTTGGTCAAGCTCGCCCGGTCCATGGAGGGCCTCATCCTGGTCACCGGCCCGACGGGACACGGCAAGTCCACCACGCTCGCGGCCATGCTCGACCTGATCAACACCGAGCGGCATTCGCACATCCTGACCATCGAAGACCCGATCGAGTACTCCCATCCCAAGAAGAACTGCCTCATCCAGCAGCGCGAGCTGGGGCATCACACGCTGTCCTTCTCGAACGCCCTGCGGAGCGCCCTTCGCGAGGACCCGGACGTGATCCTGGTCGGTGAGATGCGCGATCTCGAGACCATTTCGCTCGCGCTGACCGCGGCCGAAACCGGGCACCTGGTGCTCTCGACGCTCCACACGCGCAACGCGCCAGACACGATCAACCGCATCATCGACGTGTTCCCGGCCGAACAGCAGGGACAGGTGCTCGCCCAGCTGTCCGGTTCGCTGGTCGGCGTCGTGTCCCAGCGGCTGCTCCCGACCGCCTCCGGCATCGGCCGGCTGGCCGCCATCGAGGTGATGATCGCGACCGTCGCCATCCGGAACATGATCCGCGAGAAAAAAATCCACCAGATCCCCTCCATCATGCAGGCCAGCGCCCAGATGGGCATGCAGACGCTCGACGACAATCTGCTTCAGCTCGTGCGCAACGGAAAGATCACCAAGGCCACGGCCATCCGGTACGCGTCCGAGCCCCAGCGCATCGATCCCAGTCTCTCCGGCGAAGCGAAAAAAGGATCGAAGAGCGAAGACTGACGGCTGAGAAAATCCGCTTGCTTTTGGCGCAAATCTCCCTTAGATTCATTTATTCGAATAACCTTATCCAACCGGCACCCAGCCAATAAATATATAGGAGAGTCCATTCATGTCCGTGTACGACCTGATCGTCATCGGCGGCGGTCCCGCGGGTCTGACGGCGGGGCTGTACGCCTCCCGCGCGCAGATGAAAACCCTGCTTCTCGAGCGCATGATGACCGGCGGACAGGCCGCGTCCACGGAGTGGATCGAGAATTATCCCGGTTTCGAGCAGGGCATCAGCGGCGCGGAACTGGCGTCCAAAATGGAGTCGCAGGCCAGGCGATTCGGCCTTGAAATCCGGAACGCCTCGGTGACGGACGTCCTGCCGGATGAAAAACCCATGAAGATCGTCACGGACAGCGGCGAATTCCAGACCCGGTCCCTGATCCTCGCGAGCGGCAGTGATCCGAAGAAGCTCAACGTGCCCGGAGAGGCGGAATTCAGGGGGAAGGGCGTTTCCTACTGCGCGACCTGCGACGGCCCCTTTTTCAGGGATAAGGACGTGGTCACGGTGGGAGGGGGCAGTTCGGGCGTTCAGGAGAGCCTGTACCTGACCCGGTTCGTCAAATCGATCCGTCTCGTCGAATTCACCGACCGGCTGAACGCGGAGAAAATTCTCCAGCAGAGGGCGCGGGAGAACGGCAAGATATCCGTCTTTCTCGGCCACCGGGTCGTCTCCATCAACGGCGCGAAGAAAGTGGAATCCGTCACTGTGGAAAACCGGGCCGACGGGACCCGGAGCGATTTCAAGGCCGACGGCGTGTTCATCTGGGTCGGGCTGAAGCCGAACACGGAATTTCTGAACGGCCGCCTGCCGCTCGACGCGATCGGCGGCGTTCTCACGGACGCGGACATGGCCACGAAGATCCCCGGCGTTTTCGCCGCCGGCGATGTGCGCGCCAAAACCGTCCGACAGGTCTCGACCGCGGTCGGGGACGCCACGATCGCGGCCGAATCCGCGCTGCACTACGTGGAATCGTCAGGCTGAAGGGCGGGGTATGAGCGCGGAATCTACGGGCGAAAACGCCCTGCTGTTCAAGGCGCTGAGTCACCCCACGCGCCTGCGCATCGTCGCGCTGATCCGCGAACAGAGGCCCTGCGTGAAGAGCATGGAGGAACTGCTCGGCGTTTCCCAGCCCAACCTGTCCCAGCACCTCTCGCTCCTCCGGCACGCGGGCGTCGTCGAATCCGAACGGGACGGGAACCAGGTGTGCTACCGCATCAAGAATGAGCGGGTCCTGAAACTGCTGGACGCGCTGTCCCATTGACCGGGCCGGCTCCGCGGGAGCGATTCGGCGCCGTGCGTCATCGGAACATGAAGAGAGCCCATCGTCTGATCCCGCGCCGCGGGACTCGAATTATTCACAGAGGAGAACAGCATGTCTTCCGAAGTCGAACTCACCAAGGATAACTTCAAAACCGAGGTTCTGGATTCGAAAATTCCGGTGTGCGTGGACTTCTGGGCCACCTGGTGCGGGCCCTGCAAGGCCATCGGACCCGTGCTGTCCGAACTGGCCGCGGCCTATGCCGGCCGCGCGAAGATCGGCAAGGTGAACTCCGAACAGCAGGCCGAGCTGGCCGGCGAATACGGCGTCATCAGCATCCCCACGCTGATTTTCTTCAAGAACGGACAGCCTGTGGATCAGATCACGGGCGCCGTGCCGAAAAACGTCATTTCCAAAAAACTGGACGCGCTGCTCTGACCGACAGCGGGGCGCTGGGGCGCCGAAGGAGCGGGATTTGGAAGCGAAATTAAAATGGATCGACGGCCTGACGTTCGCCGGCGCCGCCGATTCGAAGCACTGGGTGGTCATGGACACGGAGGAATCCGTCGGCGGCCATGACGGGGCGGCCAAGCCGCTGGAACTGATCCTGCTCGGCCTGGGCGGCTGCACCAGCATGGACGTCGTCTCGATTCTCCGCAAGATGCGGGTCCGCGTGGACAAGTACGAACTCGTCCTCCGTGCCGAGCGTTCGGAAAATCACCCCAAAGTGTTCACGTCCGTGCGAATGGAGTACCGGTTGTGGGGGCCGGACCTGGACCTTGACAAAGTCCGGAAGGCCGTGGATCTGTCGAGAACGACGTACTGCTCCGTGTCCGCCATGCTGTCCAAGGCGTTTCCGATCGAGATCGAAATCGCCGTCAATCCGAAGGACGGAGACTGACGGAGCCGAAAGGAGACCGGCATGCTTCGAGAAGAAGACAAACGCGAGGTGCGGGAGCGGCTGTCGGCTTTGCGGGAGCCCGTCAAGCTCGTGTATTTCACGCAGATGCTCGCGGGCGCCTGCCGCTTCTGCGTAGAAACCGAGAGGCTTTTGAAGGACGTCGCGTCCCTGTCGGACAGGATCACGCTCGAGACACGGAATTTCGTGAGCGACGCGGAGGAAGCCCGCCGTTACGGGGTCGACAAGATTCCGGCCACCGTTTTGATCGGGGAGAAGGATTCGGGCCTGCGTTTCTACGGAATGCCGTCCGGTTACGAATTCATGACTTTTCTGGAAACCCTGCTCCGGCTGTCGCGCCGCGATTCCGGGCTTTCGGAGGAATCACGGAAAGCCTTGAAGGGGCTGGATCGGCCGGTTCACCTGCAGGTGTTCGTGACGCCCACCTGTCCCTACTGCCCGCAATCCGCCATTCTCGGGTACGGCCTGGCAATGGAATCGGAACTCATCACCTGCGATGTCGTTGAGATTTCGGAATTTCCCCATCTCGGCCAGAAGTACGGAGTCATGGGAGTCCCGAAGACCGTGATCAACGATTCGGACGGTCTGGAAGGCGCGGTCCCTGAAGCGGTTCTTGTCAGCCGGATCATGAAAACAGATAAAATTGATCCCAAGTCTGAATAAATACAAATGATGCATGGCATAGGTTTTGCGTAAATTCTGCTGAATAAAAAAATTCAAGTTAGAATGGGAAATTTTTTCCTTTTGCAAGGGATTCGAGGCTGAAATGTCCATTTTGAAAGCAAAGGGGGAGTGAATTGGCCTCCAAGATTCTGATCGTCGACGATGATCCGGGCATTCGAATGCTGCTTTCAAAATTCCTTCAGCGGGAGGGTTATGAAACCATTCCGGCGCAGAATGGACTCGAAGGCGTGGAACTGGCCAAGAAGCATCAGCCTGACCTGATCATCATGGACGTGGTGATGCCGCAGATGGACGGGTTGACCGCCGCCCGTTTAATCAAGTTTTACAAGCCTTTGAGTGAGGTTCCCGTGCTCTTTCTGACCGCTAAGGACGCGGAAAAAGAGATCGAACTCGCCCAGGAAGTGCGGGCTGAAGTCTATATCACCAAACCTTTTGACATACGGCAGGTCATCCAGGTCGTTCAGGAAACGCTGACAGGCGGGAAAACCAGGGGCTGACCGTTCATGGCTGAAAAAAAGCACTTCATCCTTTTCTCCCTCGCCGATCAGAAATTCGCCCTGCCTTTGAGCTGGGTCGAAAAAATCGTCCGATCCGTGGCCGTCCGGCCCCTTCCCAAGGCTCCGGACCTGATTCTCGGCGTCATCAATCTGCAGGGCCGCATTGTGCCCATCGCCAGCCTGCGGAAGCGCTTCGGGCTGGAGGAGAAGCCGGTCGGGGTGGACGATCACCTGATCGTCTGCCGCACTTCGGACCGTCCGCTGGCGCTTCTGGTGGACAACGTGGCGGACATCATCGAAATCGATGAATCCCGGATCGTCCGTCAGGAGGCCATACTCGGGGACATGGACACCATCGAGGGCGTGCTCAAGATGGACGACGGCATGATTCTGATTCACGATCTGGAGCGCCTGCTGTCCGGCGATGAGGCTTCGCGGCTCGACGCGGCATTGAAACGTGAGGAATCGGCCAATCCACCGTCCTCCTCCGGATCATACCGCAAGGGGAGCGGAGACGCCGCGTGACGAAACGGATCCACACCGCCCTTCTCGCGGAATTCGCGGAGTTCATGGCCGTTCAGATGGGCCTGCTCTTCCCCAAGGAGCGGTGGCTCGATCTTCTCAAGGGCATCCAGGCGGCGTCCAAGGAATTCGGCTTCGACGATCCCGAAGCCTGCATCCGCTGGCTCATGTCCACGACGCTCAAGAAACAGCACATCGAGACCCTGGCCCTGCAGTTCACGGTGGGGGAAACGTATTTCTTCCGTGAACCGAAGATATTCGAGGCGCTGGAAAAGCAGATCCTCCCCGAGCTGATCCGTTCCCGCTGGGAATCGGACCGCCGCATCCGGTTCTGGAGCGCCGGCTGCTGCACGGGCGAGGAGGCCTATTCGATCGCGATCCTGTTCAGCCGGATGATCCCGGATCTCCACACCTGGAAAATTTCGATTCTCGGAACGGACATCAATCCCCAGTTCCTGCAGCGGGCGGAAGAGGGCGTGTACCGGGAGTGGTCCTTCCGGGGGACGCCCTACTGGCTGAAGGAGAATTACTTCAAGGTGAACGCCGAGGGCCATTACGTCATCCATCCGCAGATCAAGAAAATGGTGAAGTTCCAGTCGCTCAATCTGGTCGAGGACAGCTATCCGTCGCTGTTCAACGACACGAACGCGATGGACATCATTTTCTGCCGGAACGTCCTGATGTACTTCACGCAGGACCACATGACCAAGATCATCGAGCGGTTCCACCAGAGCCTGATGGACAAGGGATGGCTCGTCGTGGGATCGAGCGAGACGTCGCATATTTTCTTCCCCCAGTACACCGCCTGCAATTTCCCCGGCGCCATCCTGTACCGGAAGGAAAAGGAGGCGAAGCGCCGGTACCGGGATTTCGTCCGGGGAGACGGCATCGAATCCCCCCGGGAGGCCGAACCGGCTTTCTCGGCCTTCGTGCCCCGGTTCCGGACGAACGAGGCGAAACCCGTCGCGGCCCCGCCGAGGCAACGGCCGCTTCCGGAAACCGCCGTCGAGACCGCCGTCGCGCGGGAGCCCGTTTCGGAATACGAGCAGGCGCTCGCGCTGTACGAGAACGGCCGGTACGAGGAAGTCATCGAGCGGACGGAGAAGTCGCTCAACGGGAACGGATCCGATCCGAAGCTGATGTCCCTGCTCGCGAAGGCGTACGCCAACCGCGGACAGCTGGCGGATGCCATCGTCTGGTGCGAGAAAGCCATATCGGCCGAAAAACTCAACCCCGGGCACTACCATCTGCGGGCCGTGATCCTGCAGGAGCAGGGAGACGTGGAAAACGCCATCGCTTCATTGAAGCGGGCCCTGTATCTCGATTCCGACTTCGTGCTGGCGCACTACATGCTGGGCAACCTCTCCCAGCAGGCCGGCAAGATCCGCGAATCGCGCAAGTATTTCGAGAACGCGCTGGCCCTTCTCAAGGGAGTCGGACAGGAGACGGTTCTCACTGAATCCGAGGGGATGACGGCGGGCCTGATGCAGCAACTCATTCTGTCGACGCTGAACCGCGGGATGAACGCATGATCAAACGGAAACCGAAAACCGGACCCGGAGCGCCGGACGCCGAATCGGCGCAGGATCCCGCCGCCCGCAAGCGGGCGGACATTCTCAAGAGCCGGGCGGACGAGCTGGCCGTGGAACTCGCCGGCCAGGAGGACACGGGGAACGTCATCGAAGTCCTCGAATTCGTTCTGGCCAGCGAGCATTACGGCATCGAGACGAACCTGATCGGCGAAGTCTATCCGATGCGGGAATACACGCCCATCCCTGGAACGCCGGATTTTGTGATGGGCCTCATCAACATCCGCGGCCGCATCGTGTCGGTCAACGACATCCGGCGTTTTTTCGACCTGCCCGTCAAGGGGCTGAGCGATCTCAACCGGGTCATCGTCGTGCAGACGTCCCGGATGGAACTGGGCATCCTGGCGGACCGGATCGTGGGGGTCCGCACCGTCCGGGCGGACGCGCTTCAGACTTCACTGCCGACCCTGACCGGGATCCGGGCGGAATACCTGCGGGGCATCGCGCTGGACGGGCTGGTCGTGCTGGACGTCGAAAAGATGGTCATGGACACAAAACTCGTCGTAAACGACGAGGTGGAATAAAGCCGGGCGCCGTCGACACCCGCCCCGGAAACCAGCAAGGGAGCTGACCATGTGGAACAAGATCAGTTTCAAGTATAAACTCTACGTCATCCCGGCGGTCGCCGTTCTGGCGCTGGTCATAGGCGTTCTGGAGACCGCGTATTTCATCAACCGGAACAACCGGGAGATGGTGCGCATCCGAGAAACCGCCATCCCGCTGCTGGACGCGGTGGGGGATCTGAAGAACACGCTGCGGTCCACCCAGGCCGCGATCCGGACCGCCCAGCGGACCGGCGGCGACGCCTCACGCGCCGTGGAGCCGCTGAAACAGGAGTTCAGCTCCCGGATCGACAAGATCCAGAACGCCGACGCCTTCGGGCCGGGAGAGATCCAGGCCATCCGCGATCTCTATCAGGCCGTTCTCGACGGAACCGGACGAACGGTCCAGACCGCCGATCCGTCCCGGGTGACGGCCGAGGGGACCTCCCCGGGGGAAGAGTGCCGGCTCCGGCTGGAATCCGCCGAATCGCGCATCATGACGCAGTTTTCGGATGGGTTGAAGAAAGTGGAAAAACAGAACCGGTCGATGCTGCGCAACAATGTCATCCTCATCCTCCTTTTTCTCTTTGTCATCATCGCCCTGTCGGTGCTTCTCACGCCCACGTTCATCCGGCCCCTGAACATCGCCATCGAAGTGGCTGACCGCGTGGCCCGGGGCGACCTGACCGTGCGCGTGCCCTCCATCGAGGGCAACGACGAAATGGCCAACCTCCTGCGTGTGTTCCGGACCATGGTCGAGAACCTGCGGACGCTCACCGAGCAGATCAAGGAGGCGGTCAGCTCGCTGGCGTCCGCCTCCACCGAGATTTCGGCCTCCGTCACCGAGATCGCCTCCGGCGCGACGGAAACGGCCACGGCCGCCAACGAGACCAGCACCACGGTCGAGGAAGTCCGGCAGACCGCACTGGACGCCAACCGCAAGGCGAAACACGTTTCCGAAAGCGCCCAGAAAGCCGTCCAAATCTCGCAGACCGGCGAGAAATCGGTGGCCACGACGATCGAGGGCATCCGGCGCATCGAATCCCAGATGGAATCCATCGCCGAGAGCATCATGAAGCTCAGCGAACACGGACAGGCCATCGGAGGCATCATCGCCACGGTCGAGGATGTGGCGGAACAGTCGAACCTGCTCGCCGTGAACGCCTCGATCGAGGCGGCCCGGGCGGGCGAGCACGGCAAGGGCTTCGCCGTGGTCGCGCACGAGGTCAAGAGCCTCGCCGAGCAGTCGAAACAGTCCACCATGCGGGTCCGCAGCATTCTCGACGACATCCAGAAGGCCACCAGCGGCGCGGTCATGACCACGGAGCAGGGGAGCAAGGCCGTCGAAGCGGGCGTGAAGCAGTCGCAGGAGGCCGGGGAGTCGATTCAGCACCTGGCCGCCAGCGTCGAGGAAGCCGCGCAGGCGACGACCCAGATCGCCGTCTCCTCGCAGGAACAGCTGGTCGGGATGGACCAGGTCGTGGCGGCCATGGAGAGCATCAAGCAGGCCAGCGCCCAGAACGTGACGGCCACGAAGCAGGTGGAGTCCGCGGCCCGGGATCTTCAGGACCTCGGCCAGCGGCTCAAGCATCTCGTCGAGCAGTATAAACTCTAGGCCAAGGGGGCGTTCATGGATTTCAAGGACGACGGTTTTTTCAAGGAACTGCTCTCCATATTCAAGGCGGAGACCGCCGAGCACATCCAGGCCATGCTCGACGGCGTGGATGAGCTGGAACGCGTTCAGGGCACGGACCAGCAGATCCAGGCCGCCGAACCGGTGCACCGCGCGGCCCACAGCCTGAAGGGAGCCGCCCGGACCATCGGGCTGGCCGACGTCGAGCCCATCTGCCAGTCCCTGGAGACCTTCTTCAGCGTGATGAAACGGCAGAAGATGACCTTCGCGCCCGATTTCGCGAACACCCTGCGGAAAACCATCCGCAACCTCCAGGCCCTCCTGGACACCCTGAACGAAGAGGGCAAGGTCACGGGGGACAAGGCGGAGCTGACCCGGCAGATCGAGGATTTGCAGAGCAAAATGGTGACGATGGCCAGGTAGCGGATCCATGGGATCGACGAACACGAGGCCCCTTTTATGATCAATAATGAAGCCGAATTCCTGAAAGAGCTTCTTGCGATGTTCAAGATCGAGGCGGAGGAGCACCTCAAGGGCATCTCCTCCAACCTTCTTGAACTCGAGAAGATTCAGGATGCAGGCGAACAGACGCCGGTCATCGAAACCATCTACCGGGAGGCGCACAGCCTCAAAGGCGCGGCCCGGGCGGTCAACCTCAACCAGGTGGAAACGCTCTGCCAGTCCCTGGAAAGCGTTTTTTCCGCGATGAAACGGCACGTCCTCTCGCCGACGTCCGCGCAGTACGACCAGATCCACGCGGCCGTCGACCGGGTGGGTCAGCTGATCGAGAAGCCCGATCTGGAAATCTCGGACGTGCTACAGAATCTCGGACGCCTGGAGGCGCAGAGCAAGGAACAGCCCCAGGCCCCGCCCGAACCCCGGGCGGCGGAACCGGCGAAGCCCGCGGCGCCGGAACCGGATGCGCCCGTTCGGGCGCCGGAACCCCTGTCTCTTATACACATCTGACGCT
>JAUCQC010000071.1 GCA_030372965.1 bacterium
GTCTCGTGGGCTCGGAGATGTGTATAAGAGACAGCCCCCGGCGCGCGGAATCCCCAGCGGGACCGCAGGTTCGAGACCCGCTCGGCCCTCAGGTGGATGCCGTCCGAAACGAGCCGGCTCACCCGGCCCGCCAGGACGCGGATGCGCTCCTCCAGTTCCCGCCTGTCCTTCACCACCAGCTCGGCCGCGGCCGAAGGCGTCGGCGCCCTTAGGTCGGCCGCGAAGTCGCAGATGGAAAAATCGGTCTCGTGCCCCACCGCGGAGACGACGGGGATTCCGGATCCGGCGACGGCGCGGGCCACCGCCTCTTCATTGAACGCCCAGAGGTCCTCGAGCGATCCGCCGCCCCGTCCGACGATGAGCACGTCGATTCCGCCGAGGGCGTTCAGCTCCCGTATGGCGGCGGCCACGTCCTCGGCCGCGCCTTCCCCCTGCACCGCGGCCGGCCGGAGCACCACCTCCACCCAGGGCGCCCGCCGGCCGATGACGCTCAGCATGTCGCGGAGCGCGGCCCCGCTCTCGGAGGTGACGATGCCGATCCGCCGCGGGAATTCCGGGATCGGCCTTTTTCGGTCCGCGTCGAACAGCCCCTCGCCGGCCAGCCTGCGCTTCAGCGCCTCGAACGCGGCCTGCAGGGCGCCGACGCCCAGCGGCCTCAGCCACAGGGTGTCGAGCTGGTATTTCCCCTGCCGCTCGTACACGGTGAGCGTGCCGAACGCCAGGACATGGTCGCCGTCCTTGGGCTGAAAGGCGAGGCCGCCCGCGCGTCCGCGCCAGAGCACGCAGGCGATCTGAGCTTCGGCGTCCTTGAGCGAGAAATAGAGATGGCCGGAAGTGTGCCGTTTGAAATTGGAGATCTCCCCCTCAATTGCCAGCGGGGCGAACCCCTCGTCGAGGCTGCGCTTGATCTCGCGCGTGATCTCCCGGACAGAATAAACCCTCCATTCGGAGGGTTTTGAGGCGGATTCGAAATCCTCTTCCGGACCGATGTCGATCATCGAATCTTCTTTTTATGTCGGTTCTTGCGCAGGCGCTTCTTGCGCTTGTGCGTGGCGATCTTGTGACGCTTGCGTTTACGGCCGCAGGGCAACGCTCATCCCTCCTTTCGGGATTTTATTCTTCTATAAAATAACGATCCAATTCGGTGAAGAGTTCGGTCTGGCTCGCGGGCACGCCGGTTTCGGATTTCTCCCCGTCGCTGAGCCCGCGCGTGACGGCCGCCTTGATCTGGGGCGAGGGCTTGAAATCGGGCACGACCCGGTCGGGGATGTGCATGACCACCCCGGTCTTGGGATTGGCCACGACCTTCTTGCGCCTCCGCCTCAGGCAGAAGGTGCCGAATCCCCTCAGCTCGACGCGCTCCCCGCTCTGGAGGGCGAAGGTGATCATCGACAGAAAACCGTCCACCACCGCGGCCGTTTCCTTGCGGGTCAATCCCGTTCCCTTGGCGATGCGGTCGACGATGTCGGCTTTGGTCATGCGTCACCTCCCAGGTTTCGGGATGAGACCGGCCGGCTGGCTGAAGCTCCCCGCCGCAAGCGGCGGGGGATCTTCTATCTGTAGAGAACAGACATCTTATATTCGCTCGCATTCCCCGCGGCAAGCGTGGGGAATGTGCTCGCTATCAGATTCAGGGCAGTCGGTAGGCCAGGCGCGCCCCTCCCATTTGCCGCAGAACCCCCTCCGTCTGCTGGAACAGCAGATCGAACAGCGTGACGCGCCTGGAACGCCAGCGTATCAGCTCGGGCTCGCCCTTGATTTTCCCCATCCGTCCCGCGATGCGGATCGCGTCGCGGTAGTCCCCGAGCGTGTCGACCAGACCGGCTTCCAGGGCCTGTTTGCCGGTGAACACGCGGCCGTCCGCAATGCCCAGAACGGTTTCGCGGTCGAGCCCACGCTCGGCCGCGACCACGTCGACAAACTGGCCGTAGGCGTCGTCGATCCAGGACTGGAGATAGGCTTTGTCGGCTTCGGTCAGTTCGCGGTAGGGCGACCCCGAATCCTTGAACCGGCCGCTCTTCAGCGTTTCGAACTTCACGCCGATCTTGTCGAGCAGTTTCTCCGCGTTCATGAATTCCGCGATCACGCCGATGCTGCCCGTGGTGGTTCCGGGATTGGCCACGATCGTGTCCGCGCCGCAGGCGGCGTAATACCCGCCGGACGCGGCCACCGTGCCCATGGAAACCACGACCGGCTTGCCGCTGTCGCGCACCCGTTTCGAGGCCTCGTATATTTCCTGCGAAGGCGCCACGTATCCGCCCGGGCTTTCGATGCGGAAGACGATGGCCTTGACGTTCTTCTGCTCGCCGAAGGTTTCGAACTGCTTGACGACGCGTTCGGAACTGTAGATCGGCCCCAGGAGCTCCACGACCCCGACGTTGCCGCCGCCTTCGGAGAAGCGGACGGTTTCGCTGGAGCGGTTTGCCGAAACCCGGGCCGCCATCCAGAGGATGGCAATGACAAAAGCGGCCGCGATGCAGAGACCGATGATCCAGTCCCGCCTGGAACGCGAGGTCCCCGCGGCCGCCGTCTTCGCGCCCGATTTTGTGGATGTCCTGTTTTGAGCCATATCTATCCTTATATTTTAATGAAATTGATCGTAAAAGTCAAACATAAAAAGGCTCTTCTTTATATATTCCGCCCGCCGAACAGGGAAATGACGCGTGCATTCTACCGAAAAACCCGGCCTGCCAGTCTTATCGATGGAATGGAATCAAGCGGTCACGGATAAAACGGAGATGCATAACCGTCCTTATTGTATGATTAATATGGATTTGAGCCCTCGTCGAATAAAAAGCCACCTCCGAATTTACATGTGATTCGGAGGTGGCCCGATTGTACTCCTGTAC
>JAUCQC010000072.1 GCA_030372965.1 bacterium
TACGTGGACAGCCTGTGGGCGGCAAACCGGAACCGGATCACCTGGGACGCGGAAATGCTGAAGACGATTCCGCTGTCCAGCATCGACTTCTTCGCGTACAAGCCGGGCGTGCCGTTCCCGGCCGCGACGCCGCCGTTTCCGACACTCATCACGAAGTCGCGCTGAGATGGCCGCCGCGGACCGGCGGGCCTGGATCGCGGGCGTGACCGGGGGCATCGGGAGCGGCAAGACCGCCTTCAGCCGCAGACTCGCGGGCCGGGCCGGTCGTGTCGTGGACGCGGACCGGATCGCGGCGCGGCTGACGGATTCGGACCGGACCGTCCGGAAAAAACTGGCGGCGGCTTTCGGGGAGCGGATTTTCAGGGCCTCGGGACGACTGGACCGCGGCCTGGTCGCCTCGATCGTTTTCGACAGTCCCGCCGCGCTCCGCGCGTTGAACCGCATCGTCTGGCCGGCCCTGGTGCGGGCCATACGCGCGGAAATCCGCCGTCTGAGAAAGGAATCTCCCGGCCGTCCGCTGGTTCTTGACATGGCCGTTCTCTTCGAGACCCGGTGCGACCGTCTCTGCGACACGGTAGTCACCGTGACCGCGCCGGTGAAGGCGCGCATCCGACGCCTGCGGGAATCGCGGGGATGGGACGAAGCCCACATCCGGCTCAGGATGGCCGCACAGATGAGCGACGAGGACCGCGCGGAGCGTTCGGAGTTCATCGTGGCCAACGACGGGACCTTGGCGGAACTCGGCCGGCAGGCGCTGGATCTCAGGCGGCGGCTGAATGCGGCCCTTCCGGGAAAGCCGGCTTGATTCCGGACCGGTCGAATCGGACTGGAAGAGCGGAGCGCGTCTCCGAAATGCGCTTGATTTTCTGATAAATTCTTTTTATTATACGATGTTACCCCGTTCGTTCTCCGAGATGATGCAGCGGTTCCGGCATCCAGGCCTGGACCGCCTATCGACAGGCGGATCGTATCACTCGAATTCGGCTTCATACGCACTCCTTCCTCGAGGCCTTGCGGCCCTTCGCCCGGTTTCTTTCCAGGTTCCGGGGGGCGGCCCATCCGGTACATTCACACATGGATCAGAAATCGGCCATCGGCGAAAGGCTTCCACCGCCGTTCTCCGAGAGGCCGTGGATCGGAGGTCCGATTTGTACGCCGTGATCATGGCCGGCGGTTCCGGGACGCGGTTCTGGCCCAGGAGCCGCGAATCCAGATCCAAGCAGTTTCTGAACATCATCGGCAGAAAGACGCTTTTTGAACAAACCCTAGACCGCTTCGCTCCCCTGGTGGGCCGGGATAACCTGTATGTCGTGGCGAAAGCCGGCCAGAAATCCCAGTTCCGTCCATTCTCCGGCCGCATTCCCAGGTCCCATTTCATCTGGGAGCCGATGGGCAAGGATACCGCCCCGTGCATCGGCCTCGCCGCCGTGGTTCTGGACCGTTCTGAACCGGACGCCGTGATGGCGGTCACGCCGGCCGACCACCTCATACTGGATCTTCCGAGGTTCCGCAAATCCATTTTGGCGGCCGCCCAGCTGGCCCGGGAGCAGGACAGTTTCGTCACGCTGGGCATCGTGCCCGACCGGCCGGCGACCGGGTACGGGTACATCCAGATCGACGGGAGCGAGGGGTCGTTCTACGGCGTGGAAGCCTTCAAGGTGAAGACCTTCGCCGAGAAGCCCAACGCCGAAACCGCGGCCATGTTTCTCGCCAGCGGCGATTTCGTCTGGAACAGCGGCATTTTCGTGTTCCGGACCTCGGTCTTTCTCAAGGCCGTGGAGGAATTCCTTCCCGACCTGTACGACGGGCTCTGCGAGATCCGGGGGGCGCTCGACAAGCGCGGTTACGTCCGGGCGGTCCAGCGCGTGTACCGGCAGATCCGGAGCATCTCGATCGATTTCGGCATCATGGAGAAAGCCTCCAACGTGCTCTGCGTGCGGGGCGATTTCCGCTGGAGCGACCTCGGCAGCTGGGAGCAGGTGCACAAGCTCAGCGAGAAAGACGCGAACGGGAACGTCGTGACGGGAGACGCGGTGCTCGTCGATACCACGCAGTCGTACGTGCACACGGAGGGTGGCGTCGTGGCGGTTCTCGGGCTCGACCGTGTCGTGGTCGTTCAGGAGAAGGGCGTCACGCTGGTGTGCCGGATGGACCGGTCGGAGGACGTCAAGCAGGTCGTGGAGCGGCTCAAGCGCAGAAAACTCGATTCCGTCACGTGACGCAGGAGAAGCGGTGATGAAGATCAACGAACTCGTCAGGATTCTGAAACCGGAGCTGTTCATTCCGGGAATGCAGTCCGGGACCAAGCCGGCGGTCCTGGATGAGCTGGTTCAGCCCCTGGTGACCGGCGGATTCGTCAGGAGCAAGGGGCTCGTGATCGAGACCCTCTCGAAGCGCGAAACCCTCGGCAGCACGGGCATCGGGAAGGGCGTGGCGGTCCCGCACTGCAGGACCCTCGCGGTGTCCGACCTGCACATTGTGGTGGGCATCTCGAAAAAGGGCGTCGATTTCGACGCGCTCGACAAAAAACCGGCCCAGCTGTTCTTTCTCATCGTGGCGCCGCCCCTCGACGGGAACAACCTGTACCTTCCGGTGCTCGGCAAGGTCGTGGAATCGGTCCGCGATTCCAAACTGAGGCAGGCCATGATCGCCGCCCCGGATTTCGGATCCTTCCTCAAAGCCATCCAGGGAGGCTGAAGCGATGACCCGCAACCTGATCGAATTGATGGTGCTGTACCAGGATCTGGATCTCATGCTGAAGGAAACGGCCGAAGCGGAAGCCACCATGGGTTTCGAGATGGAGGGGCGCGAAAAACTCCGCAAGGCCATGGACGACATCGCCAAGAACATCTCGCCCCGGTTCCTGCGCACCTATCAGCGGCTTCACACCCGTTTCAAGCGGCCCATCGTGCCCGTGCAGAACGACGTGTGCCTCGGGTGTTTCGCCAAACTGCCCACCTCCTACGGGGAGAAAGGCCGCAAGGACCAGATGATCTACACCTGCGAGCAGTGCGGCCGCATTCTGTACTGGGTGGAATGAGGCGGCCCGCGGCGTGAAGGACGGAACGGACAGCACCGGCCCCGCGGGCGGGAATGCCGGCGTCGGATCCTCCCGCATCCGGTTCTGCGATTTTCACTGCCCCCGCGCGGAGTTCCCGAAGGAACGCGCGGTGGACGGTTCGGACTCGTGCCGGACTTTCGCCGCCGTGTGGTGCCTCGAACTCCAGGCCTATACGACGAAAAACGCGCCCTGCGCCGCGCTGTTCGGAAAACGGAGGCCGAAAAGCAACTGGTGATGATCAGACCAAGTGCCCGGCGCCTTGAAGGCGCCGGGCACTTGGTCTGAATCAGAACGCAACCTTCCCGCCCCGTCCCCGTATCCTCTCCGGCTGTCTCTTATACACATCTCCGAGCCCACGAGTCAGCG
>JAUCQC010000073.1 GCA_030372965.1 bacterium
AGCGTCAGATGTGTATAAGAGACAGGCCAAGACGTCGACCGGTTACGGTTTTGTCCGCGGCCCGGACGGCCGATTCTCGGCCAAGGGCGCGACCGATGACGACATCCGGCTGATGCGGGCGCATTGCGGGCCGGACGTGCGGATCAAGGCGGCCGGAGGAATCCGTTCGCTGGACGATCTGCTGCGCGTCAAAGCACTGGGCGCGGACCGCGTCGGCGCGACCGCCACAGCCGCCATCGTCGCCGAAGCGGCCCGCCGGCAGGACGGCGGAGGGACCCTCACGGCGGCGAATCAGGAAACGGGCCGCTGATTTCCGGACTATGTCATTCAAACCAGGAGGACGCATGTCGGTCATCCGGGCGGCGGTGGTCGGCGCCGGCTTCATGGGGTCGGCGCATGCCGAGGCGTTGAGGCGCATCGGGGTCGAAGTCGCCGGCATTCTCGGCGTGAATGAGACGGAATCGGTGTCCGCCGCGGCCAGGCTCGGCCTGCCGAAGGCGTACCGGAACTACGGCGAAGTGCTGAAGGATCAGGCCGTGGACGCCGTTCACATCACCACTCCGAACCGATTCCACTTTCAGATGGCCCGGGACGCGCTCAAGGAGCGCAAGCACGTTCTCTGCGAGAAACCCCTGGCCATGAATTCCCGCGAGACCGCTCTGCTCGCGGCCCTCTCCAAACGCACGAAATGCGCCGCTGGAGTCAACTACAACATGCGGTTCTACCCGCTGTGCCTGGAGGCTCGGGAGGCCGTGTCCGCGGGCCGGCTGGGGAACGTCCTGTCCGTCTCGGGGAGTTACGCGCAGGACTGGCTTCTCTATCCGACGGATTACAACTGGCGGGTGCTGGCCGAGGAGGGAGGCGCGCTTCGCGCGGTGGCGGACATCGGTACCCACTGGCTGGACCTCATGCAGCACGTCACCGGGCTCCGCGTGACGGCCGTGTGCGCCGACCTGCAGACCGTGCACCCGATCCGCAGGCGTCCCCGGGGCGAAGTGGAAACATTCTCGGGGAAAACCGCGAAGAAACGGCCGGTCGAGACCCTGGAGCCGGTTCCCGTTTCCACCGAAGACGGGGGAGGCATTCTCCTGCGGTTCGAGAACGGCGCGAAGGGCGCGCTCTGGGTGTCACAGACCACGGCCGGCCGCAAGAATTGCCTCCGGTTCGAGATCGCGGGCTCCGGGTCGGCGATTTCCTGGAACAGCGAAAGTCCCAACGAAATGTGGATCGGTTCGAGGGACAAGGCCAACGAGATCCTGCTGAAGGATCCGGGCCTTCTGTCGGAGGCGGTTCGTCCCTACGCGGGGTATCCGGGCGGACACAACGAAGGCTACCCGGACACGTTCAAGCAGTGCTTCCGCGCCTTCTATGAAACCATCGAAAAGGGGGATTTCAGGGCAAAACCGCCTTTCGCGACCTTCGAGGACGGGCACCGTGAAGCCCTGCTGTGCGAAGCAGTTCTGAAAAGTCACAAGAAGGGCGGCTGGGTTTTTCTGGATAAAAAGAGATAGAACACGGACCTGCGGCGGATCTGGCGGATTTGCATGAAAATTGAATGGGTAATAGGATTATCATGAATCGGGTGAAATGGTTCCATTTGCCCGGATATTTCCAGGAAGAGAACTGACCGGTCGAAGATGATCTGAAACCGGTAGAATAACCCCGTTAAGCCGTTTGATCCGTCATCATCCGCGACGCCAGCGGCGTCCGTTTGATCCGTGTTCCATTGTGACCGTGGAGGAGACGATGAAACTTGGATTCGTCAGCGCCATTCTGCCGGATCTGGACCGGAAAGACGTTTTCCGGATCGCGAAGGAATCCGGCTATTCCTGCGTCGAACTCATGTGCTGGCCCCAGGGCAGGGCGGAGCGGCGTTACGCCGGCGTGACCCATGTGAACGCGGCGGACATGACGGACGATCGGGCGAAGGGTGTTCTCGATGAAGCCGCGGCCGCGGGCGTCGAAATCAGCGGGCTCGGGTACTATCCCAATCCGCTGTCCCCGGACGCGGATGAATCCCGTGTCGCGACCGATCATCTGAGGCAAGTCATCCTTGCCGCGGCGAAACTGAAAGTCGGCGTCGTCAACACGTTCATCGGAAAGGACTGGAAGAGGTCAACAGACGAGAACTGGCCGCGATTCAGGGAAGTCTGGCCGCCGCTCGTCCGGTTCGCGGCGGACCTGGGGGTCCGGATCGCCATCGAAAACTGTCCGATGTATTTCACGAAGGACGAATGGCCGGGCGGAAAGAACCTGGCCTCCAGCCCGGCCCTGTGGCGGCGCATGTTCGACGAAATTCCGGATCCGGGCTTCGGGCTGAATTTCGATCCGTCCCATTTGGTCTGGCAGGGCATCGATTATTTGAAAGCCGCGAGAGAGTTCGCTGGCCGGATATTTCACGCGCATGCCAAGGACTGCCGGGTGGACCGTCACCGCCTGGACGAAGTCGGCATTCTCGCGACGCCGCTCGAGTTCCACACGCCCAAACTGCCGGGTCTCGGAGACGTGAAGTGGGGAAAACTGATTTCCGTGCTGGGAGACGCGGGGTATGACGGCCCGGTGTGCGTGGAGGTCGAGGACAGAACGTTTGAGGCGTCCCTGGAAAAACGCAGGGCGGCGCTCAACCAGAGCCGGGCGTTTTTGAGACAGTTCATTCCGGAATGAGTGAAGAAATCCATCAGAAAGAGGAGACGATGACGACACTCAGGATCCTGAACGAAAAGAACATCCCCAATCTGCCGTGGGAGGAAAAACCGGCGGGGTACGACAAGCCGGTGTGGCGGTATTCGAAGAATCCGGTCATTCCGAGGGACCTCCTGCCCGCGTCGAACAGCATCTTCAACAGCGCGGTCGTCCCCTTCAAAGGGCAGTTCGCCGGCGTGTTCCGGTCCGACGACTGGTCTCGGCACATGGCCCTGTACCGTGGGTTCAGCGCGGACGGCCTGAAGTGGAAGCTGGACCCGGATCCCATCCGGTTCCAGTGCGACGATCCCGAGGTGGGAAAGTTCGTGTACGGGTACGATCCCCGCGTCGTGTGGATCGAGGACCGCTTCTACGTCACCTGGTGCAATTACTATCACGGGCCCACGATCGGAGTCGCCTGGACCCGCGATTTCGAGACGTTCCACCAGCACGAAAACGCCTTTCTGCCATTCAACCGAAACGGCGTGCTTTTTCCCCGCAAAATCGGCGGAAATTTCGTGATGCTGTCCAGACCTTCGGACAGCGGCCACACGCCGTTCGGAGACATTTACCTGAGCCAGAGCCCGGATCTCTGCTATTGGGGACGGCACCGCCACGTCATGGGCCCGATCGGCAACTCCTGGCAGTACACCAAGATCGGGGGCGGGCCGGTTCCCGTCGAAACGTCGGAAGGGTGGCTGCTCATCTATCACGGCGTGCTCCAGTCGTGCAACGGATTCGTTTACAGCGCGGGCGCCGTCCTGCTCGACCTTGAAAAGCCGTGGAAAGTGGTCGGCCGCGCCAAGCCCTACCTGTGGTCCCCGCAGACGCCGTACGAGTGCGTGGGCGACGTGCCGAACGTGGTTTTCCCGTGCGCCATCCTGTGCGACGCGGCCACCGGCCGCATGGCGATTTATTACGGCGCCGCGGACACGGTCACGGCCCTGGCCTTCAGCACGGTGCAGGAAATCGTCGATTTCATCAGGAAACATCCGCAGGACTGACCGATCGGATTCGGGATCGCCGCGGCTGATCAGCCTGAAACCCGGGATTCTCCGGGATTCGCAATCAAAGGAGGCAATGACCATCCGACCCGGAAAACTTGCGCATTCGGCATGGATGTTGACCGTACTGGCGGTCTTCTGCGTTCCGGCCGTTCCGGTCCGAGCCGCGGATTCATGTCCTGTGACGCCGCCTCGGCCCGCGCTCATCCTGGAGTTGAAGGATCTGATGGAGCGCTACAGTTCCATCTCAAGCAACCAATTGTTCGCGAATCACTGCCGCTCCATCCTTGATGCTCTCAACGCGACCGTTTCCGTTTCGCGCGCCGATTCGATTCTTCTCCAATCGGTGTACGATTCTTTCACGGACACCACCGCGCAGTGGAACGCCTCCCGTTTCGCGTCCTACACGGAACGCAAGCGGCCGATTGTGCTCTCCTGGATTTCCCCCGTGGACGGAGAAGTCTCCCTGGCCTGCCTGGTCCTCCCGGACGCCTGGTCCCCGGACAACGCTTACCCGCTGACCGTCCGGCTTCACGGTCTTTCGGACGAAGCCTACGGAACGCGGATCCGTTTTCTGCACCGGTATTTCAACCCCCGCCAGGTTCTCGACGAAAGCTTCGAAAACGGGTATGTGCTGCTTCCGTGGGGCAGGGGAAATCTCTGGTACCATGGGGTCGGAGAAACGGATATTTGGGAGAGCATCCGCGCGGTGAAATCCGGATTCCGGATTGACGAGAACCGGCAGTACCTTGTCGGATTCTCCATGGGCGGGTACGGATCGTGGAAGCTGGGCATCGAATCTCCCGATACCTGGGCCGCGGTCGGCGTGTTCGCGGGCGCGCTCTGGTACGACGGCGGCGCACTCCTGAACCGTTCAGTCGTGTACACATTGAGAGACATGCCAGTCTATTTCGTGTGCGGGCAGTCCGACGGGCTTCTGTCCGTGAACGAGTCGGCCTATTCGACGCTCCTGGAGACGGGCAATCCGGATCTCGTGTTCACGACTTTTCCGGGCGGCCACGAGGCGCCGGTCGAGCAGTGGCGCGCCATGCACGAGTGGATGCGTCCGTTGACGAGGAAGGGATCCGGCACGGATGGAAGCAGCCGGCCGTTCCGGCCCGGATCGCCTGTGCTCCTCGGGAATTATCCGAATCCCTTCAATCCGGAGACGCGCATCCAATACACCGTGCCCGGACCGGGGGATGTGGAAATCCGGATTTTCTGCGCGTCCGGCGGTCTCATCCGTACGCTTCAGCAACGGGCGTCGTCGGCCGGGAGGTTCGAGGTCCGATGGGACGGGAAGGACCGGTCCGGCCGCCCCGTACCGACAGGCATTTACCTCTGCCGGATCGCCTGCGGATCATCGAACGGGCGGTCCGCCGCGTCCCTGAAGATGTGCCTGGTGCGGTGAAAAGAAAGAATTCAAGGCCTTGACAGTCGTCGGGTTCATTTTGGATTTCAGGCTTCAGCCTTTTATCACGTTGGAAGAAAGGCTGAAGACTGAATTCCCGATCCAGGGGATCCATCCGAAATCCGGGGATTCGCCGCTCAGGACTTCAGCATCGAAGTCCGAAACAGGATGATACCCGAACCCGGCATTTCATTTTTCTCCTGCTTCCATTTTTACCTTGGAAATTTCAGGAACAGGCATTAAATTCATATCAGCGCAAACGTTTCCGATTATGTATCCAATTTATTGAAAAAATTAAAATTAAATCAATCATCAGCAAACTGGGATCTTTCCATGCGATTCGGACATTTCGACGACCGGAACAAAGAATACGTCATTGAAAGACCGGACACTCCTGCATCGTGGAGCAATTATCTCGGGTCCACGACCTACGGCGCGATCATCACCAACAATGCCGGCGGGTACAGCTTTTACAATTCCGCGGCCCAGGGCCGCTTCATGAGGTGGCGGCCGAACACGCTTCCCATGGACCAGCCCGGCCGTTATTTCTATCTCCGCGACCGGGATTCCGGCGATTACTGGTCCGCTTCCTGGCAGCCTGTCGGGAAACCGCTGGACCGGTACAAATCCGTCTGCAGGCACGGGACCGCTTACACGGTCATCGAATCGGAGTACGGCGGAATCCGCACCGAATCACTCTATTTCGTGCCCCTGGGCCGCGATTTCGAATGCTGGCTTTTGAAAGTGGAGAACCGCGATCAAAGGCCGCGGCGCCTGTCCGTCTTTCCGTTCGTCGAATACGCGAATTTCTGGCATCTCTGGATGGACTGGGTGAATCTGCAGTACACCCAGTTCATCATGGAAATGAAGGTGGTGGACGGAATCATTCAGCACGCGGTCAACCCCCTGCTTCCGGTCGTGAAAGGCGATTTCAACGCGGGCGGGGCGAAGCACACGTTCCTGGCCTTGACCGGCGCCGAGATCAGCGGGTTTGACACGGACCGGGAGCGGTTCATCGGTCCCTACCGGGGATACGGAAATCCCGCGGTGGTTGAGACGGGCCGATGTTCCGGGTCCATCGCGGTCGGTGGAAACGGATGCGGCGTCTTTCAGGCCGACGCGGACCTGAAGCCGGGCGAATCGCGCGAGATTCTCGTGCTGATGGGCATCGGCACGGCCGCCGAAGAGGGAAGGGAGGCCAGGGCCGCCTTTTCCGATCCGGCCGTCTGCAGGAGCGAGTTTGAACGCGTCAAATCCTACTGGCACGGCCGGCTCACCGCGTTCACGGTCGAGACCCCGGATCCCGAATTCAACAGCATGATGAACGTCTGGAATCCCTACAATTGCCTGATCACTTACGCCTGGTCGCGCGCCGCCAGCCTGGTGTACGCGGGGGAGAGGGACGGGCTTGGATTCCGCGACACGGTGCAGGACATTCTCGGGGTTCTGCCCGCCATACCCGACGAAGCCGTCCGGCGGCTCGAGCTGATGATCACCGGGCAGGCGTCCACGGGCGGAGCCATGCCGGTGGTGAAGCAGTTCAACCACCACCCCGGCAGGGAAACCGCGCCCCGGGAGGAGGAATACCGGTCGGATGACTGCCTGTGGCTGTTCAACACGGTTCCGGCTTACGTGAAGGAATCCGGCGACATCGGATTCTACAGCAAGGTGCTCCCCTACGCGGACGGCGGAGAGGACACGGTTCTCGGTCACCTGCGCCGCGCCATCGAATTCAACCTCAGCCGGTCCGGCGGCCACGGTCTTCCCTGCGGCCTGGCCGCGGACTGGAACGACTGCATCCAGCTGGGCCCCAGGGGCGAGTCGGTTTTTGTCGCGTTTCAGGTCCGGCACGGCCTGAGGACCTACGCCGAAATCTGCGACGCGCTCGGTAAAACCGGCGAATCCGCCTGGGCGAAGGAGCGGCTCGGGGATCTGGACGAAGCCATCCGTAAGCACGCGTGGGACGGCCGCTGGTTCATCCGGGGCATCCGGGAGGACGGCCTGACTTTCGGCTCGCGCCGGAACGACGAGGGAACGATCTGGCTGAGCCCCCAGTCCTGGTCGGTCATCAGCGGTCACGCGTCCCGCGAACAGTCCGAAACGGTGATGACCGTCGTCGCGGAGAAGCTCGAGACTGAATTCGGGCTCATGATCTGCGACCCGCCCTATGAGCGCGCGGACGTGTCGGTCATGAAGGCGGTGCTCTTCAACAAGGGGATGAAGGAGAACGGCTCCATCTTCTGCCACATTCAGGGCTGGGCCGTCATCGCGGAAACCCTGCTCGGCCGGGGGAACGCCGCGTTCCGGCATTTCCGCGCCTCCATGCCGGCGGCCTGGAACGACAAAGCCGAGATCCGGGAAATAGAACCCTACGTCTACTGCCAGTTCACGAACAGCCCGGCCAGCCCCCGCAGAGGCGCCTCGCGCCTGCCCTGGCTTTCCGGGTCGGCCGCCTGGTCCTACTTCACCGCCACACAGCATATTCTCGGGATCCGGCCCGAGGTCAACGGACTGCGCATCGACCCCTGCGTCCCGTCCGGCTGGAAACAGTTCAAGGTCCACCGGCGCTTCCGGGGGAAACTCGTGCGCATCGAGGTTTCAAACCCGGACGGCGTCGAAAAAGGGCTGCGGGAGCTGACGTTGAACGGAGAGAAACTGTCCGGCGGTCTGCTGCCGGTCGAGAAGCTGAAAGACGAGAACACGGTCCGCGCGGTCATGGGCCGCTGACGGCCGCCGGTGTCTTTCCGTCCGGAGGGGTTCACGCCCGGATGCGGGAACCCGCGGACGGAAGCGCGACGCGGATGCCCGCGCCGGCTGATCCTGTCCGAGAATATCCCCTCGACGCGATTGTCGATATCCCGAAAGGAGCGTTCATGAAGCCTGAAAGTCACAAACTGTCGTTCTGGGAAAAGGCCGGATACGGGTGCGGCGACCTGGCCTCCGTTCTCTTCTGGCAGACCATCATGGTCTATCTGTTCTTCTTCTACACGGACGTTTTCGGGCTGACGGCCGCGGCCGCGGGCACCATGATGGGCGTGTCCCGCCTCCTGGACGCGTTCATCGACGTGGGCGTGGGCGTCACCGCGGACCGGACCAAAACCCGGTGGGGGAAATTCAGACCCTACCTGCTCTGGATGTCCCTGCCGCTGGCCGTCGCCGCGGTACTCACTTTCATCACACCGGATTTCGGTCCCAATCTGAAACTCGTCTACGCCTATGTCACGTTTATCGCCTTCATGTTCTTCTACTCCGCGATCAATATTCCCTACACGGCGCTCCTGGGTGTCATCAGCCCGGATCCGAACGAGAGGACCAGCGCCTCGTCCTTCAAGTTCGTGGGCGCCTACCTGGCCGGCATCATCGTTTCCGCGACAGCGCTTCCCTTGTCCCGGTACCTGGGCGACGGCCAGCCGAAGAAGGGATGGCCGATCACCATGACGATCTACGCGGCGGCAGCCGTGGTTCTCTTTCTGATCACGTTCCTTTCCACGCGCGAGCGCATTCAGCCCATCGCCAAGGAGAAAACCTCCATCAGAGGTGATCTCAAGGACCTTTTTAAAAACACACCCTGGATCATTCTCTTCGCGGTGACCATCCTCTTCATCCTGTTCGTGTGCATCCGTCTCGCTGTGACCACGCATTATTTCAAGTATTATGTCGGTGAGCAGACTGTGGCGTTCCTCGGAAAAACCTACGGTTTCGAAGTGCTGACATCGGCTTTCAACGTCGTCGGCCAGGCGTTCTCCCTGATCGGCGTTCTGCTCGTGCCGTGGTTCACCCGGGTGGCCCGGAAGAAACGCGCCGTTCTCATCCTCCTGGCGACCGCGATACTCTGCACGGGCTCGTTCTACCTGTTCGCGCCCGGACAGCTTCTGCTCATTTTCGGGATGCAGATACTCGGGTCCATCACGGGCGGTCCCATTTCCGCGGTGCTGTGGGCCATGTACGCGGACACGGCCGACTACTCGGAATGGAAAACCGGCCGCAGGGCCACCGGCCTGGTGTATTCCGCGTCCATCATGTCCAACAAGATCGGTTGGGCCGTGGGAACGGCCATCGCGGGGTTTATCCTCAGCGCCTACGGGTTCGTTCCCGACGTGATCCAGAACGAAGGAGTTCTCAGGGGCCTGAAGGCCATGATGAGCGTCATCCCCCTGGTGATGGGTGCCGTTGCCTTCCTGCTTCTCCTGTTCTTCTACAAACTGGACGACGACGTCATGAAGAAGATCAAGGAAGAGCTCGAGGCGCGGCGGGCCTCCGCGTAAGACGACGGGATATTTTTTCCAAACCAGGCGAGACGAGGAAATTGAAATGCAATACGGTCATTTCGACGACGCGGCGCGGGAATACGTGATCGACCGGCCGGACACGCCCAAGGCGTGGAGCAATTACCTCGGGTCCACGGAATTCGGGTCGATCATCACGAACAACGCGGGCGGATACAGCTTCTACAAGTCCGGCGGCATGGGCCGCTTCATCCGTTTCCGGTTCAACTCCATTCCCATGGACCAGCCGGGCCGTTACCTGTATTTTCACGACCATGAGACAAAGGACTTCTGGTCCGCCTCCTGGCAGCCGGTGGGAAAGCCCCTGGACAAGTTCCGGTCGGTCTGCAGGCACGGCACCGCGTACACGGTGATCGCGTCGAAATACCGGGGAGTCGAGTCGGAAGTCACGTATTTCGTCCCGCTGGGCCGAAGGTTCGAGGTCTGGAAGGTCCGCGTCACCAACACGACCCGCAGGAAAAGGACGCTTTCCGCCTTCACCTACCTCGAATACGCGGGCAACTGGAGCGCCATCGACGACCTGCTGAACATCCAGTATGTTCAGTACACGGCCCAGATGCAGGTCGTGGACGGAATCATCGATCACGGGACCAATGTGCACATTCCCGAAATGCCGGAAAACTTCAAGGAGAAGGACCAGGGCCGGCACACGTTTCAGGCGCTGGTCGGCGCGAAAGTCACGGGTTACGACACCGACCGGGAGGCCTTTCTGGGGCCGTACCGGACATACGCGAACCCGATCGCGGTGGAGAAGGGCCGATGCTCGAACAGCCTGGCGTACGGCGACAATCCCTGCGGCTCCCTCCAGACCCGGCTCACGCTGAGCCCGGGTCAAACGCGGGAGTTCCTTGTGATCGCGGGCATCGGGAAGGCCGGGGAGGAGGGGAAAAAGGCGGCGGCGGAGTATTCGTCGCCGTCGCACGCGGACGCGGAGCTGGAGAAACTCAAGGCGCACTGGCACGCGAAACTCGCGGCGTTTTCAGGCCGGACGCCGGATCCCGAACTGAACTCCACGATCAACACCTGGGGTATATACAACAGCCTGATCACCTTCGCCTGGTCGCGCGCCGCGAGCCTCATCTATTCCGGCATCGACCGGGACGGACTCGGCTACAGGGACACGGTTCAGGACTTTATGGGCGTGTTTCAGTCCATCCCGGAAGAGACCCGGGAAAGGCTGGAACTCATGATCACCGGCCAGGTGTCCACGGGCGGGGCCATGCCCTGCGTGATGCCGTTCGGCCACGCTCCCGGAAACGAACCCGCGCCGGCAGAGGAGGAATACCGGTCCGACGACAGTCTCTGGCTGTTCAACGCCATACCGGCCTACGTGCGTGAAACCGGGGATGTCTCCTTCTACCGCAAGGTTCTGCCGTATTCGGACCGGGGAGAGGACACGGTTTTCGGGCACATGAAACGCGCCATCCGGTTCAGCCTCGAACGGTCCGGAAGCCACGGCCTGCCCTGCGGGCTTCGCGCGGACTGGAACGACTGCCTCCGGTTCGGCCACAACGGGGAGTCCGTTTTTGTCGCGCTCCAGCTCAGGCTGGCCCTGAAAGTGTACATCGAGACGGCCGGCCTGCTCGGCGAGCCCGGAGAGGCGGAATGGGGCGGGGACGCGCTGAAGACGCTCGATGAAGCCATACAGAAGCACGCCTGGGACGGACGATGGTTCATGCGGGGCTACCGGTACGACGGCATGAAATTCGGATCGGACGAATGCGCCGAGGGCAAGATCTTCCTGAACACGCAGACCTGGGCGGTCCTGTCGGGCGCCGCGTCTCCGGAACAGGCGCGGTCCGCCATGGACGCGGCGAACGAGCGCCTGGCCACGCCGTACGGACTCGCGCTGTGCGATCCGCCCTTCGCCGAGACGGATTACAACATCGTGCGCGCGGCCCTGTTCAACCACGGGCTGAAGGAGAACGCGGGCATTTTCGTGCACACGCAGGGATGGGCGGTCATGGCCGAGTGCCTGCTGGGCCGCGGGGATCAGGCGTACCGAACCCTGAGAGCCTACCTGCCCGCGGCGTTCAACAAAAAAGCGGAAATACGCGAAATCGAGCCCTATGTGCTGTGCCAGTCCACGCATTCGAAGCAGAGCCCGAAACACGGCGTCTCCCGCATCCCCTGGCTGTCCGGTTCCGCCACGTGGACCTACTACGCGATCACGCAGTACATTCTCGGCGTTCAACCGGAAGTGGAAGGGCTCAGGATCGACCCCTGCATCCCGAAAAAGTGGAAGGGATTCACGGTTGAGCGGATTTTCCGCGGAAAGAAAATACGGATCCGGGTGGAAAACCCCGGCGGGGTGGAGAAAGGCGTGACCCGTGTCGTCCTGAACGGCGAGACCCTGGAAGGGAACCTGCTTCCGGTCTCCAGGTTGAAGACTGAAAACAGCGTGGTCGTGACCATGGGATGAAGTCCCGAAACGGTCGAGAGGCAGGGACGGCTCTCCCTTCCGAAAACCGGCCGTGTCCGGGAGCGCAAAAGAAAGTCCGCCTGGGAATCCCGTGGCGGACTTTTATTTTTCAAACCCGCGTCAGCGGCCGGGCCTGTTCACTTCAGCGAAAGGATCCACTCCGATACGGCGTTCAGCGCGGCCGGCGCGAATGTCTCATCGGTCGCTGCGTATTCGGAAGGCGCGCCGGTGCGGCAGGTCTGGAACAGGTGGTTGAGGGAGGGCAGGACCCTCAACTCCGCCTTCCGGTTCCCCGCCCGCGCGAGCGCGTCCCGCATGAGGGGAAGGTTCTGCGCGGGGGGAACCTGCAGATCCTTCTCGCCCCACAGGGCGAGAACGGGGATGCGGATTTTCTCCAACACCGGGGCCGGATCGTATGCCAGGAAAAAACGGAACCAGGGCGAGTTCATCTGCCGGATCTGGATCGGAATCGTCTCTTCGGATAGACCGGTCTGGTTTTTTTCTTCCTCGGAAATCCGGGCCAGGACTTCATCCAGAATCATCCGAACCCGCGCGGCCGCTTCGGCCGTGTCGGGCACCGAGACGATTGTCCCGAGTATGCGCCGCTGCACCCCGATGGTCCGGTTGACCGTGGAGTCCGGGGTCGCGGAGGCTTTCAGAATGGCCGCGGCCTGCAGGAGGATCAGGCTGTCGCCCCGCATGGCCGGACCGGCCAGAAGCACGAGAAAAGCGATCCCCCTGTCCCTTGAAGCCGCGAGAGGCGCGATCATGCCGCCCTCGCTGTGTCCGGCGAGTCCGACGCGTTTCGGGTTCACGTCCGGCCTGGATTTCAGGTAATCCACGGCCGCGAGCGCGTCCGTGACCAGGTCCAGGGTCGTCGCTTCCCCGGCGTTCCCCCCGGACTTCCCGACGCCCCGATCATCGAAACGCAGGACAGCAATCCCTTTCCGGGTCAGGTGATCCGACAGGACCAGGAACGGCCGGTGGCCGAACACGGACTCATCGCGATCCTGCGATCCCGATCCGGTGATGAGCGCGACCGCGGGAAAGGGTCCCTTGCCGGAAGGTCTGGTGAATGTCCCGGCGAGATCGAATCCGGCGGAGGCGTTCCGGAATTGAACCTCTTCCGAAACGTACGGCAACGGGGGAACCGGCTCCTGAGATCGGACCGTCACAGGCGCGGACACGGCTCTGGACAGGTGGAGCGGGAACGATATGCCGCCTTGAGTCCATTTTCCGTGGAGGGAATCCCCCGACGCGTTGAGCGAACCTTCGAATTTTCCCCTGACCGCCGCGACGTCCAGAATCAGGCTGTCGCCGCGGACGGACGTTCCAGCCACCGGAATGTCCTTGGCGCCCTGATCGGGACTGTCCAGAGTCGTTTTCCATCCACCCCCCGCGACCGTCGCGACCTTGAACACGATTCGAAGACGGGTTCCCATCGCGTCCAGGCTGCCGATCCAGATTCCCTCCGGAGACTTGGGAGTGTCGGCTGAAATTCTCTGGGGGATTGAGACCAGCAACCCGATGGCCATTGTGACAAGAAACGTCGTTCTTCGCACGCATTTCTCCATGTTTTTTTCGTGGGGGTCTTTCATGCTTCCATAAAGTATACGGAAAATCCGCCAATACGGTTGCGGTTCACAAAACCCTTAATAACAATCCCTTGAGATATGATCCTTCGGTGTGGCCGAGAAGCACCGGATGATCCGTTCCGGGTCCCAGATGCCGAATCACCTGACAGGACCGGCCCGCGTCGCGCACCGCGCCGTGAACGATTTTCATGAAAAGATCCGCATCCACGTGGTTTGAACAGGAGAAAGTCATCAGAAAACCTCCGGCCGAGAGCCTCTTGAGCGCCTGAAGATTCGCGTCCTTGTAGGCGCGGCCGGCCTTGTTCACGTCCTGGCGGGTTTTGGCGAATGCCGGCGGATCGAGGATGATCAGGTCGAACCGGACATCCGTTTCGCGGAGGTATTGAAAAACGTCTCCGGCGATGACGGGATGACGCTCCGCCGAGAATCCGTTCTTCGCCAGGTTCCGTACGGCGGATTCGCAGGCCGGTTCGGACACGTCCACGGATACCACCTGTTCCGCTCCGCCGGCCGCGGCGTAGACCGAGAAAGCGCCGGTGTAGGCAAAACCGTTCAGAACCCGGAGGGACCGGCTCGACATCCGGATGATTTCACGGTTCGGCCGCTGGTCCAGGAAGAATCCGGTTTTCTGACCGTTCAGCGGATCCGTCTCGAATCGCAGTCCGTTTTCCAGAAACTCCACGCGGTCGGGCAGGTCTTGGCCGTAGGCGATTCCGACCCGGTCCTGGAGCCCCTCCCGGCCGCGGGATTTCCCCTCGCTTCTTTCGAGCACGGTCACGGGTTTGACGCTGTCGATGAGCGCGTCCAGGATGTCGTCCCGGTGTCTCTCAATGCCGGCCGTGCCGACGGTCATGACCAGCACTTCCGCGTACCGGTCGACGACGAGGCCCGGAAATCCGTCGCCTTCGGAATTGACCAGGCGGACCGCGTCGGTCTCCGCGGGAATCGTCAGCCGCCGCAGATCCATGGCGCGGCGGACGCGCTCCTCCCAGAAGACGCGGTCGATCACAGCCCCGGGATCCGCGGAAAGAACCCGGAAGGCGATGTCCGGGCCGGGGTTGTAAAAACCGATGCCGAGCGGCGCGCCGTCAGACGCGACAGCCAAGGCGATGTCGCCCGCTTTGAGAACCGGATCAGCGCGGCCGACGGCGCCGGAAAACAGCCAGGGATGGCCTTTCCGGAGGCTCAGATCCCGTCCGGGTTTCAGATGAATTCTGGGATACGGCAAGGGCACCTCATTCCTGCACCCACCCGTGCTCCAGCCCGAACGCGGCCAGGTGGGATTTGGCGCGTTCGTATTCCGCGTCCGTGACTTTGCGGTTCATCGGGGGCATTTCGTGGCTGCGATGGGCCGGGAAATACTGGCGCATCAGGCTGACGCGGGTGAGGGGAGACACCCGATCGGATATGAAGCGCAGCACAGCCTCGGTTCCGGCCGCGCCCCCGGGGAGCACGAGATGACGGATCAGCAGACCGCGGACCGCGATTTCCTCCTCGTCCTGGAACAGGGGACCGACCTGGCGGGCCATCTCCAGTATCGCCGCGCGGTTGACCTCCGGATAGTCCGGAGCGGCCGAGTACTTCCGGGACGGCTCGGGGTCGGAATACTTCATGTCCGGCATGTAAATGTCGATGATGCCGTCCCAGAGCCTGAGCATGTCGACCGATTCGTATCCGCCGCAGTTGTACACGATCGGTATCCGCAGACCCTTCTGAAACGCGATGAGAAGCCCGGCCATGATCTGGGGCGCGAAGTGGGAGGGAGTCACCAGGTTGATGTTGTGGGCCCCCCGCTTCTGGAGCGCCAGCATCATTTCCGCGAGGCCGGGAAGCGTGACGGGTTTTCCGTGGCGCATCTGGCTGATGGGAAAATTCTGGCAGAACACGCAGCGCAGACTGCAGCCAGAGAAAAAAACGGTTCCCGACCCTCGGGTTCCGGATATGGGCGGTTCCTCCCCGAAGTGCAGGTTGTCCGAAGCCACCTCCGGCAGGAAACCCGTGCCGCACAGCCCCTTTTCTCCAGCCAGGCGGTTCACGCCGCAGGCCCGCGGGCAAGCCCGGCAGGGTGACAGCAGGCGGTAGGCCCGTTTCAGCCGGGAACGGATCAGGTCGATTTTCCGGCCCGCGTCCGTCTCAGTCACGAGCCCGGCACCTTTGCGGCGCAGGGCACGTCTCCACCCCGTGAATCGGCGTGCTCGGGACCGCCGGTCGACGGACGTCTCAGACGAACAGCCCCGCTTCCCTGTGCTTCTTCGCGATGGCCTCGGCCAGGCCGTCGACGGCCTTCGCGTCGGCTCCGGTGGGATCGCCCTTGCACAGCACGGGCGGGATAATCTCCACCTTGAGGTTCGGGATCATGGAGGCCACGGCCTCGACGGCCTTGGTGGCCCAACCGTAAGACCCGATCACGGAGGCGAACCGGACCTTGGGGCGTATGGCGTTCGCCAGGACGGCCGCGTAAACCGCGTTCGGATGCGGGCCCGCGTGCACCGTGGGCGTGCCGACGACGATCGTGGCCGCGTCGACCAGCGAAATGGCGAGCTTGCCGATGTCCGCTGACGCGAGGTCGAACCGGTACGCGGTCACGCCGCGGTCAACGAGGCCGGCGATGAGCGTGTCCACCATCTTCCGCGTGCTGCCGTGCATGGAGATGTAGGGGATCACGACTTCGTTCTTCACCGTGTCGGAGATCCAGTCGCGGTAGGCGTCCATGATGAAAGCGGGATCGTCATAAATCGGACCGTGACTGGGCGCGATGCGCTTCACGCCGAGGCCGGCGACTTTCTCCAGATTCCTGCGGATCACACTCCGGAAGGGCATCATGATTTCCGCGTAATACCGCTTCGCGGATTCGTACACGCGGGGACGGTCAACGGCGGTGAGATCCGTTGTGGCCAGGTGGGAACCGAAGAAATCGCACGAGAACAGAATACCGTCCTCCTTCAGGAAGGTCGCCATGGTCTCGGGCCAGTGCACCCAGGGCGTGTAGACGAATTGAAGCGTCTTGCCGCCAAGCGCCAGCGTTTCGCCGTCCGCGACCACGCGGATCCGGCCTTCCGGAACGTGCAGGTGATCCATGAGCAGCGGCTTGGCTTTTTCGGAGCACAGAAGCGCCGCCTTCGGGTATTTCGCGAGCACCATGGGTACTGCGCCCGAGTGGTCCTGTTCCGTGTGGTGCGAAACGATGAAATCGATCTGGTCCACTCCGGCCAGCTGCTGCTCCAGCATCGGCCAGAAAGGGGGATCGACCGTGTCGAGCAGGACCGTTTTCTCGGTACCCCGGACCAGGTAGGCGTTGTAACTGGTTCCGTCCGGCAGGGGGATCAGCGAATCGAACAGCCGTCTGTCCCAGTCCACCACACCCAGCCAGTGCACGCGGTCCGTGATCGGTCTCAGGTTCATGTCAGACTCCTTTCCGGTTTTCCCGGGATTTGAGCCCGGGTATAGATGGAACGGCTATAAATATATGCATTTTTTACCCTTTTAGCAATCAGGGTTTCACTCCGGAAAAAAGGAGCGGGTTCCCGTCTAACACGTGCCGGTTTAAAGCGATCCGGATTGAAAAAACCGCGCAACTTTTATCTTGACAATGAGTTAGATAGAATGTAAGTTACTTGGGAGCGTGCCCGCGGTCCCCTGCCGGCCGCGTCGGATTGGAAGGCGATCCGGACACGAATGCCTGATCCGCCTCTTCTGGCCGTCGCAATCATTCTCACGGTGGAGCTGCCATCCATGAAAAGACTCATTTCCGCATTGCTCGCCGTATCCTTTCTGGCCTCCGCAGGGTGCGCCTATTTCAACATTTTCTACAATGCCAGGCGCTATTACAGCCGAGGCCTCGAAGCCGTGGAGAAGGAGCGCATCCAGAACGCGCAGACCATACAGGCGGCCGCGTCCCGCCAGAACCCCGGAGCGGCCGGCAAGTCCGATTTCCAGAAAGCCGCGGAAAAAAGCCTCAAACTGCTCGATTACTACCCGAACAGCAAATACGCCGATGACGCCCTTCTCCTGCTCGGGAAATCCTATTACTACACGCAGGAATACCAGATGTCCCTGCGGCGTTTTCAGGAACTGCTCGACCGCTTCCCGGACAGCGAACTCCGTTTCGACGCCGAACTCGGCATGGCCAAGACCTATGTGGCGCTCAAGCAATTCGACGACGCGGACAGGATTCTGGACCGTATCGTGGATCAGAAAGTCACCAAGGATCAGCTCGCCGAGGCCTATTACTACCAGGGGAGGTATTTCGAAACGCGAAGGGACTTCGCCGGAGCGGCCGAGGCCTTTCAGAAAGTGGTCGATCTCGGAAGCAAGAGCCTGGGACCGGAAGCCCAGTTCGCCGTGGAGGACAACTGCGACTCCCTGATGGCTTTTGACCGTTCCATCGAAGCCTACAACCGGTTTCTGCGGATGGATCCGCTTCCGGAGATGCGGTTCGCGGCCGAATTCAGGCTCGCCGTGGCGATGAAGAACGCGGGCCGGGCGGATGAGGCGGTCCGGAGACTGGAGCGGCTTCTCGGTGACGAGAAGAACCGTCCGCGGGAACCGGAGATGCGCCTGCAGATCGCGGACGCCCTCGCCCGCAAGGGCGACATCGACGGTTCCGTGACCACGTACCGGGACGTGATCAAGCTCAAGGAGAAATCCGATTATTCAGCCGAGGCCTACTACGCCCTCGGCCGGCTGTACGAGACCCGGCTCGGGGATTTCACGCGGGCCGCGGACAATTACAGCCAGGTCAAGAAGGAATCGGCCCGGTTCAGGTACGCCGATTCGGCGGAGGTGAAGGCCCGGGACATCCTGAGGATGAAGGCGCTCCTCGAGGTGGTGCGTTTGGGCCTGGGGGGAGGGGAAGGGGACGTCGTCATTGAAGCCGCCGAAAAGGAGGCCGAGGAGGATTCGGTGGACGCGTTCGGCCGCCGGATCTACGCGGCCGTGGATTCCGCGATCGCCGACTCGCTGGTGTACACGGAACGCATTCTTCCGGATCCGGCCCTCAAGCTGCAGGCCCAGGAGATTCAGCAGCGGGAGACGCGGAACCGCCGGGATGAGCCCCCGGAGGGGGGAAAATCGGGCCGCGCTTCCGAACAGGTCGTTGACTGGAGAAAACTGGATGATTTCGAACTCGGGGACGACGAATACGGAACCTTCCTGGACCGCGCCATCACCGAACGGAAGCGCCGGGCCGACTTGAACCGGCTGACAGAAAACCCGGAACTCGCCTCGTTCAAGAAGGAGGAGACGGACAAGAACCTGTTTCTTCTGGCGGAACTGTATCTCTTCCGCTTCTCGATGCACGATTCGGCGGCCGCGGTGTACCGGCGCCTGACGGACCTGTATCCCGAGAGTCCGTACGCGCCCCAGTCCCGGTACAACCTTCGCTACATTCTCAGGCACATCACCGGAGACAGCGCGGCCGCGGATTCGGTCGGCCGCCGCATTCTGGCCGATGATCCGAAGTCCGCGTTCGCGAAAGCGGTTCGCCGGGAATCCGGCGCCCGCTCCGGGGACGCGGCGGAGGATTCGGTCGACGCGATTTTTCTCAGAGCCGAAGACCTTCTGCTGGTCCGGAACAGGCCCGCCGAAGCCGCGGCGCTCTACAGGTCCATCCGCGAACGGTATCCCGATTCGGACGCGGTTCCGAAAGCCCTTTACGCCGAGGCCTGGGTCCACGAAAACGCGCTGAATGCGCCGGAGCGGGCGGTCGCGCTTTACGACAGCCTCATCGGCTCCCATCCGGGAACTCCGTACGCGGAGAAAGTGAAGGACAAGGTGCAGGCGGCGAAGCTGGAGTACGCGAAACCGAAGGAGCCGCCCAGGGAACAGAGACCGGCCGGTCTCATTCAACCCGTGAAGGCCGCAACAACCGCCGACTCCGCGGGTGCCGGCGCGACGGCCGCCCCGAAGCGGGAGGGAGCCCTGTCGCCGGAACCGGTCCCCGCGGATTCGTCCGGATCCGGGTTCATGGCCCCCGATCCGGGCGCCGGAAATTCCGCGGCGCCGGGTGAACCCGGGACCGGAGGAACCCCGGCCGAAACGGACCGGAAGCCGGCCGGCGATCCTGGGACCCTTCGCTAGGAAACGGAATGACCGCATCCATGACATGCAAGGTGGCCGCTCACGGCCAGGCCGGGCCCGGCATATTCATCCTCGAGCTCAAGGCCGCGGCGCTCGTTTCGGCCGCGGGTCCGGGACAATTCGTCCACCTGAAGACGGCGGACGGGATCGATCCGCTCTGGCGACGGCCCTTCAGCATACACCGCGTGAACCGGAGACGCGGCACCATTCTGCTCTCGTACCGTCGAATCGGGAGGGGCACTTCGCTTCTGGCGCGCAGAACCGCGGGCGATACGATCGATCTGCTCGGCCCGCTGGGGCGTCCGTTCGATCTCGAAGGCGGTTTCACGACCGCGGTCATCGCCGCGGGCGGGCTCGGGGCCGCGCCCGTGCCCTTCCTGCTGGACGCGCTCCGGCGGAAAGGCAGGAAGGCCGTCGTCCTGTGGGGCGTACGGTCGAAAACGGAACTCTACTGCCTCGACGCGCTCAGGGGCAGATACACGTCCATCCACATCGCCACGGAAGACGGCACCGAGGGGTTCCGCGGAAGGGTCACGGATCTGTTCGGCCGTCTCGCCTCCGAATTCGCTTCCGGTTCCGGTTTCCGGGGATTCGCCTGCGGCCCCATGCCCATGCTGAAGGCGCTTCAGCCCCTGGCCGCGGCCTCCGGTTTTCCCTGGCAGGCCTCTCTCGAGGAGCGGATGGCATGCGGTGTCGGCGTCTGCCAGGGATGCGTGGTGCGGATGAAGAACCGCCAATACAGGACCGTCTGCGCCGACGGGCCGGTTTTCGATCTTGCGGAGCTGGACTTCCATGACTGACCTCTCCGTTCGTATCGGCGGACTCGGCCTGAGAAACCCCGTGCTGACCGCCTCCGGCACCTTCGGCTACGGAACGGAATACGCCGGCTACTTTGACGCCGGACTTCTCGGAGGCATTGTCACCAAGACGGTGACCCTGGAACCGCGGGAGGGCAACCCCATGCCGCGGCTCGCGGAGACGCCGGCGGGCATGCTCAATTCCATCGGCCTCGCGAACGTCGGCATCGAGCGGTTCCTGTCGGAGAAACTGCCGGCGCTCGAGGGCCTGGACACCCGGGTCGTCGTGAACGTCGCGGGCAACACGGCGGAGGAATACGCGGAAGTGACGTCCCGCGCGGCCGGACATCCCCGCGTCGACGCGATCGAGGTGAACGTGTCCTGCCCGAACGTGCGGCACGGCGGCCTGGCTTTCGGGACGAATCCGTCCGCAACGGCCGAGGTGACGGCCGCGGTCCGGGCCGCCACGTCGAAACCCGTGATCGTGAAGCTGACGCCGAACGTCACCGACATCGCGGAGATCGCGCGCGCCGCCGAAGCCGCAGGCGCGGACGCGCTGTCCCTGATCAACACGGTGCTGGGAATGGCCATCGACATCGGGACGCGGCGGCCGCTCATCGCGCGCCGCACCGCGGGCCTTTCCGGGCCCGCGATCAAGCCGATCGCGATCGCCAAGGTGTACCAGGTCCGACAGGCCGTGAAACTGCCCCTGATCGGGATCGGGGGCATCATGCGGTGGCAGGACGCGGTGGAATTCCTTCTGGCCGGGGCCACGGCCGTGCAGACCGGGACCTTGCATTTCCTCGAACCCGACGGTCCCGTGCGCATCGTCGAGGGATTGCGTCGCTACTGCGAGGAGCGGGGAATCGCGTCCGTCTCGGAGCTGGTGGGTGGAATGATCGAAGAGAGTTCATAGTTCAGGTTCTAAGTTCACAGCTCAATGAATACACAGTTCCGAGCCGCATATTCAGCACTTCATAAAACGAAATCCTGAGGGATTCACTCCATGGTGATCGGGTGTACGCACCATCCTGGAGTTCAGACTTCAGTCTTTTATACGCTCAGGATGAAACCCTGAAGGGTTAATTCCATACTTGGGAAAATTTTTTCTGAAACAACCGCGAAGGAGCGCAGCGCATGAAACCGAGAATCGACCGCAGGTCTTTCCTTCAGGCGGGACTGACCGGGCTCGCGGGAACCTTGGTGGTTCCGGCCTTCCTGAAATCAGGGTCCGGGAACGCCTGGGCCTCCGCAGCGGCGCCCGCCGGCATGGCCGGATTTCTGGAGCGCTTTCAGGTCACCGAGGCGATGATCCGTGAAGTCATGGCCGAGGCGCTGTCCCGGGGAGGGGATTACTGCGACCTTTACTTCCAGCACACAATCGGCCACTCCATCGGGCTGGAGGACAAGGAGGTCAACCGGGCGTACGGCGACGTCGCCTACGGGGTCGGGATCCGCGTGCTCAAGGGGGACCAGACCGGGTATTCCTTCACCGAAGCCATCACTCCCCAGGCCATGAAGCTCGCCGCCCGCACGGCCGCGGCCGTAGCGGAAGGGCCAGCCGGACACGCGCCCGTTTCGCTCGAGGCGATACCGCACCCGGAGTACGCCGCGGTTGAGATTCCCTGGGAGGGCATGGCCATCGGCCGGAAAATGCCGGTGCTCCAGGAGATCAACGACCGGGTCTTCGGCCTGGATCCGTCCGTCATCAAATGCCGGATCCGTTTCATCGACGAGACGTCGCATGTGCTCATCGCCACCTCCGAGGGCCGGATGGTCACGGACTCGCGCGTCATGACCGGGGTCAACGTCTCCTGCACGGCGGAGAAAAACGGCAGGCGGGAGGAAAACGGATACGGCGTGTTCGGCCGCAGCGGGTTCGAGCTGTTCGGCCCGGAGAACCGCGAACGGATCGCCTCCGAGGCCGTGCGGCGCACCCTGGTGCTGTTCGAGGCGGAGAAGCCCTCCGGCGGAGAGATGGAAGTGGTGCTCGCGCCCGGCAGTTCCGGCATTCTGCTGCACGAGGCCATCGGCCACGGCATGGAGGCGGATTTCAACCGGAAGGGCATTTCCATTTTCGCGGACCTGATCGGAAAGCCGGTGGCCGAGCCCTTCGTCTCCATCGTGGACGACGGGACGGTGCCGAACGCGCGGGGCAGCCTGAACGTCGACGACGAAGGCAATGACACGCAGAGGACCTTTCTCGTGGAAAACGGCGTCCTGAAGAGCTACATGCACGACCGCATCAGCGCCCGACACTACGGCGTTCCGCCCACCGGGAACGGCCGGCGCGAGTCGTTCCGAAGCGCGCCCCTGCCGCGCATGCGGTGCACCGTGATGCCGAACGGGCCCCACGACCGCGAGGAAATCATCCGGAGCGTGAAAAAGGGCCTGTACGCGGAATCGTTCACAAACGGCGAGGTCGCCATCGGCGCCGGCGATTTCACGTTCTACGTGAAATCCGGGTGCCTGATCGAGGACGGCCGGCTGACCCGGCCCGTAAAGGATGTGAACATCATCGGAAACGGCCCGCGCGTCCTGGCCGACATCGTGATGGTCGGAAACGATTTCAAGATGGACGAAGGCGGATGGACGTGCGGCAAGAACGGCCAGAGCGCGCCCGTGTCGCTGGGACTGCCCACCGTGAAGGTGTCGAAGATCACCGTGGGCGGCGTTTGATCACCCGCAAGCGAGACCAGGAGACGAATTTTATGAACCGGAAAGAGAGAAGCGAACTGGCCGAATGGGCGGCCGTCCACGCGCTGAAATGCGGAGCCGACCAGTCGGATGCCGTGGTTTCAACCGGACGGGAGACGGAAATCGAAGTCCGCGGGGGCAAAACCGACAAACTCGCCGAAGCGACCCGGCAGAATTTGAGTCTGACGCTGTACGTCCGGGGGCGGTATTCCAGCCAGAGCACGAACGACCTCCGGAAGAGGGAACTCCAGGCGTTCATCCGGGACGCGGTCGCCTCCACGTCCCTGCTGTCGCCGGACCCGAACCGGATGCTGCCCGATCCGAAGTTCTATCCGAAAGGCGCGCCTCCCGACCTGCAGATCCGGGACCCGAAATTCGAGGCCGTGGATCCGGCGGCCCGCATCCGGCTGGCGGCCGGGGCGGAAGCGGCCGCCATGGGCCAGAGCGGCCGTATCATCAGCGCCACCGCCTCATATTCCGACTCCTGCTGGGAAACCAGCCGGTGCCACAGCACCGGTTTCTCCGGGGAGCGTGAACAGACGGATTTCTGGATCAGCGCCGAAGTGACGCTGGAGGACCCGGCCGGCGGAAGGCCCGAGGACTGGGCGTCCGCGGGGTCCCGGTTCTTCTCCGAACTGCCGTCCCCCGAATCCGTCGGCATCGAGGCGGCCCGTCGGGCCCTGGCCAAGCTGGGGCAGAGAAAGATCGACTCCGGGAAATACGTCATGCTCGTCGAGAACCGGGCGGTCCGCCGCGTGCTGTCCGTCCTGACCCAGGCCATGACCGCGCAGTCCGTCAACCAGAAGAGCTCCTTTCTCGACGGGATGATCGGGAAACCCGTCGCGTCCGGCCTTCTGACCATGACGGACGATCCCCTGATTCCCAAGGGGTTCGGATCGCGGTGGTTCGACGGAGAGGGGCTCGCGGCGGTCAAACGCACCGTGATCGAAGCGGGCGTATTGCAGGGCTATTACATCGACACCTATTACGGCCGCAAGATGGGGTGGGATCCGAACTCGGGGTCGGTCTCGAACCTGGTGTTCAAGCCCGGCGAGCGGACACTCGAGGGAATGATCCGTTCCGTTCAGAGGGGCATACTCGTGAACGGCTTCATCGGCGGCAATTCCAACCCCACGACCGGCGATTTTTCGTTCGGCATCATGGGCGGTCTGATCGAGAACGGCGCGGTCACGCAGGCGGTGAACGAGATGAACATCACCGGGAACGCGAAAACGCTGTGGATGAACCTTTCGGAGATCGGAAGCGACCCGTACCCGTACAGCGGATGGCGGACGCCCTCGATGCGGTTCGAGGACGTGCAGTTCAGCGGTTTGTAGGACAGGCAACCCGGCCGCCGCCCCTTCCGGACGGGGCGGGATTCGGAACGGAAGCGGGTTCACGGGGTTCGTCCATTCCGGACCGGAGCCGGCGGCCACGGTCCTTCATCTGATTTCGCGGAGGCAGAGAGATGAGCATACGGGGTCTGACCATCATCGGGGAATCCATCAACGATTCGGTGCCGTCCACGCGGATACTGTTCGACACGGAGGACATCGGGGGCCTGAAGGAACTCGCCCGTTCGCAGGACCTCAAGGGCGCCGCCTACATCGACGTCAACGTGGGCCGCAGGCCTCCGGAATTCATGGCCCGCATGGTCCGCGAGATTCAGTCGGTGACCGCCAAGCCCCTGTCCATCGACTCTCCCGACGCCGCCATCGCCGAAGCGGGACTGAAGGCCTACGATCCGGCCCGTGCCGGCGGTCAGATGCCCATCCTGAACTCGATCTCCCTCCTCCGGCCGGAAATGTTCGACCTGTACGCGATTCAGCCGTTCATGCCCATTCTCCTGGTTTCGGAGCACGTCAAGGACGGTCAGCCCGCTCCGTCCGGTTCGGCGGAGGAAACCCACGCCATCACCCGGGAAATATTCGAGACCCTCCGGCGGCGGGGGCTTCGGCTCCCAGCGGGCCAGTGCATCGTGGACCCCGGCATCGCGCCCATCGGCACGGACATGGAAGGCCTGCTGAAGCGCCTCCTGGACGGCATGGCGCTCATCCACGCCGATCCGGAACTGGCCGGAATCCACATGTCCGTCGGCCTGAGCAATTTCACGGTCATGCTTCCGTCCAAGCGGGCGGACGGATCTCCGGTGAAAAGCGCGCTCGAGAGCGCCTTTCTGACCAAGGCCATGCCGCTGGGACTGGACATGATCGTCGGCTCGATGGCGAGAAAGTACGAAATTCTGGACGCGTCGCATCCCGCGCTGGTCTGCCTGGAGGACTGCCTCCGCCTCGGCGGTTTCGACTCGATCGGCCGTATCCAGGAATTCTACTCGTAAAACGGCGGGATCGGCCGGTCCGGCGCGTCGGCCCGCCCGTTCATCCGGTCCCGGGACGGAGGAACCCTTCATGGTTTCGACCTTGATCGACAGACAGTTCATGGAGCTCATCGCGCCCAGGCAGAGCACCCAGGACCTGGACGGCGATTTCGCGAAATTCGAGGAGCGGTACCGGTTGTTTCTCGGCCATGACACGGTCATCAGCATCACCGACAATCCCATGAGCCACCTTTCCTTCATGGCGCCGGAAATGATCGACATCCTGGGGCTTCCCGTCCGGGCAGACAACGTCATCGTCCATCTCAACACCTTCCATCGCAAAACCGAAGCCCGGTTCGAGCCGGGGAAGGAGCAGAACGAACAGGACCTGGACATCCTCCTCGGGCACGCCCTGCACCTGGGAATCCGCTACCTGCTCTGCGTTTCCGGCGACGGCAGCGACAAATTCCCCAGCCTGGAGCCGCAGGATCTGGGATACGATCCGAAGACGGTCCTGCGGGTGACGTCCGTCCAGCTCCTGGAATACATCCGGCGGGCGTATCCCGGCCGCTTCACCTGCGGCGTCGCTTTCAACCAGTACGAGCCGGCGCCGGAGGAGATGGAAAAACTGGAACGCAAGCGCCGGGCCGGCGCCGCGTTCATCATCACCCAGCCGGTCTCGATGAACGCAGAAAGCGACGGCCGGATCGCCGAGGCGAACCGGAACCTGGACGCCATGATGGAATTCGCGGACCGGAACGGCATGCAGGTCATACTGGAGGCATGGATGTCGCGGAAACTGGCGCATCTCATGCCGGAATGCGTGGGTGTGGACATCCGCTTCGGGGACTTCGACCCGTGGGCCAACCTGAAGGCCATGAAGGAACGGTACCCGGACCGTAAATTCTACATGAGCATGATTTTCGGGGAACAGGGTCTGAAGCGGGCGCTGGAAGTGATCGGAGCCTGATCCGATGCGCATCCTCAGACGGGGATGTCCAAAAAGTCGGTTTTAGCGGCAATCCGCTCGCCGAGCCCTTCGCTTCGCTCAGGATAAACTCCGTCGAGGCGAGCTGTACATCCGTCACTTGGCGCCCTTCGACGGAGTTTACCCTCGACTTGATCGAGGGTTCAGGGCGCGAGTCAAACGGACTTTTTGGACAGCCCGGTCTGATTTCCTTGAAAAAAAGCCCCGGATTCGGATCCGGGGCTTTGTCGTTTCTGAATCAGCGGATTCCGAGACGCGGTTCACCCGTAACGACCCGTGATGTAATCCTCCGTCCGCTTGTCGCCCGGATGCGTGAACATCGTCTGCGTGTCGTCGAACTCGATCATTTCGCCGAGCAGCATGCAGCCGGAGAAATCCGAGACGCGCGCGGCCTGCTGCATGTTGTGCGTCACGATGACGATGGTGTAGTCCGATTTCAGGACGGCCATCAGCTCCTCGATCTTGGCCGTGGCGATGGGGTCCAGCGCGGAACACGGCTCGTCCATGAGGATCACCTCGGGCTCCACGGCGAGGAGCCGGGCCACGCAGAGGCGCTGCTGCTGGTCCAGCGGCAGTTCGAGCGCGTCGTGGTTCAGTTTGTCCTTCACGTTGTCCCAGAGCCAGGCGGCCCGGAGGCATTTCTCGGCCGTGTCTCGCAGAACGCCCCGGTTGTGGACGCCCGCGACTCGCAGCCCGTACACCACATTGTCCAGAATCGAGAGCGGAAAGGGGTTGGGCCTCTGAAAAACCATGCCCACCCGTTTGCGGAGCCGATCCACGCGGATGCCGCCGCCGAACACGTCCTGTCCGTCGAGGAGCACGGTTCCCGTGATCCGGACCCCCGGAATCAGGTCGTTCATCCGGTTCAGGCTGCGCAGGAGCGTCGATTTGCCGCACCCGGACGGTCCGATCAGGGCGGTGATGCGGGCCGGCGGCACCGCCAGGGAGACGTTCTTGAGCGCGTGGAAGGAGCCGTACCAGAGGTTCAGGCCGCGTATGTCGATCTTGACTTCCGTCATCCGAAACGTCCGGTCACGTAGTCTTCGGTCCGTCTGTCCTTCGGGGCCGTGAAGATTTTTTCGGTCGGACCGATTTCGATCAGCTCGCCCATGAGAAAGAAGGCCGTCTCGTCCGCCACCCGCGAGGCCTGCTTGGTGTTGTTGGTGACGAGGATGATGGTGTAGGCCGATTTCAGCTCGGCCAGGGCCTCCTCGATGCGCGCCGTGGAGATGGGGTCGAGCCCCGAGCTCGGCTCGTCGAGCAGGATGACCTCGGGAGAAAGCGCCAGGGTCCGGGCGAGGCAGAGCCTCTGCTGCTGGCCTCCGGAGAGCCGAAGGGCGGGCAGGTTGAGACGGTCCTTGACTTCGTCCCAGAGGAAGGCGGCGCGCAGGCTTTTTTCAACGATTTCGCCCAGCCGCTGATAGTCCCGGATGCCCGTCAGTTTCGGTCCGTAAACCAGGTTTTCGTAAATGCTCATGGGCAGGGGCACGGGCATGGCGAAGACCATTCCGACCCTGCGGCGGAGGAGGACGGGATCCGTGTCCGGTCCGTTGATGTCGACGCCGTCGAGCAGCACCCGGCCCTCCGCGCGGAAATCGGGGAGCAGGTCGTTCAGCCGGTTCAGGGTCCGGAGAAATGAGGTTTTCCCGGACCCGGCCGGACCGATGATGCCGAGAATCCGGTTGGGCGCCACGTCCATGGACAGGGACCGGAGGGCTTGAACGGATCCGTAATAGGTGCTGAGCCGCTGGATGGAGAATTTCACCGGCACGGCCACCCCCGCGTCCCCGGACCGGGGTCCTTCGGCCGGCTTCCGGGCCTGATCATGACCGTCTCCGGATGAAGCGGTTCATCAGTCCGTACGCGACCAGGTTGACGGCCAGAACCGACAGAATCAGGACCGCGGCCGTGCCGTAGGCCATTTCCGAGGAAAGGCCCTCCCGCGCGAGGATGTAGAAGTGAACGGACATGGTCCGGCTGGAATCGAAGATCGAGGCCGGCATGCGAAGGGACGATCCGGCCGTGAAGATCACGGCCGCCGTTTCACCGATGGAACGGCCGACACCCAGCATGATGCCCGTGACGATGCCCGGCAGGGCGTTCGGCAGGACCACCTTGGCCGTGGTCCGGAAACGCGTGGCGCCGAGTGAGGTGCTCACCTCGCGGTAGGCGTTCGGGACGGCCCGGATCGCCTCTTCCGTGGTCCGGATGATGGTCGGCAGTATCATCAGGGCGAGCGTCAGGCCCCCGGACAGCAGGGACCAGCCCATGCGGAGGATGGTGACGAAAAAGATGAAGCCGAAAAGCCCGAAGAGGATGGAGGGGATTCCGGCGAGGCAGTCCGCGCCGAAGCGGATCATCCGCGTCACCCGCGATTCGCGCGTGTATTCGGTGAGGTAGACCGCGGTGGAGATGCCGAGCGGGGCCGCGATGGCGACAGCGATCAGGGGCAGGATCACGGACGCCACGAGGGTGGGCAGGATGCCACCCGCGCGGCCCATGTCCTGCGGTTTCGTGAACAGGAACTCCGAGTCGATCGCCGGCAGGCCCTTCCGCAGGATAAAAACGATGACGAAGACCAGAATGACCAGCGTGGCCGCAGTGGCGAGTCCCAGAAGGGACACGACGAATGCCTGCGTGAGGCGCGGGGGGAGTCTCATCCTCTTTTCCCGGAAACCCGTTTGCGGACCATGACGCCGGCCGCGGTGTTGAGGATCATGATCACCACGAACAGGACGATTCCGGTGGCGAACAGCGCCTCCCGGTGCCGTCCGGTCGCGTATCCCATCTCAAGGGCGATGTTGGCGGTCAGCGTGCGCACCGAATCGAGAGGCGAATGGGGGATCTTCACGGCGTTCCCGGCCACCATGATGACCGCCATGGTCTCGCCCACGGCGCGACCCATGCCGAGAATGACGCTGGCGATGATGCCCGAGCGGGCCGCCTTGAGAACGACCATGCGGACCGTCTGCCAGCGGGTCGCGCCCAGAGCGAACGAGCCTTCCCGGTAGGAGGCGGGGACGGCTGTGATGGCGTCCACGGAAATGCTGATGATGGTGGGCAGTATCATGACGCCGAGGATGAAGGAGGCCGCCAGCAGGGACAGGCCCGGTCCCCCGAAGGAGGACCGGATGAACGGCGCCAGCACCATCACGCCGATGAACCCGTACACCACGGAGGGAATGCCGGCCAGGAGCTCGATCGTCGGCTTCACCACGCGCATCACGGACCGCGGCACGAACTCGACGAGGAAAATCGCGACGGAGACGCCCAGCGGAGCGCCCAGTGTCATCGCGCCGAGCGTCACCCACAGCGAGGCAACCAGCATCGGGAAGATCCCGAAGCGGCCGGACTGGGGATCCCAGACGTCCGAGAACAGGAACCGGCGGAATCCCGTCTCGATGAAAAAGGAGAGGCCTTCCTTGAAGATGAACAGGGCGATCAGGAGCAGGCCGCCGATGGCGGAAAACGCGGCGGCCATGAGCAGGCGCCGCACCGTTTTTTCGCCGATCCGGATCATGGGCGGAGGGGAAGGAAACGTCCGGTCACTGAATGGCGGGGATCAGCCCGCTTTCGCCGATCACCTTCTGGGCGTCCGGCGACCGGACGTACTCGATGAACGCGGCCGCGGCCCCGGTCGGCGCACCGCGCGTCAGCAGAAAAATCGGCCGTACCAGCGAATACCGGCCGGCCTGGATGGCTTCGACCGTGCAGTCAACACCGTCGACCTGGAGGGCCTTGATCTTTTCGTTCAGCAATCCGTGGGACAGGTACCCGACGGCGCTCGCGTCATTGGCGACGGTTTCGCGGATGGTGCCGTTGGAATCCTGGATGATGGCGTCGCCTGTGAGGCTGAAACCGCCCACGATCTGCTCGAAGGAGGTGCGCGTGCCGGAGCCGGCTTCGCGGGAGACGACAGTCACGGCGGCGTCCGAACCTCCGAGTTCCTTCCAGTTGCGGATTGTTCCGTTGAAGAGACCGCGGATCTGATCCAGGGTCAGTCCGGACAGGGGATTCGAGGGATGCACCACGATGACGATGCCGTCTTTCGCCACGGTCACCGGCTGGAGTTCGGCCGCTTCCGCGGGAAGGCGGACCAGGTCGGCCATGCCGATGTCCGCGGCTCCGGACAGGGCGGACTGTATGCCGACCGCCGAACCGCCGCCCTGCACGGTGACCCCGATCTCCGGGTGGATGAGCATGTACCGTTCGGCGAGTTTTTCCGCGAAAGGCTGGAAGGCCGTGGATCCGGCGAGGGTGACCGATGATTTCCCGCTTCGGCAACCGGCCGTCCACGCGGACAGGAGGGACAGAACGGAGAAGGACAGGATCCGGATCAGGGATTTCGGGGTTTTCATGGATTGCACTCCGTGGTTAGGCACAAAAAATCCGGATTCACTCATCAATTCCCCGGTTTTAAGGGGTTCGCTCATCCGGACGGCCGAGAGGTGACTGGGAATTTTCCTCCAACAAACGTTAAATTAACCATTTCGTCCCCGAATGTCAAATAAAAAATTCATTGCTTCATTTGAAGGTATGCGCTATATTATACAAGCACTTTTCGTCGAACCCGCGGCCACCACAGGCACGCTGCCCTCAATCATGGCCGGAACCGGGAAACAGAAGGAATGGATAACTACGCTCTGGTCCGTCCGGAACACCTGAACCACCACGGATTCCTGTTCGGAGGGGTCCTGCTCAAGTGGGTGGATGAATTCGCCTGGCTTGCGGCTTCCCTCGATTTCCCCCAGTGCACGCTGGTGACCGTCGCGATGGATAATATCCAGTTCAGGCAGAGAGTGCAGAACGGATCCATTCTCCGCTTCCACATCACTCCACTCCGTCTGGGGGACACCTCCGTCACGTACACGGTCGAAGTCCAATCGGACGAGCCCGGCTCTTCCGAGGAAAAACGGGTCTTTTCAACCACCGTCACGTTCGTGCGGGTCGATTCCGAAGGACGCAAGGTTTCGCTTCCCGCGAAACCCAGCTTCAAATCCCGTTCCTCTTGAACGGGTCCGAACCCGGTCCACGTCCGCATGCGGTTTTTCCGCATGGTCCGCTCCCGCTTCAGCGGCGGCGTCCGAATCCCCGTCCGTACGGCCGGAAGAATCCGGAACCATGAAAGGAACCTCCCATGTTCATGATCCTGCTCGCGTTCCTCGTGCTCGCCGCATTGGGCGCGGTCGCGCTCTACAACAGCCTGGTCCGGAAGCGCAATCTCGTCAAGGAAGGCTGGAGCGGCATCGATGTCCAGCTCAAGCGCCGGTACGACCTGATTCCGAATCTGATCGAAACGGTGAAGGGGTACGGGAAGCACGAGAAGGAGCTGTTTGAAAAACTGGCCGCGGCCCGGCAGGCCGCCATCACGGCCAAGGGTGTTCCGGAGCAGGGAAAAGCCGAGAACGCCCTGACCTCGGGAATCCGGTCCCTCTTCGCCGTGGCCGAGAATTATCCGGAGCTCAAGGCCAGCCAGAATTTCATGGAACTGCAGAAAACCCTGGCGGATGTCGAGGACCAGATCCAGATGGCCAGGCGTTATTACAACGGATGCGTCCGGGACCTCAACACCGCGGTCCAGTCCTTCCCGGCGGTGCTGTTCGCAAAATCGCTTGGTTTCGGCGAGTCGGAATTCTTCGAGATCGAGACCGCGACCGAGAAACAGAACCCGGAAGTCAAGTTCTGATCCCAGAGAAAACCAGGGTAGAGAACGCATGCATCTGAAGCCCCGCCTGAACCGGTCTCTCCGCGCCGCATTCATTGCGGCCCTGCTTCCCATCTGCCTGCTGCGCGCGGACGAACGCATCCTTTCATATCACAGCGACGTCACGGTCCGGCGGGACGGGGTTCTCATCGTGGAGGAGAACATACGGGTTCGCGCCGAAGGGGACCAGATCCGGCGCGGCATCTACCGGGATTTCCCGACCCGCTACAAATCCCGCGGGAACCGGTACACGGTCGGCCTCGAGGTGATCTCCGTTCTGAAGGACGGGGAGCCGGAACCGTTTCAGGTCAGCGATCAGTCGAACGGCAAGCGGATCCGTATCGGAAGGCCGGACGTCCTGCTGGAACCCGGGGAGTACGGCTACACCATCCGGTACAACACCGCGCGCCAGATCGGTTTCTTCGAGAGTCACGACGAACTGTACTGGAACGTGACCGGAAACGGATGGGCCTTTCCGATCGATCACGCCTCGGCCGTCATCCATCCGCCGGAAAGCGCGGGGAGCGACATCCTCGAAACGGCCGCCTACACCGGTCCCCGGGGATCCAGGGCGAGCGACGCCCTGATCACCCGGGATTACGGCGACGCGGTCCGGTTCGAAACCACCCGGCCGCTGGCAACCGGGGAGGGTCTCACCGTTCTGGTGACCTGGCCCAAGGGACGGGTGGCCGAACCCTCCAGGACCGAACGGACCGTCGCGGTGGTCCGGGACAATCCGGGCATTCTGGCCGGGCTTCTGGGGCTTCTTCTGGTCCTCGCGTACTATCTCTATTTCTGGTTCAAAGTGGGCCGGGATCCGGAAAAGGGCGCGGTTTTCCCGCTCTACAAACCGCCGGTTGAGCTGTCCCCGTCGGCGATGCGGTATATCCGGAAGATGGGATTCGACGACAAAGTGCTGACCGCGGCCCTGATTTCCATGGCCGTCAAGAAGGCCGTCCGCATCGACCAGAAAGGATCGGTCTACACGGTCGTCCTCCTGTCCACCGATGTCCCGGGCCTGACGGACGAGGAGAGAAAGATCGCGGACGCGCTGTTCGGCTCGAAGAAGGAAATCACGCTGAAGAACACGGAACACGCCGCGCTTCAGTCGGCGCTCAAGGCCAGCCGCAAGGGCCTGGAGGCGAAGTACCACAAAACCTATTTTTTCAACAACACATCGTATTTCGTTCCGGGACTCATCCTGTCGGTCCTGGCCCTGGCCGCCGGTCTGTTCATCCGGCCCCGGGCCGAAACCGCTTTTCTGGCTCTCTGGGTGTCCCTGTGGAGCGTCGGCTGCACATTCCTCCTGATCCGCGTCGTCGCGGCCTGGCGGGAGGTTTTCAGGGGAGCGGGAACCCCGATGGTCCGGATCGGGGCCGCGGTTTTCCTGATCCTGTTCTCCCTGCCGTTCATCGGCGGCGAGATATTCGGACTCTTCGGGCTGTCGACGGTGACGGATGTCTCGATGATCGCCGTGATCGTCGGCCTGATCGTTTTGAACGTCCTTTTTTACCGCCTGCTCAAGGCGCCGACGCCCGTCGGCCGGAAGGCGATGGATAAAATCGAGGGATTCCGGATGTACCTGGCCGCGGCTGAATCCAAACGCATGGAGATGCTGCATCCGCCGGGCCGCACGCCGGAACTCTTTGAAGCCTACCTGCCGTTCGCGGTCGCTCTGGACGTGGAACAGCAGTGGGCCGAGCAGTTCGCCGACGTGCTGGCCAGGGCCGGGGACCAGCCCGGCGGGTATTCGCCCGGCTGGTACACATCCTCCGGCCGATCCGGGTTCAACGCCCAATCGTTCGCGTCGTCGATCGGAGGGAGTTTTTCGTCCGCGATCTCATCGGCTTCGTCGCCGCCGGGGTCGAGTTCGGGATCGGGCGGGGGGGGATCGTCTGGCGGCGGAGGTGGTGGCGGGGGAGGCGGCGGGTGGTGAACCGCTGTTTCCCGTCCGGTTGACGGACAGCCGTCTCAGAGCAAAGTGGAATTTCAGCGCAAGCGGAGCGCATCCGTCATTCCGGAAGAAGTTCCGGGATGGATTCTTTAATCAACAGGAAGGAGGAGGCAATATGAGGTTCAGCGCACCGAAAAAGGCGACCTGGTGGATCGCCCTGATCCTGGCCGCTCTCGGACTCGTGGGGACCTTCATCTCGATACCGCTGGTCTCGGGTATCACGTTCTGGCTGGTGCTTGCGGGATATGTCCTGCTGGCGCTCTCCACGTCCGTGAAGAACCTGTAGTCCGAACGCTTCAGGCTTGACGGTCCCCCGGCCTGTCCGGGGGACCAATTCTTTTATCTGGGAAGGGGCATCAGCCGGAAGACGGTCCGGGCGATGTCCGTGTTGTCGATGAAGCGGCCGCGCACGGGATCTTTTCGTTGGGCGCTCTCCATCAGGTATTTGGATCCCGCCCCTTTCGCGTACAGCGGAACCAGGGCATTGGTGTGACGGACGGTGCGCCAGACGAGGTCCGGAACGGCTCCGCGTCCGCGGTTTTCGGGATTGAGAAGATCCGCTTTTCGGGAAGAAGGGGTCAGAGGCCATCGGGATTCAGCGGACGGGGACGTCGGGCGGCCGGTTTCGTGATCCGCAGTGACGATCGACAGGGTCCTCTTCCACCCGCCGTTCCGTTCCACCCATTCCACGACCTGATCCACGGCCCGGTTGAAATCGCGCATTTCCTCGATCATGCGCCCCGTCTGGTTGCCGTGGCTGGCCCAGTCCACGGCGCCGCCCTCCACCATCAGGAAAAAACCGTCCGGATCCGCGTCGAGCACGTTCAATGCCGTGGCGGTCATCTCGGCCAGCGTGGGCACGGTGGCGATGAACGGCACGGAATCCGGTGGCGCGAGCACGCGGCCTTCACGGCCCTGCTGAAGTGTTTCACGGACGCGGGGAAGCCCGAAGAGGCGGTCCGGAGCCGGCCCGGAAGCGAGCGCGCGGAACTGTTCGAGGCTGTCAATGAAGGTCCAGGGATCCGGATTCCCGTCCCCGTCGCGGTCCGCTCCGCAGTGTCCCTGTGTCAGAGAATCCCAGAGCGCCTGTCCCCCGAAAAACCTGAAATCCGGAATCTCCAGAGGCAAGCCCTGACGGTCGTACCAGGGGTGACCGCCGCCCATCAGGACGTCGAGACGGCTGTTGCACAGCAGATCCGCCGCGATGTCCGGCATGGCTGTCTCTTATACACATCTGACGCTGCCGACGAGTTCCGAA
>JAUCQC010000074.1 GCA_030372965.1 bacterium
CGCTGTCTCGTGGGCTCGGAGATGTGTATAAGAGACAGGGAGACCGTTTGGAGGGCGAAGCCGGTCCCGACACGGCCGCGCCGCCGGTGCCGGAGAGCCGGCCGGAAGCGGGGACCTCCGCGCCGGCACACACAGTATTGATCGTCGAGGACGACGCAGAAATGCGTTCGTATCTCACCCAGAGGCTCGGAGAGTCATTCCGTGTCCTGGAAGCGCCCGACGCGGCCGCGGGCCTGGCGCTGGCCGGACGGCGGACACCCGATCTGATTCTCAGCGACATCATGATGGACGGCATGGACGGCCTCGAGTTCTGCCGCCGCCTGAAGGATGACCCGGCCACGGGCCACATCCCGGTCGTGCTCCTGACCGCGCGGCAGGAGGAATCCGCGCAGCTGGAGGGCCTGGAAAGCGGGGCGGACGACTACATCGTCAAGCCCTTCAACATGGAAACGCTCAGGGCCAGGCTACGCAACATCATCGAGACAAGGAGGCGGCTGAGGGAGCGATTCAGCAGGGAATGGCGGTCCGATCCTGCGGAACTGGCTGAGAATCAGGCGGACGCCGAGTTCCTGAGACGGACCGTGGCGGTGATCGAATCCAACCTTGCGGACGCGGAATTCGGCGTCGAGAAACTGAGCCGTGAAATCGGGCTGAGCCGGTCCCAGCTTTTCCGGAAGATGAAAACCCTCACCTCAGAGACGCCTTTCGATTTCATACAGACCATTCGGATGAGAAAAGCCGTTCAATTGCTGGAGCAGACGGACCGCTCGGTCACTGAAATCGCCTATGATGTCGGCTTCAAATATCCTTCGCATTTCAGCCAGCTCTTCCACGCCAGATTGGGAAAATCGCCGAAAGAGTTTCGGCGTTCATCGAAATAATGGGCCGGAATGTTTCGCCGTTCAGCTTCTTTTCCCCCTCTTTCAGAAGATATTCCCCATAAAATCGATCGAGTATCCCCCAGTTAATCTGATTTTACGAAAACGATTTCAATCTCTCGACGATGGGATTCGACTTATCTAATTATAGATATTGGGTTTTTCCGGGTCGAATCCGATTGATATTGATTTTATTGAAGATAAACAACACAACTGCATGTGTGCAACATTTCCGACCTTTTTTGGAACTTAAATGAAAGCAAAAAATTGTCTGGAATTGTATTTTTATCCGAAACCGATTTCGATGGAATCGATTCCGGTTTTCATCCTTCCTCCAAACCGTCAACGAACATCCTTATTCGGGGTCCATGGACATCCGAACCCTTGCGCGTCTGGCCGGCGTTTCGCCGTCCACGGTTTCGAAAGCGCTGAACAACCGGAACGATGTGAGCGCCGAAACCCGCCAAAAAGTGCTTGAGATCGCCAACACCCACGGGTACAGTCCGAATTCGTTCGCCAAAGGGCTGAAAACCCGTTCCACCGAGAATGTCGGACTTCTCTTCAGCCGGGACCGGCAGGCGCTTTCGGACAATCCCTTCTATTCCAAGGTGCTCGAAGGCGTTGAATCGGAACTGTCCCTCAATAATCACAACATGATCCTGAGCATCCTCCAGCCCAGCCACCGCGTGCTCCCGAAAATGATACGCGAGCGGCACGTGGACGGGGTCATTCTCATCGGAATTTTTCACGAGGATTTCATGGAGCGCCTGGCCGCCGAAGGCCTCCCGGTCGTGCTCGTCGATCCGCAGAAACAGACCGACGCCTACGCGCAGGTGCAGATCGACAACGAGTACGGCGGCTTCCTCGCCACCGAACATCTGATCCGCAACGGCCACCGCGCCATCGGGTTCGTGTCCGGCGATCTGGGCCGCCTGAGCTTCCGCCAGCGGTTCGACGGTTACCGGAAGGCGCTCCGCATGCACGGCCTGGAAACCGACGAACGGCTGGTCCGGATCGGGGGGCTCGAGGACGGGTACGCGCATTTCACGAGCCTGCTGGAGAACCGGCCGCCGACCGGCATTTTCGTGGCGAACGACATCAACGCGATACGGGGATACAAGGCGGTGCACGACGCGGGCCTGCGCATTCCGGACGACGTCAGCGTGGTGGGTTTCGACGACATCGATCTGGCGGCCATGGCCTCGCCGCCGCTCACGACCGTACGCGTGCCCAAGCGGGAATTCGGGTCCATCGCCGCGCGCACCCTTCTGCGCATGATCGGCGGCGGTGAAAACCGGCCGGTGATCGTCATGCCGGTTCAGATGGTCGAGCGTGGCTCCGTGTCGCGCCGCGACGGGGCGTCGTCGTGAGCCCCGCCGCGGAAAGGCCGGACGGATTGAAGCGGGACGGACCCGCCGCTCCGCGTCCTGATTCCACAGCATGATAAAGAAAGAGCATCCCATATTATCCAGGAGGTCGGATATGGAAGTGAGAAGAAGGCCCATGGTCACGGCGCTCGTCCTCTTTTCGCTGATCCTCGCGTCAGTCGCCTTCGGCGGCGTGACCGGCAAGGTCGCCGGCAGGATCATCGACCAGAAGACCGGGTCGCCGATTCCCGGCGCCAACATCCTGATCGCCGGAACCGCGCTCGGGACGGTTTCGGATCTGGACGGAAACTACGCCATTCTGCACGTGCCGCCCGGATCGTACTCCGTGCGGGCCTCGATTCTGGGATACAGCCAGACGATCGTCCAGGGCGTGGATGTCCGGATCGACCAGACCAGCGAAGTGACCGTCCGCATGTCGCCCGAGGTCATCAAGGGCGAAACGGTCACGGTGGTGGCCGAGCGGAAGGCGGTGAAGCCCGACGTGACCACGAGCGTGACGTCCGTCACCAGCCAGGAGCTGACGACGCTTCCGGTGTCCAACGTGCAGGGCGTGGTCGGCATGCAGGCCGGCATCCGGGGCCTGGACATCCGCGGCAGCTCCTCGAACAGCTCGCTGTTCATGGTGGACGGCATCACCATGCGCGACCCGCGGCGGAACCAGCCGATCGCGACGGTGCCGATCAACGCGGTCGAGGCCATCTCGATCGAGCGCGGCGGATTCAACGCCGAATACGGGCAGGTGCAGTCGGGCATCATCAACGTCGTGACCCGCGAGGGCTCGAAGGATAAGTACCAGGTTTCGGCCGAATTCAAGGCCAGCCCGCCGCAGAAGAAGTATTTCGGCATCTCCCCGTACGACCGCAACTCCTTCTGGATGCGGCCCTACCTGGACGACGCGGTCGCCTGGCAGGGGACCATCGCCGGCTGGGACAAGTACACCCAGCGCCAGTACGCGCAGTTCGAGGGGTGGAATTCCATCTCGCGCACGCTGATGACCAACAGCGACCCGTCGGACGACCTGTCGCCGCTCGGCGCGCAGAACGTGTTCCTCTACCAGCACCGCCGCCGTCCGGTCACGGACCAGGCGGATTTCGACATCGACGCCGGGGTCGGCGGCCCCGTGCCGGTCATCGGGCGGAGCCTGGGCGGCCTGCGTTTCTTCGCGTCGTACCGGCGGCACCGCGAGATGCTGATCGTTCCCCTGACCCGCGACGATTATTCGGACGACGACCTGATGGTCAGCGTGATCTCGGACATCACGCCGAACATGAAACTGCGCCTGACCGCCATGGGCGGCACCCAGTACGGCATGCTCGACAACTGGGTGTACGGGTGGGACGTCCGGTCGCCCGACCGCGTGGTGAACCGCATCGCGGGCAACTACGGGGAAGGCCTGTTCAACACCGGGTGGTTCAGCCTGAACGACATCGGGTACCGGACCTTTTCCGCGAAGCTGACGCACACGTTCTCCCCGAAGACGTATTACGAGGCCTCGGTGGAGCACCTCCGGCGCACGTACTGGGGCCGGACGGCGGACCCGGTGGATACCGCGCGGAACGTCGAGGTGGTGCCGGGCTATTTTCTCAGCGAGGCTCCGTTCGGGTACGACGCGGAGATGGGATCCAAGGCCATCAACAGCATGGGCATGGGCGGCCACTCCTGCCGGTTCACGGATGACACGGAGATCGGCGTCACCAAGCTGAAGGCCGATTTCACCAGCCAGGTCAACCGCCAGCACATGGTCAAGACCGGGCTGGAGTTCGAGGTCAACCGGATCGACCTGAACTACCGCCAGCTGACCGACACCACGAAGCGCAGCGATTCGCCCATCCGGGCCGCGTGGTACGCGCAGGACAAGATGGAGGCCAGGGGGTTCATCGTCAACGCGGGCCTGAGGCTGGACTACAGCAACGCGAACACCGACTGGTACGATTT
>JAUCQC010000075.1 GCA_030372965.1 bacterium
ACCGTTCGGAACTCGTCGGCAGCGTCAGATGTGTATAAGAGACAGGTTCAAGGTTCAAAGATTGAACAGTACCGGGTTGCAGCAACCGTATTTTCATTTTCTCCACCTTGAACTTTAAACTTTTAACCTTTGACTCTGAACTCCATTTAATCCCTTAAAAACTTCAGACTCGACAGCGGTATCCCTCCCGCCCGCTTCCGCCGCACGGTGTCGCAGGACCGGCAGGGCTCCGACAGGGCTTCAAAACGGCCTTCGCGCATGGACGCGCGCAGATCGCGGATCCGCGGACTGTTGAAAATTTCCCGGAGCGGCTCGTTCCGGGCGTCTCCATAGATGATTTTCGCGAAGAAGTCGTGCGGGCAGGACCCGACGCGGCCGTCCCACAGGACGACCAGCGCGTGCCAGGGGAAGGTGCAGGCCGAGAACGCGCCGGGCACGGGCTTGCCCGTGTCCACGTTCCCGGCCCAGTTGTGCGGTTTCTTGATGATGAGCCGGTCGAGCCCCGCCGCGGCCAGGGAACCGGCGAAACGGGCTTTGGCCGCCGGGTCCGGGGCGCGTCCCGCGATTTCCATGACCTCCACGACGGTGCGCGGGCCTCTGCCCCCGAACCTGCGTTTCAACTCCAGGAAGCGGAGTATCTTCTCCAGGGTCGCGTCGAACCGCGCCCCGACTCGGACGGATTCATAGGTCTCCGCGTCGTATCCGTCGAACGAGAACGAGATGAGCCGCAGTCCGGAGCGGATCAGCGCCTCGGAGCGGGTTTCCGTCAGAGCGGTTCCGTTGGTGTGCAGTTTGACCTTGACGCCCTTTCCGTCCGCGTAACGGATCATCTCCTCCAGATCCGGGTGGAGCGTCGGTTCGCCCCGGTGATGCAGATTCACGTCATGCACCGATCCCGCGGCCTGGTCGATCACGGACCTGAAAAGGCCGGTCTCCATGAATCCCAGGTCCGCTTCGGCCTGCCGGTGGTTCGGGCACATCACGCATTCAAGGTTGCATCGGTTGGTCGGCTCGATCCAGAGCCGGTAGGGCGCGTAGGGGACTTCCGTTCTTCGGCTGAACCGGTAATGCCGGGTGATCCGGAGCAGTCGGCCGATCGCGCGCTGGTGGGGAATGATCCGGATCATGCGGACGTTTTCCCGAAACGGACCGGCCGTTCAGGGCCGGAAATCGTCGGCGGATTTTTCAATGGCGTGTCCATCCTTGAGAGGAGCGCGGGAACCGTCCCGGGGCCGGAGTCCTGAATCCGCTTCACTCGGACACCGTGATGCGGTCGTACCGCAGGGTGTGGTCGTTCCAGTAGTATATCGAGCAGGAGCCTTCGAAGATGAAGAAGTAGATGCCGTTCCTCGTCAGTTCCAGTTCCGCGGGCTCGTCCGGACCGCAATCCCAGAATCCCCTGCCGCAGGCGGTCAGATACAGGCCGGGTTTGACCAGAGAGAGCCCCGCACGAATTTTCCTGTCCCTCCGGGAGAGCGGCATTTCCTCGATCTTGAGAATGCGGCCTCCGGAACCCGGCACGACGAACAACCCGTATCTGGACTCCTCCCGCTGGATCAGCAGAAGGACGTGATCCTTGCGGTCGTCGCCGTCGAAATCGGCATAAGCATGATTCGGCAGAGCGTCGTTGAAGAACCGGATGTCCTCTTCCGCGTAATCGCTTTTCCCGGCCACCTGCCACCCCTCGGGCAGGCGGGGCTTGAACTGACCCGCGGCCGGCCGGAAGCCGAGAAGCAGGACGAGGACCCAGCTGATTGCGACAAGCTTAACTTTATCTCTTTGAACTTTGAACATCGAACCTTGAACTTTTAGCCGTATTTTGAACTCTATTTCTGCAGAAGAATTTTGCGCGTTTCGGAGTGACCGTTCACAGAAAACCGGACGAGATACACACCGCTGCTCCGGTTCCCGGCGTCCCACGCGGTCTCGTGAGTCCCCGGGTCGAGGGCGGCATCCATGAGCGTTTCCACGAGGCGTCCGCTCACGTCCAGCACCGTGAGGGTCACCCGGCAGGAAACGGGGTTCCGGTAACGGAACACCGTCCGGGAGTTGAAGGGATTCGGGAACGCCGGATCCAGGGAGAATCCGTCCGGCCGGACCGGCGGATCGGAAACGGCGTTGACGAACGGGCTCTCGAACGCGCCGAGATCCGGGGCGGACCCCAGGAACGGCCGTCCGAGCGGCTCACCCGCGTCGATCAGATCGCTGCCCTCCGCGAGCCTGAGAAAATCGAGAACCGGAAGGCCGCCGTGTGCGTCCCTGGGGCCGGACACGCCCGCGGTGTCCAGGCCGGCAAAATCATCCGCCTCCGCTCGGAAGGCGCTTTGCCAGCTGTTGGGCCCCTGGACCACGGACCGGTCCAGGCTGGCCGAACCCGGATAGGAAAGGCTGTTCCGGACCGAGGCTTCCTGCCCGTCGTTCACCTTCTCCGGCAGGCTGAAATCCGCGGCCCTGTTCCGGAATCCGGAACAGTGCCGCAGGATCATGAAACCCATGTTGTGATTCTGATCGAATCCCTTCGCCTTGTTGTCGAAGGCGACACAGCGGGTGAGGGTGAAATGGTGCATGAGCCTCTGGCTGTTGCCGTCGTCCCCCCCGCCCATCTTGAACCCGTTTCCGTTCGCCTTGGGGCCGGGATCCGAACCGTCCGCGAGAAACCCGTTTCTCCAGGTCCAGCAGGAATCCAGGATCGTGGCCACGTCGTTCGCGCCCCGGAGATACCCGTCCCAACCGTCGTCGCAGTTCTCCCAGGCCCGGCAGCCCCTGAAATAATTCCCGCTTCCGACGGTCAGTTTGGGCGCGAATCCGTCGGCATCCGCGTAGTCCGGAGGGTCCGCGTTCCGGTAGGAGTCGCAGTGGAGGATCCGGTTGTCCGCCGCGCCGTTGCTCAGTTGAAGGCCGGAATCCCGGTTCTCGAAAAAGTCGCAGCGCTCGACGGTGTTGTGCGAACCGCCGTCGATGTCCATGCCGTTGTCGCCCGCGCCGCGGACCCCGAACCCGCGGATGTGCCAATGGGAGGCCTGGAGCAGGACGCCCTTCCGTCCCTGGGGGCTGGACGCGAAATCCAGCAGGGGCCGCTCTCCGGGAAAGGCGAAAAAGCGCACGGGAAGCCCGGGCCTGCCGCTCCGGTCCGCCCCGATGCGGAGCGCGTCCGCGAGCCTCCACGTCCCGCCGCGGACGTACACGGTGTCCCCCGGAGCCGCCGCGGAGACGGCTTTCGCGAGCGTGCGGAAAGGCCGGTCGATGGTTCCGGGGTTGGCGTCGGTCCCGTCCGGCGCCGCCACCCAGACCGCGGCCCGTGAAAACGCCGCGGCGGACATGAAAAGAATGAGCGGACGGAACGGTTTCATGAAAAGCTCCCTGGCCGGACGGATCGGGAACGGCCGCGCCCGTCCCGCGGAAACCGGGCCGACCGGAACCGCCAGCGGCCGGTGAGGCCGGCCTGCATCTAGGCCCTCGGCCTGTCCCCGTCGAGATGAAGGATGACGGCTCCGTCGAAACCGTTGAATCGGGTCGATGAAGCTGTGCTGTACGCGCCGATATTGTCGGTGATCAGCAGGTCGCCGATCTTCAGATTCGCCGGCAGGTGCGCCGAAAGCGTGATCTTGTCGAAGCTGTCGCAGGTCGGGCCCACGACCGCGCACACTTCCGGCCTGCCGCGGCGGACGGCCCTGAAATTGGGAATCCAGTGGTCGTACACGACCCCGGAAAACGTGTGGTACACGCCGTCATTGATGTGGTAGAACACCTTTCCGTCCCGGCGCGCCTTGCCGATGATCTCCGAGATCAGGGTGGCGGCCGTGGCCACCATGAACCGACCGGGTTCCGCGATGATTTCGATGTCGTCCGGGAACAGCCGGTCGAACTCGGCGTTCAGCAGGCCGGCCAGCTTCTCGAAGCGGGGCGCCTGCTCGTCGTACGGCACCGGAAAACCGCCTCCGATGTCGATGAGATTCAGGTCGAAGCCTTTCTTCCGCGCGTCGTGGAAGATGTCCGACGTGATGGCCAGGGCGGACGTGTAATTGTCGAAGTGGGTGCACTGGCTGCCCACGTGAAAACTGATCCCTTCCACTTTCAGGCCGGCGTCCGCGGCTTTGCGGATCAGCTTCATGGCGTCACCCGGCTCGCATCCGAACTTGGAGCCCATTTCCACCTGCGAGCCCACGTCGGGCACCTTGAGGCGGAGCACCAGGCCCGCCGATTTGCAGTGGTCCCGGATTTTCAGGACCTCGTCCAGGTTGTCATAGGTGACCAGGGGCCGGTACCGCTTGATCTTTCTCAGGGTGTCCCGGTCCTTGATCGTGTTGGAGAAGATGATCTTGTCCCAGATGAAAAACTCCTGGTCCTTCTCCTTGAAATGACGGATGTACTCGTAGACCTGCATGAACTCGTTGTACGAGGCGACGTCGAAGCTGGCCCCCTCCTCGAACAGCGTCTTGACGATTTCGGGGTTCGAATTCGCCTTCACCGCGTAATAGCACTGCACGCGCGGCAGGTGCTTCTTGAAGGTCCGGTAATTGCCCCGGATGACGTCATGGTCGAGCAGAAACAGCGGCGTTCCGTGACGGGCGGCCAGGTCAAGCCATTTTTTCTTCACGATGCCTCCCCTCCGCTCACTCCGGCAGTCTTCCGATGAGCCGCTTGAGATCCTCGATTTCCCGGTTGTTTTCGAGGTACGCCCTGACCAGGCCCCGGTACAGCTCCGGCCCGCGCCTGTAGAGACGCTTGAGTTTCTTCTTTTTGGCGGACCGCATCACATAGGCCGCGAGCAGGGGCAGCGCCACCGTGGAATCGACATAGGCGGTGACGCTCTCCTCGATCTTGTCGGGATCGATCTTGCCCCAGCTCGCCGCCTCGCTGGGTGACGCGCCGGACAGGCCACCGGTGTCGGGCCGGGCGTCGGTGATGTTGATGTCATAATCCTGGCCGAGTTCCGGGATCATGAGCACCTCCTGGATCTGCGGCTCGGTCTGGAGCATGAAATTCTTGGGACTGCCGCCGCCGACGAGGATCACGGCGGTCTTTCCCTTCTCGGTCCGCTTTGCGTTCAGGATGATGGCCGTGGACTCGTTGACGTCGATGCTGGGGTTGATCTTCAGCCGGAACCGGTTCTGCAGGCCGGCCGCCCCGGCCAGCAGTTCGATGCCGGCCACGTTCATGCCGATGGTGGAGTCGCCGGGCGACGAGGTGAAAACCGGGATGTCGTTGCGGTACGCGGCGGCCAGGATGCTCACCTGGCCGGTCCGGTTCTTCCGTTCCCATTCGTCCATGACCCGGCCGAGCAGGTGGTAGAACTCGCGCGTGCCCATCTCCTTCTGGAATTCCGGCCGGATGAGAATGCGCCTCAGACGCCGGTCCGTCTCCATGAGCACGTCTTCGTAGTCGAACAGAATGTCGTAGATGCGCGTGACACCCTTCCGCCGCAGGTCCGCGTCGTCCACGTTGTGACTGCCGCGGAACATCGGCAGATTGAACGCGTAATGCATGTCGTGGTACATGTTCGCGCCGGTCGCGACCATCCAGTCGATGTATCCGTGGTTCATCAACGGGATGATGGCGGACGGACCCATGCCCGCGGGCGTCATGGCCCCGGCCAGGCTGAACCCGACCGTGACGTCGCTTTTTGAATACTTGTCCCTCAGCAGATGGCAGGCCGCGCGGAGCCGGCCTCCGTTGTAAGCGTCCATGTTGTCGATCAGGCTGACAATGTCGGTGGTCCCGGAAATCGGTTTGGGAAGGATGCGCTTTCCCCTGAGGTATTTATCTTTTCCGGGACATTCTTTCTTCTTTTTCGGCATTTCATTTCCTTTCAATGGGGACCGTCCTGTTCGGATCGAACCGGACGTAATTTCATTCAAAAATCATCAAAAGTCAAGTCCCAACCGGCCGGGCCGCGACCGGTCACCGCTGGAGCGTGAACCGGCGGACCTCCCAGAGGCGGCCGACCTGCATGCGGCAGAGGTAGACGCCGCTCGGCAGGCTCCCGGCCGACCAGACCAGTTCGTGCTCGCCCGAAGGCATGACGCCGTCCACGGGCGCGGAGACCCGGCGGCCCGAGGCGTCCAGGACGCGTATCGTCACATGGGCCGTCTCCGGCAGGAAATACCGGAATACCGTCGTGTCGTTGAACGGATTCGGGAAGTTCTGGGACAGCGCGATGCGGCCGGGCCGCGGAACGGGCTCCCGCCGGATTGCGGACGGCCAGACAACGGATCCGGCGCCGTCGCCGACGATTTGGATTTCGGACATGAGATTGGTGCCGAGGCCCTTCTCTCGGGCGAGGGCCAGGTAATTGAGGCATGCCGTTCCGTCGGGCCGGTACAGCTTCTCGGCCTGCGGATCGTTGCCCATCTGGAGGGAGGCGACGCTGTCCGTCGCGACCGGATCCTTGCCCGCCAGAAGGAGGTTGTACGCTTTGGGCTGGAAGGTGGTCGCCGTGGGCAATTCCCCGCCGTCCGCGGTCCTGATGCCGTCGATCACGGCCAGATGGATGGGCCGGGCCATGTTCAGGTCGCAGATGGCCCGCTGGAGGTCCTGTTTGTCGTCGCCGGTGATGCCGCTGTGCAGTTTCGAGCGCCACCCGCTTCCCATTTCCGGCAGGAGGGGAACGATGCCGATCAGGTTTTTCATCGAATGCGTCACGCACGCGGTCAGGTGTTGCTTCATCTTCGGTATGGACACGAAGGCGTTCACTTCGGTCAGGATCCGGTTGAGCTTGAAGCTCTGCCGGTCGCAGTAATTGCTCCCGACGGGCTGATCCGCGAAATCGCCGTACGGCGCGGTCTTGTTCAGGTCGATCAGGGTGGCGCCCAGCGAATCCTGAACTTCCTTATAGCCGTAATTATTGTAGGAGTCCATGCCCCAAATGGCCTCGACGATGTACAGGTCCTGCGGCCGCACGCCCGCGTCGAGTATGCACTCGCCCACCGCGCGGAGCACCTCGGGGTGGGTCCAGACGCTTTCGATGAGCGGAACGCCCTTGAGCCGGGCGTTGCCGTCGTACGAGCTTCCGCCGGTGATGTTGATCTTGATCGCCACTTTGTCGCCGGACCGGATGATGTCCCCGATGCCTCCCAGGGCCTCGAAGAGGTGCTGAACGCGGGCCTTGACCGCCTCGCGGCCGTAATCAAAGGCCTGCGTCGCGGCCACGAGCGCCGGCACGGCGTAGGGCCGCAAGGGAGAATCCGCGAAGAGCCGGGCCGGTTTCGCGATCGACCCCGCGGCCAGGCCGGCCGCGGCCGCGCCCGTGGCCGCCAGGAATTGACGTCTCGAACACATCCCTCCGGTCTCCTGATCCGATTTCTTCCTGCGCATGTGAGTGTGGCTCCTTGATATTGGGGTGCACCGTTTATCGTCGCCCCGGGCGCCGGGATCGGCGCCTGGAAGCATTCATCGTTTCTTTCCGGAAGCGTTGCCGCGGACCGGCTTTCCCGAAGCGGCCGTCCGTCTCGGAACCGGTTTCCGCGCCGCCTTTCCCTTCGCCCCGAGCAGGTCGAATCCGGGCCCGAACTGGCGGAGGAATTCGAGGGAAAAGGCGCGGAAACCGTAGGAGACGGGAAGCAGAATGACCGAATTGACGTAGGGCACGGCCAGGAGCAGGAATCCGACACAGCAGGTCATCAGCCCGACCGCCACGAGCAGCGCCACGACAGCGGCCTTCAGCAGGAAAATCAGGAGTCCGTACAGGAGAAAAGCCCCGGGATCCCGCCGGAAGAGATTCCAGAACACGCCCGCCGCGGGCAGAATGGTCATCCGGCGCTTGGCCATGACCGGCACCACGAAATCGTTCAGGCAGATGTCCATAAAGGCCGCGGCGAGAATCAGCAGGAGCAGTCCGGCCGCCATGATCAGCACGGTCGGCAGTATGCCGTCCCGGGACGCGTCGCTCCCGGCCATCCCGATCAGAACCAGCAGGCAGCCGAGCAGGTAGATGGAGAACACCGCGAAAGCGACGGCGCCGAGCAGGAGCCGGGCGACGAACAGAGAATCCCCGGCCGAACGGAATTCCCGCCAGGGCGCCCGCACCGCGGCCCGGTCTCGGAACACATTGTCCAGGAACATGAACTTGCCGCGGGAGGACAGCCAGGTCAGGACCACGGACAGGACGATGACCGCGATCACGCCGGCGAAAATCAGCGCCGCCCAGAGCGGGTGGCCGGTCAGCCAGTCCCAGGCCTCGGCCGGCATTTCGAGGATGTCGCGCCAATCGCGTCCGTCGAACGAATGACCCGACCGTCCCGACCGGCCGCCCTGCCAGTCCATCAATCCCGCCAGAAAAGCGGTGAATCCCATGACCAGCCATTTCCGCAGGTCGAACGGCCGAAACAGGGCCTGTGTCATGCGCTTCCACGCCCTTTCGAGCGGCGCCCGGTACGAGACGTTCATGATGCCTCCTTTTTATAAGACCGGCACAGACGGCGGGACCGGGGCCGTCTCCGACTGAACCGTCCATACCGCGGTTTTCAACCCGGTCGATTCGGCGAAAAGCCTGACCCGTCCCGGATCGCCGGTGGACTGGATGATCACCTGGGCCAGGCCGTTGAACACGTTCCGTCTCCACCGGGACGGGGGAATCGACACCCGCACGACGCCCGGGTCGGTGTTGAGGTTGTCGTACAGATAGCGCGGCGCGAGCGGTTTTCCGGCCACCGCGTACACGTTCCTTCCCGTCCTCAGAAGGGCCGGGTCGAGCCGGACCGGAACGACCGGGTCGTCCCTCCGGACAGCCTCCGCGACCCTGCGGCCGTTCACAAAAACGGACTGGATTTCACCGAGACTCTTCGGATACAGGGTCACCTCGGCTCCCGGAGGCAGATCCGGCAGAAGGAGCTCGCCCCGCAGAACCATGACCCGCGTCGTGTCCCCGGCCCGGACCGCGTAATTCCCCTGGCTGTCGATCGCGAAGGGCCACGCGGCATCGTCGAATCCAGGTCCGGTGAGGGACGGAACGTCCGCCGGGTCCGTGAATCCGGCCCTGAGCCCGGTGATCACGGCCTGGCTCACGGTTTCAATGAAACGGTCCGGTTCATGCGAAGCGGGGTCCCCGTTTCCGACGCCGATGACGCGGCCCGGGCCCTCCAGACGGAACAGGATTTCATGACCGGCCGTGGGCACGGTCCGTCTGGAGGCGTCCTCCACGCGGACCGTCACCGCGATGACGTCTTCCCCGTCCGCTTTCAGCGCCGGCTTGTCCGCGGACAGACGCACCGCGAAAGCCGGTCCCGTGGTTTCAACAGCCGTCTCAGCGGCCGCTTTCCCGTTCCGGAAGCCCTTCGCGCTCAGAACGCCCGGGCGGTACGGAACAGTCCATTCCTGGTGTCCGTGTTCGGGCATGTTCCTGCGTCCCAGGCTCCTGCCATCCAGAAAGAGTTCCACCGCGTCGCAGTTCGAATACGCCCAGACGGAGACCGGGTGCCCTTCCCGGCCGGCCCAGTTCCAATGGGGAAAAATGTGGACCATGGCGGGCCCGGTCCAGGCGGCCTTCAAGTACCAGGCCATGTCCTTCGGAAACCCGCAGAGGTCGAAAATGCCGCATTGAGACGCGACCTGGGGCCAGCCGTAGGGGTTCGGTTCGCCGCGGTGGTCGAACCCGGTCCAGTAGAAAAGGCCGGACAGGAAGGGCCGTTCCGCGTAGAAGCGGAAACCCTCCTCAAGGCTCCTGCCGCCGGGTTTCCGGTCGGTCTGCTGCATCCAGGCCCGGGCCGGGTCATCCCCGTACACGCCCCGCGTGCCGCGCGACGTGGTCTCCTCCGTGCCGATGGACGGCTGGCCGGGACGCCGGCGGTGCTGGCTGTCGATGTCGCCGTTGAATATATAATTGAAGCCCATCACATCGATGACATCCGAGATGCCCTTCCCCCAGCCGCTGGCGGCGTAGGTCACGCGCCGCGTCGGATCCAGATGCCGGACGAAATCCTGCATCGTCGCCGCGAGCCTCGCCCCGGTTTCATTGTTCTCGATGGCCCACTCCTCGTTGCCGATGGACCAGACCAGCACCGAGGGATGGTTCCGGTCGCGGAGCACGAGCCGCTTCAGCAGGTCCAGATGCTCCGGACTGACGCCCATCAGCCGGTTCTCGTCTATGACCAGCAGGCCCAGCCGGTCGCAGGCGTCGAGCAGTTCCGGGGAAGGCGGATTGTGGGAGGAACGCACCGCGTTGCATCCGATTTCCTTCAGCTTCTTCAGGCGGAACTCCGTAAGACCGTCCGGCACGGCCGTGCCGACGCCCGCGTGGTCCTGGTGCAGATTGACCCCGCGGAGCGGAAGGCGCTCCCCGTTGAGAAAGAACCCTGAATCGGCCTCGAAACGGCAGGACCGTATGCCGAACGCGGTGACGACGCGGTCCGCGACGGTCCCGCCGGACCGGATCGTGGTCGTCAGCGTGTAGAGAGCGGGCGAACGCGGGGACCAGAGTTCCGGATCCGCGAGCCGGATCGTCTCCGGGAAATCGCCGGCCGCGCCGGGTCCCAGGACCTCCGGACCGGACGACCCGGATGCCGCGACCCGGCCCCCGCCATCGGAGATGGACCATTCCACCGTGAACGTCCCGGCCGCCCGGCTTTCGTTGACGACCGACGTTCCGATACGGATGGAGGCGGATCCGTCCGCGGGTTCCGCGGAAACGGACACCCCGTGGGGCGCCACGTGCAGGGGCCCGGTCTTGGTCAGCCACACGTGCCGGTAGATGCCCGCGCCCTCGTAATACCATCCCTCCTCCATCATGGCGTCGACCCGGACCGCGATCACGTTGACGCCGCCGTACTCCAGATAATCCGTCAGGTCGTACCGGAACCCGACCGTCCCGTTGTGCTCTTCGCCGAGATAAAAACCGTTGATGAACACGGTCGCGTTCCGGTGCACCCCGTCGAATTCGACGGAAATCCTGCGGCCCAGGTCGGACTCGGGAATCCGGAAGGACCGACGGTACCAGCCGACCGAGGTTTCCGGAAAATTCCGGCCGAGCGCCTTGTACCCGTGGCTGTATCCGGCCCTCTCGTCGAACGGCAGTTCAACGGCCCAGTCGTGGGGCAGGTCGATCATCCGCCAGGGCCGGTCGTCAAAGTTCCTTGCGGCCGGGCCGTCCCCGAATCCCGCCTTGGCGAAAAAGGAAAAATAGGAGGTCGCGTGTTTGAAATCCTTCGCCGCGTCGAACGGGTGGCCGAAGGCGAAACGCCAGCCGGCGTCCATTTTCAGCCGTTCACGCGCGGCCGCCGCTTCCGCGGCCGGCGCGACCGCGCAGCCGAAGGCCAGAACCGCGCCCCAGAACGCGGCCCTTGGGCCGTATGACCTGTATCGCATCTGCGTCAGCATCCGCCTCCCTTATTCCCTGCGCATGATGAAAAATTCATAGCCGAAGCAATCGGAATGGCGCCGGTAGATGTCGATCTCCTTCCGCCAGGTTTCAAGCAGGGCAAGCGCCCGGGCGTCGTCCCGGTATTTCCGGGCGAGCCCGCGTATCCGCTTCTCCATCGGGCCGTAAAACGGCGTGATCCAGGCGCGGACGGGAAGCCGAAAATGCGCCACCGGCGTGAACCCGGCCGCGCGGATTTTCCGGATATTCTCCCCCACCGTCGTGATGTCCGGGTACTCTTCCCTCCAGAATCGCCTCACCTCGGCGGGAAGGCGGGTTCGAAAAAGGACCGCTTCCGTGACCGCGAGCCAGCCGCCCGGCTTCAGGAGCCGCCTGCACCGTTTCAGGCCCTTCAGGAACCCCATCTGATAGAGGGCGCCCTCGGACCAGACGATGTCAAAGGAACCGTCCTCGAATCGCATGGCTTTCATGGAACGGTTCACGGTTCGGATGGACCTTTCCAGCCCGGCCGAGCGCGCGTCGCGATTCAACCGGTCGAGAAAAGGCTGATGGTTGTCCAGCGCCAGCACGTCTCCACCGGAGATCCGCCCGAGTTCGAGGGTCTGCATGCCGTTGCCGCATCCGATGTCCAGCACGCGTGGACGGTCTGGAAGCCCGCGCATCATCCGGTACGCTTTCCGCGTGCTGGCGTTGTCGCCGGGTCCCTGGCGCGGCAGGTTCTCGTACAGCTCGAAGAAAAGGTCCCACTTTCTCAAGGTTCGTCCCCGGCTCCTGGATACCCGATTGTTCCGAACCCGGTTTAACGTCGAAGCGTTCACACGTTGGAACGTTTGAACGCGTAAACGTTCCAACGTTCTAACGTGTTTTCCCTTCCGCGCGCATCCGCGCCAGAACGCTCCTGGACCGGCCGTAGAAAAAGTAGATCAGGAGGCCTCCCCCGAGCCACGCGAACAGCCGCCACCAGTTCTCGACCGGCAGGGAGAACATGAGCACCACGCAGAAGAAGATCCCCAGGATGGGAACCCAGGGGAAAAGCGGGGCCTTGAACGGCCGTTCCGCTTCGGGATGCATGCGGCGCATGACGAGAACCGCCGAACACACGATGATGAAGGCGAACAGGGTGCCGATGTTGGTCAGGTCGGCCAGCACCCGGAGCGGGATGAGGGACGACATCGCGCCCACAAGAAGTCCGGTCATGATCGTGGATTTCCAGGGCGTCCGGAAACGGTCGTGAACGGATCCGAAAAACCGGGGCGGAATGAGTCCGTCGCGCGCCATGGCGAGAAGGATGCGCGGCTGGGACAGCATCATGACCAGCAGGACGGACGTGATGCCCGTGATCGCGCCCAGGTCGATGAGCCGCCGCGCGAACGGAAGGCCCTTCTGGCGGAAGGCGTCGGCGACCGGCGCGTGGATGTCGATCCGCGACGCGGGCACCATGCCCGTGAGCACGGCGGCCACCGCGATGTAGAGAACGGTGCAGATGACGAGAGAGGCGATGATGCCGATCGGCACGTCCCGGTTCGGCCGCTTCGCCTCCTCGGCGTGCGTCGAGACGGAGTCGAACCCGATGTAGGCGAAGAAGATGATCGCGGCGCCTGCGAGCACGCCCAGGGGCTCTCCGCCCGGGCCGTGCTGGCCGAAAACGGTCCTGCCGAAGAAGCTCAACCCGGAATACCCGTAGGGCGCGAACGGCTTCCAGTTCGCCGGATCGACGTAGAAGGCGCCGACGACCACGACGAAAAGCACGACCGCCAGCTTGAACCCGACCATCAACGCGTTGAATCCGGCGCTCTCCCGAATGCCCTTGACGAGGATGACGGTGATCAGGGCCGCGATGCCGATCGAGATCAGGTCGCACGAGGCGCCCGTCAACGCGAAAGCGCCGACTTCGGGATTGAAGTCGAAGGGCGGGTGCGTCCACCGGAACGGCAGGTGCACGCCGAAACTCCCGAGCAGGTCCTGGAAGTGCGCGGACCATCCGTGCGCCACGGCCGCCGAGGCCACGGTGTATTCCAGAACCAGGTCCCAGCCGATGATCCAGGCGAACAGCTCGCCGAGCGTCGCGTAGGCATAGGTGTAGGCCGAGCCCGCGACCGGCACCATGGATGCGAATTCCGCGTAGCACAGGGCCGCGAACACGCAGGCGCATCCCGCGATAACGAAGGACAGAATCAGGGCGGGCCCGGCCTTGTCGTGAGCGGCCACGCCGGTGAGGACGAAGATGCCGGTTCCGATGATGGCCCCGACGCCGAGGCTCGTCAGTCCCACGGGGCCGAGAATGCGGCGCAGCCGGTTCTCCCCTCTGGCCTCTTCCAGAAGCAGTTTCAGCGGTTTGCGGTCGAACAGATGATGACTCATGCGACGAGGACTCCTTCTCCCTTCGATGGTTACGATTCGATTGACTTGCCGCGTCAATACGAGTTCAAAGTTCAACGTTCAATGTTCAAAGGCCACCCCTCCCCCACCATTTTTTTCTTTGAACTTTGAACATTGAACTATGAACTTCTGCTGACGACCGCCGCCGCGACCAGGTCGCCCTGAACGTTCACCACGGTCCGGGACATGTCGAGCAGGCGGTCAATGCCGAGAATGATGCCCATGCTCTCGGCCGGCACGCCGATTCCGGCCAGGATCATGACCACGGCCGGCAGGGATCCCCCCGGAACGCCGGCCGTGCCCACGCCGGCGAGCACGCACAGCAGAATGACGGTGGCCTGCTGAACCAGGGTGAGCGGCACGCCGAAACAGCCGGCGAGAAAGAGCACGGTCACGCCCTCGTACAGGGCGGTGCCGTTCTGGTTGGCGGTCGCGCCGAGCGTCAGCACGAAACGGCTGACATCCTGTTTCAGCCCGAGCCGGTCCGTTGCGGTCCGGAGCGCGGCCGGCAGGGTCGCGTTGCTCGAGCTGGTGGAGAACGCGATCAGCATCAGTTCCGCCGTGTTCCGGAAGAAGAATCCGGGGCGCATCCGCCCGAACGCGGACAGCAGGACGGAATACGTGATGAACAGGTGGAACAGAAGACCCGCCAGCACCACCGCCACGTACCGGGACAGGATCGCCAGTATGGAAAAGCCCATGGTGGCCGAGAGCGAAAACAGCAGGGCGAACACCCCGAACGGCGCGAAGCGCATGCCGATGTCGATCAGCTTCATCATGCTCTCGAACAGGCCCTCGAGACAGGCCTTCAAGCCGGCTGTTTTCGAGGGCGGCGCCAGAGCCATGGCGATGCCCAGCATGAACGAGAAAAAGATGACCGCCAGTATGCCGCCGCCCGCGTACGACGGGTCAAACGCCCGGACCATGTCCTCGAGCGGGTTCTTCGGCACGATTTTCACGAGCGCGTCGACGATTCCGCCGCCCCGCGTCTCCTCCGCCAGGGCCGAAGCGGGGACCGGGAACCGTTCCAGGAGCGCCAGCCGGTCCGCTTCCGGCAGGCCGCCGGAAGGATTCAGGACGCGCACGGCCAGAATACCGGTGAGCACGGCCGCGCAGGAGACGAACAGCGTGAATCCGAGGGTCTTCAGGCCGACGCGGCCCACGCGCCGGATATCGCCCAGTTCCGCGACACCGAGGGAAAGGGCGGAGACCAGCACCGGCATGACCGTCATGAACAGCAACCGGAGAAAGACGTCCCCGGCCGGTTTCACCCAGCGGACGACGCCTTCGACCGCCGTTTCGGAAAGGCCGGAAAACCGGACCGCGAAACCCGCGGCCAAACCGGCCAGCAGGCCGAGGAAAACCCGCTCATGGCCGGACGCGCGCCGGGGCCTCGGCTCCGGCCGTCGCCGGCCGCCCGCCGGATTCTCCGCTGTCTCTTATACACATCTGACGCTG
>JAUCQC010000076.1 GCA_030372965.1 bacterium
TGTCTCGTGGGCTCGGAGATGTGTATAAGAGACAGGACAGTTACAGAGGTTTTAGGAGCTTTTTTTCTCTTGAAAAGACTCATAGGCATCCTCCTGTTCCGGATTTCAAATCCAACGCGTGAGAACCAGAAAAAAGAGACAGCAAAATAAAAACGGCATGATTATTATTTGCAATAATCATGCCGTTGCCTAATGATATGTGAATAATGGGGTTGTATTTATTTATGCCGCTTCGTGACCTTCCTCTCAGACCATCCTATACGCGGGATGAAAACGAGCCCCAGTATTGTGGGAACCAGCACATTGAGCACGAAAAGCAGAAGCGACGCGTTGAAGGCCGTCGCCTGTTCCACGTTGAAACGGGTGAAAAAATAAACGGAGGCGCCTTCCCGGATCCCGAGATCCCCGATGGAAACGGGCAGTATGGTTTTGACCAGAATAACCGATGTGGTCGCGGTGAGCGCCGTGGTCCAGGCGACCGGCTGAAACGCGAACGCCAGCAGGCAGAACTGGAGGATGTAAACAACGTACAGCAGCGACGCCAGTCCGGTCTGCAGCAGGGCGTGCGGCCGGCCGAAACGGTCGATGCAGGAGATGATGCGTTTGAGCTTCTCCCGGGCGGGCATCAGCATGGAGAGGTAATATAGAAACGATCGGATCCACGCGGGATGCAGAATCACGGTCAGGGAAACGACCGTGAAAACGGCGGCGCCGAAGAACAACGGCCAGACCAGAAACGGAGCGTACCCGTACTGGTAGGACAGCAGGAGAACCAGACCCCAGAAGCCGGCCGCCGCGACCGGAAAGAACGCGTACAGTTTGTCGATGACGATCAGTCCCACGGCCTGCAGCCGGTCCTCATGTTTCAGGAACAGCGTGCGGCCGATTTCACCGATGCGGCCGGGGGTGACGAATCCGGCAACCATGCCGCCGAAGAGCGAGGCGACGGAGTCCGACACGGGCGTGTGCGGATTGATGAGCCGGAGCAGGAGATGCCAGCGGATCCACTGCAGGAGGAGATTCGGAACGAGCAGAATCGCGGCCGCGGCCAGGCAGTCGGGCCTTGCTGGATTGCGGAGCGCCCCGAGGATCTCCCGGACGTCCACCGCGCGGACCAGGATCAGCATGACCACGGCCGTGATCGCCAGCTTCAGCAGGAGTAAAAGCCGGCTCTTTCGGGTCGCAAACTTCAAACGGCCTTCCCGTTCGGTTTGTCCGGAGCGGCCGCGCCGGAATATTCGCGGTCATCCGCTCCGATGCGGACGACCGCCCGGGAAGCGGGCGGACGGCCGGCGATTTCCGGTTTCCGCTTCAGGGCGCCCTCTCCAGCCGGATGCCCCCTCCCGAAGTGCGGAGAATCATGCGCGGCCCGCCGCCGTTGATCCGGGCCGACAGCCGGTGGGGGTCCATCTCTCCGGTCACCGTGACCGGAAAGCCGGTCGAAACCCGTCCCCCGCTGGTGCTGGCATCGATGTCGGCCTTCAGATCCGCGGGCGCGGTCACCGTGATGCCGCCGCCGGACGTCTCGAACAGGCAGTCGGCCGTCGGGTTCCGCGTGAGAACCGCGTGTATGGATCCGCCCGAGGTTTTCGCGGTCACATCCCCGGAGACCGACTCCAGCGTGATGCTCCCGCCCGACGTCCGGACGCGGACATTCCCTTCCGTCTGGCCCACGCGGATGCCGCCGCCCGAAGTCTGGACGTCCACGTCTCCGCCGCAGTCCCCCACGGTCACGGAACCGCCGGACGTCCTGCCGTTCACGGTCCCGCGGATGCTGCCGAATTCAAGCCCTCCGCCCGAAGTTTTCGCGTCCACCCGTCCCTGCAGATCGCCCACCGAGACCGATCCGCCGGACGTGCGCAGCGTCGCGTTGAAAACGGCCGGGACCTGGATCCGGAAGCGGACATTCGGACGCCTGTTCCCCGAGAACCAGGACTTCCCGTTTTCCTGACCGTAATCCGAACGCACGGTCACGACGCCGCCGGATTGGCTGAACTCAAGGCCGAAATCATCGATGAATTCGTGAATTCTTGAATCGCTCCAGCCTTCTTTGCGGAATTCCGCATCGATGCGGACCTCACTGCCCGGGCCTGAGACCACCTCGATCCGCCCCATGTCGATGTCCACCACCAGACTTCCGCCGGCCTCCGCGGAAAACGTCCGGGTGACCGTCTCCTGCCCTCCGAACGCCGCGACCGCGGCCAGCATCAGCGCGGCCGTCGCGGCCGCCCGGATCCCCTTCCCGACTTTCGATGGTCTCATGATCGTCTCCTTTTTCCGTATGGGATTCATGGTTCCATCCATTGTACGGGAAAACGGGCATAAAGTTGTCGCTCCGCCCGGAACGGGCCGCGGATCCGGGATTCCGTCCGGCGGGCCCGAGGGAATCCGTTCATGAGCCGAGTATGGCGTCGATTTCAGCCAGCTCCTCCTCCCCGAAGGCCGGATGCTCGATCGCTTTCAGGTTGGATTCGAGCTGTTCCACCCGGCTCGCGCCGATCAGGGCGGATGTGACCGCGGGCTGACGGAGCACCCAGGCGATGGCCATTTGGGCCAGGGTCTGTCCGCGCCTTTGCGCGACCGCGTTCAGGGCCCCGATCGTCCCCAGGCGTTCCGCGGTGATCTCCGATCCCTGAAGAAATCCGTGCGGCTTCGCGGCGCGCGAGTCGGGGGGAATGCCCGACCGGTACCGGTCGGTCAGGAGCCCCTGGGCCAGGGGCGAGAAGGCGATGCCGCCGATGCCCCCGGACTCCAGCGTTGCGAACAGACCCGATTCTGGCTCGCGGACGAACATGGAATACTTCATCTGATGAATGAGCAGGCGGACGCCTTCGGACCTCATCATCGACGCGATGGCTTCGGTCGGGCCGGGCGGGTAATTCGATATGCCGGCGTACAGGGCCTTTCCGGAGCGCACGGCCTGGACGAGGGCGGAGGCGGTTTCCTCCAGAGGCGTTTCCGGATCGTAACGGTGGGAATAAAAGATGTCCACGCATTCGAGGCCCAGGCGCTCCAGGCTCCGGTCCAGGCTGGACAGCAGGTACTTGCGCGAGCCCCATTCTCCGTAGGGGCCGGGCCACATCCGGTAACCCGCCTTTGTGGAAACGATCAGCTCGTCGCGGTGCGAGGCGAGATCGGCCTTCAGAATCCGGCCGAAATTCCTTTCAGCCGATCCGGGAGGCGGGCCGTAATTGTTGGCCAGGTCGAAATGCGTCACGCCCAGGTCAAAGGCCCGGAGCACGAGCCGTCGGCCGTCCGCGGCCCTGTCGACGTCCCCGAAGTTGTGCCACAACCCGAGGGACACGGGCGGCAGTTTCAGCCCGCTGCGTCCGCAGGCCCGGTAGACCGTTCTCCCATAACGGCCGGCATCGGCCCGAAAGGCATCCCGGCCGGCCGGCGGCGCGCGCCGGGCGGCAACGGGCCGTTTGACCGACGAAGCGGATTTTCCGCGCTTCATTTTCCCTCGATTTCATCGGCCAGAACGGAGGCGTCGTACAGTCTCCGCAACGCCTCGATGATGTAGGCCGAGTGCACCGCCACGGTCCGGTTCTTCGCGTCGTCGTACACGAAGCGGCCGACCAGGCTCTCGATGTTCCCGTCGAAGACCAGTCCGACCAGTTCTCCGGAGCGGTTCAGAACCGGCGATCCGGAATTGCCGCCGATGATGTCGCAGGTGGAGACGAAATTCACGGGCGTGGCCAGGTCCAGGCTGTCGCGACGCTCCCAGAAGCGGCCGGGCGGCTCGAAATCGCCCTTGCGGTCGAAACTGAGCGCGCGGTCGTACAGCCCGTACAAGGTCGTTTTATAGGGCGCGAGCGTGCCGTTCATCGGATATCCGCGGACGGCTCCGTACGAAAGGCGCAGCGTGAAGGTGGCGTCCGGATACCGGTCCTTGCCGTAAGCCGCGAACACGGCCTGTGCGACCTGCTCCGTGCCCGCGGACAGGACGCTCTCGACGTTTTTCTTGCGCCACTGAATGCCTTCCCGCGCAGACGGCTCGAGTTTGCGGGCCAGAACGATGAGCGGGTCCCTGCAGGTGTCCACCGCCGCCCGGCCCCCTTCGATGAGCCGTCTCCGCGTCTCCACGGATTCCAGCCCCGTCCCCCGGATCAGGTCGGCCGCCGCCGCTTCGGGGGTCCGGCCGTCCAGAACGAGCTTCAGGAACGGATCGTCGGGCCCGAGTTCCTCCAGCGACAGTTTCAGGCACCCGGCCAGGTTCGCCTCCTCGAGGTCCTTGTACACCGGCGCCGGAGAGAAGAGATTGAATTTCAGCTCCTCCAGCTGGGAACTGTGGTATCCGTCCAGGCGCTCGGATTCCGGCTTGACGGTTTCAGCGGCGTAAAAAACGATCTGATTCGCGGTTCCATAGAGCCGCGATCCGATCACGCGCCTGTAAAAGTTAAGCCGCGCCCTCTCCCTCTGTTTGGCGACGGCTTTCTCGATGTTTTTCCACGCGCCCGCATACGCCTTCTTCCACTCCGGCCTGGACGCGACGGTTTTCCGGAGCGCGTCCTCCTCCGCCTTTTTCTTGACGAAAAGGGACGGATCCTGGAGCCCCAGGTATTCCCCCGAAAGCGCTTTCTTCGAGTTCTCGAGGCCGAAGAGCTGGATCAGGCCGCGGCGTTGCTGTTCCGGTCCGGTTTTCATGTATTCGTGCAGGATGTCGATGCGGCGGTCGATGTACCTGAGGGTCATCGGATACTGCATGTCCCGCTGAAACTCGAGCTGGGCCAGGGTGTAGAGCCGGTCGGTCGATCCCGGATGCCCGGACACGAAAACCAGCTCCTCCTCGCCCGCCCCGGCCGCGTTCCATTTCAGCCAGGCCTCCGGACGCACCGGCTGGCCGTTCTCGTAAACGCGGAAGAAAGCCATGTCCAGATCGTATCTGGGAAAAGTGAAATTGTCCGAGTCCCCGCCGTAGTATGCCGCCATGCGCTCGGGCGCCATGACCAGGCGGATGTCGGTGTATTTTTTATACCGGTAGAGCCAGTATTCGCCGCCGTGGTACAGCGGGACCACTTCGGGCTTCAATCCGGTTTTCTCCTTGCACTCGTTTTCAATGGCCGCGATGGCGGCTTCCCGGGCCTTCAGCGCCTGTTCGGCGTTCATCTTGTCCGAGACCGCGGACCGCACGCGTCCGGTGACATCCTCCATGGAGACCAGCACATTGACCTCGAGGTCCGGGCAGGGCGATTCGTCCTCCGGTTTTTCCGCGTAGAAGCCGGCGGACACGTAATCCTTCTCCGGCGTGGACATTTTCTGGAGCTGCCCGACCGCCACGTGGTGATTGGTCAGCACCAGCCCGTTGGGGCTCACGAAGGACCCCGACCCGCCGTCCATGAACCGGACGCTGGCCAGGCGCACGTGGTCGAGCCATTCCTGTCCCGCGTCAAAACCGTATTTTTCCCTGAGCGGCTTGAGCGGCGGATTGTCGAATGTCCACATGCCCTCGTCCGCGGCACAGGGCAGGAACAGGATCAGAAAGGCCGGCACCGCGAAGGTCCGGATCTTTCCCATGACGGTTTTCATGGCACACCTCTCGTTAGATGATTGTCCGTTTAACCAAAAGCCCGGGGACGCCGGCCGGCGGCAGGCCGTCAGGCGGGTTTGTTCCGCGCCGTCCGTTCCGATCAGACGGTCCGGGACGCTTCACGCGCGATCACTTCCGCGAACGCCTCAAAATCCGATTCCGCGTTCGCGTCGAACCAGCGGATCCGGCTGTCCGGCCTGAACCAGGTCATCTGCCGTTTCGCGAACTGGCGGGTGCGTCTCTTGATCTCCCCGACCGCGTCGTCCAGGGTCAGGCGGCCCCGCAGATGGGCGGTCAGTTCCCTGTACCCGAGCGCGTCCATGGCCGGATCCGCCTCGGTCAGGCCGGAAGCCAGGAGTCCGCGCACCTCTTCGAGAAAACCGGCCTGCATCATCCGGTCGACCCGGTCTTCAATGCGCCGATAGAGGCTCTCCCGCGGCCAGCGGACACCGTACCATCGCGCGTTGAAATCAGCGGGCCGGGTTTCCTCCCGCTGCATCCGGGACATCGGCCGTCCGGACAGTTCCGCCACTTCGAGGGCCCGGACGACGCGTTTGAGGTCGTTCGGATGGATTCTTTCCGCCGAATCCGGATCCGCGGCGCGAAGGCGGTCGTGGAGCGCTGCGGTTCCGGATTCAGCCGCCTCGCGGTTCAGCCGGCTGCGCAGGCCGTGATCCCGGAATCCGCCGTCGAACAGCCCGTCCACGAGCGCCCGGAGATAGAGACCCGATCCGCCGACCGCCAAGGCCAGGCGGCCCCTGGATGCGATATCGGCCACAGCGGCGCGGCCGGCTTCAGCGAACATCCCGGCGTTGAACGTCTCGGAAGGGTCCGCGATGTCGACGCAGTGATGCCGCACAAGGCGCCTGGCTTCCGGATCCGGCTTGGCGGTCCCGATGTCCATCCCCCGGTACACCTGGCGCGAGTCCGCGGAAACGATCTCAGCCGGAACGCGCTTCGCCACCATTAGAGAAAGTCCGGTTTTGCCCGAGGCCGTGGGCCCGACGATGACCGTGACGACCGGTTGACGGAGGCCCGTGCCGGTCATTGCGGATTCCGGCCGAACCGCCGGTCGATTTCCTCGATGGTCAGGTTCACGACCACCGGCCGGCCGTGCGGACAGAAATAGGGGTTTTCGGCCGCGAACAACCGGTCGACCAGGGACTCCATCTCGACCGCGCTCAGCTTCTCCCCCGCTTTCAAGGCGGATTTGCAGGAATAAGCCTTCGCGATGCGCTCGTACAGCGGCTCACCGGATGCCGCCTCTTCCCGGTAATGGGCGATCAACTCCGAGAGCAGGGATTTTTCGTCCCCGCCGCGCACATCGACGGGCACGGACTCGATCACCACCGTGTTCCGCCCGAATTCCCGTATTCCGAAGCCGATGCGCTGGAGCGCGGGCAGGATCTCGGTCAGCGCCAGATAGTCGTCCGGCGCGAGCTCGACGGTGGTCGGGAAGAGCAGCTGCTGGGAGGTTCCCCCGCGCTCGGCCATGGATTTCATCGCCTGCTCGTAGAGAATCCGCTCGTGGGCCACGTGCTGGTCGATGAGAATCAGCCCGCTCCGGATGCGGGACAGGATGTACCGGTTCTGGATCTGCCAGAAGGCGGGCTCCTCGGGCCGGGCGGGTTTCTCGCCGGCCGAGGCCGGGGCCGGAGTCTGCGCCTGGACGGCCAGGGAAAGCTGGCCGTAGTCGGGCGGGGCGGACGGCCTCCGGCCGGACGGGCCGGTGCCGCGGGGTCCGGTGACCAGGCGCAATTCGGACGCGGATTCGGGCGCCTTCAGCGCCTCCGCCACCCAGTGCCGGACCTGGTCGTGCAGAAACCGGTCGTCCGCGAACCGGACCTCGATTTTCGTCGGATGCACGTTCGCGTCGAACCGCGACGGGTCCATCTCCAGGAAAAGGATAAAAAAGGGAAACTCGTCATGCGAGAGCCGCGTCCCGTAGGCGGAAGACACGGCGTGCAGCAGGTTGCGGCTCTGGAAAAAACGCCGGTTGATGAAGAAAAACTGATCGTCCCGCGTCCGGCCTCCCAGGCCCGGTTTGTGCGCGAAGCCCTCAATGCTGAGGCCGGGCGACCGGCCCTGAACCGGGACAAGGCGCGAAGCCTTCTCCTCACCCAGGATGCGCCGCACCCGGTCGCGCAGGGTTTCCGGCGCCGCGTCGAGCGCCTTGTCCCCCTCGATGAACAGGGAGAACCCGGTCTCCGGGTGCGAGAGCGCGAGACGGCGCACGGCCGTCACCGCGTGGCGCAGTTCCGCGGGCGGGCTCTTCAGGAATTTTCGCCGGGCCGGGACAAAAGCGAAGAGGTCCTTGACGATGACCGACGTGCCGGCCGGCGCCCCCGCCTTGAGGACCTCCAGGATCTCGCCGTTCTCGAGCACGACCTGCGTGGCCTCCGTGTCCGCTTCCCGCCGCGTCACGATTTCCATGCGCGAGACGGATCCGATGCTGGCCAGGGCCTCCCCGCGGAAACCCAGGGTCCGGATCCCGTCGAGATCCTCCGCCCGGGCGATCTTGCTGGTGGCGTGCCTCCGGGTGCAGGCCATGGCGTCCGCCTCGCTCATGCCTTCGCCGTCATCCGTAACCTGGATGCGCTCCAGGCCCCCGCCCTTGAGCACGATGGTCACGGACGAGGCGCCCGCGTCGAGGGCGTTCTCAACCAGTTCCTTGACCACCGAGGCCGGACGCTCCACGACTTCCCCGGCCGCGATGCGCTTCATGACTTGTTCGGGCAGGATGCGGATCTTACCGTTCATCGGGCCTTTCGTCCCGCTTCCGGGCGGCCCGCGGACCGGGTTGCGGATCGCGCCTGGACCGGAGTCAGGGGCGGAAGCGGCCGCCAGAATGGCTTTCGCGAATCCGGAGTCTCGGACGCCGAGAATCCGGCAATTGGGCTTGCCGACGGAATCGCCGAGCGGGCGCGGGCCGTCAAATACAATGAGCGGAAGGGCGTGGCGTTCCGCGAGCGCCTGCATCTTGTTCCGGGTGTCTTCGCCCGCTTCCCTGCAGAGCACGAGCAATCGGATCCGGTTTCGGCCGACGTCCGCTTCAACCGCCTCGATGCCGAACGCGCATCCGCCCGATCGCACCGCGAAGCCGATGAGGGCTTCCGGAGATTTGGGCCTGCGCTTTTTCAAATGCTCCGCGGCTTCCAGATAGACCGCGGCAGGTTCCGGCCGCTTGAGGTGCCTGCTGATCAGGCCGGCCTCCCGCGCCCCGGAGAGGCACCGGGCTTCGGCCCACAGGTAAGCGCCCCGGCCGTCCTTGTTCCGCTCCGGGTCGAACTGAACCGTTCCGGACGGTCTGCGCACAATGCGAAGCAGTGTCCCTTTAAAATCGTTTTTCCTGCAGGCCACGCACTGGCGCACCGGGCCTTCTGTCCTGATTTTTTTCATCAAACCAATATAAACAAGTCCTTGCAAAGAATCAAGCCGCTTTCCTCAAAGAGATGAAACAGAATCCGCTTGCAATCCGGCGCGATTTTGGCGAAATTGAAATCGGGCCGTAACCCGGATATCAGGCGCAAACGACCGCACGCGAACCGAGGAACAGGTCGATCTCGTATCCCGCGTTCGCGTCATCCGGACTGACCTCCGGTCGGTTATGAGTCCACCTGAAACCGGACCCTTCACGCTCTCTTCACTTTTCGGAGACCGGCTTGGCTCAGAATGAATTCGAAAGACTGGTTGAAATCGTGTCCGCGCTGCGCGGCCCCGGAGGATGCCCCTGGGACCGCGAACAGACACACGCGTCCATGAAACCGTACCTTCTGGAAGAGGCGTATGAGGTGCTCGATTCCATCGACCAACCGGACGGCGAAGGGTTGGCCGAGGAACTCGGCGATCTTCTCCTGCAGATCGTCTTTCACGCCCGCCTCGCCGAGGAAAGAGGCCGATTCACGATCACCGACGTGATCCGGGGCATCAATGAGAAACTCGTGCGGCGCCACCCGCACGTGTTCGCCGAGGCGGACATCCGCACCGCGGAGGAGCAGACCCGCCACTGGGAGAAGATCAAGAAACAGGAAGGCAAATTCTCCGTACTGGACGGCGTGCCCAGGACCGCGCCCGCCCTGCTCCGCGCCTACCGGGTGCAGCAGAAAGCCGCGACCGTCGGCTTTGACTGGAAATCCGCGGAACCCGTTCTCGGCAAGGTGAGGGAGGAACTGGACGAGCTCGAGGCGGAAATGGGATCAGGGCGTCCGGACCGCATCCATGAGGAATTCGGGGACTTTCTCTTCTCCATGGTCAACCTGTCCCGTTTTCTGCGCCTCCACCCCGAAGAATGCCTGTCCGCGGCAGTGGAAAAATTCACCGACCGGTTCAGGCGCATGGAGGCCGTTTTTCGGGAAAAGGGAATCCCCCTGGAGGGCCGCACGCTGGAGGAAATGGACTCGGTATGGAACGAGGTGAAGCAGTCATGAGCCCGCGGGGGGATCGGAGCGGACGGCCATGAAAATCGGAATGGCCCAGTTGAATCCGACGGTCGGGGACATGGAGGGCAACCTGGCCCGGATCCGCGACGCCGCCGGACGCGCGGCCTCGGCCGGCGCGAGGCTGGTGGTCTGTTCGGAATTGTGCCTCACCGGTTATCCGCCGAGGGACCTGCTGGAACGGGGCGCCTTTCTCGAAGCCTCGGAAAAGGCGCTGACCGCCTGCTGTGACCTGTCGAGGAGATTCCCGGGCACCGGCCTTCTGATCGGATCCGTCGGCCGTTCAAGGAAAAAGACCGGAAAGCCCCTCGCCAATTCCGCTTTCCTGATCCGCGACGGCGCCATTCTGTTCCGGCAGGACAAAACCCTTCTCCCCACGTACGATGTGTTCGACGAGAGCCGCTACTTCGAACCGTCCGGGGAGATCGACGTCTTCCGGATGGACGGGGAGACGCTCGGCGTCACGATATGCGAGGACGCCTGGTGCGACGCGGCCCTGCCCGGCGGCCGGCATTACCCGCTGGACCCGGTGCGCCAACTGGCTCAAAAGGGCGCCACGCTGCTCATCAACCTGTCCGCGTCTCCCTTCTATGTCGGCAAGGAAACCGCGCGTTGGGAATTGGCGCGCGGCCACGCGATGCGCCACCGGCTTCCCTTCTATCTGGTCAATCAGGTCGGCGGCAACGACGAACTGATCTTCGACGGCCGCAGCCTGGCAGTTTCCCCGGACGGACGGCTCGCGGCCGGCCTCGCCGGCTTCTCGGAAGACCTGGCCGTGGTGGATTCGACGGACATGGGACGTTCGGGGGATTTCGTCCCCCCGGATTCAGTCCCCTCCATGCACGACGCCCTGATTCTCGGCATCCGCGATTACCTCAACAAATGCGGCTTCCGGAAGGCGGTTCTCGGCCTGTCGGGCGGCATTGATTCCGCCCTGGTCTGCGGTCTGGCCGCGGAAGCGCTCGGGCCGGAGAATGTGCTCGGTGTCGCCATGCCGTCCGATTATTCCTCTCCGGACAGCGAGGAGGACGCGCGCCTGCTCGCGACCCGCCTCGGAGTGGCCTACCGGGTGATCCCCATATCGGGCCTGGTGGCCGCGTATCGGGACGCCCTTTCTGAACCGTTCCGGGGCACGCCCTCCGGCGCGGCCGAAGAGAACATCCAGGCCCGGATACGCGGGAACCTGCTCATGGCCTTCTCGAACAAATTCGGGCACCTCACCCTGTCCACCGGAAACAAGAGCGAATTGTCCGTCGGATACTGCACCCTGTACGGAGACATGAGCGGCGGGCTGTCGGTCATCGCGGATGTACCCAAAACCTGGGTGTACCGGCTCGCGGAATATGTGAACCGGAACCGGGAGATCATCCCCCGCCGCTGTTTCACGCGGCCCCCTTCCGCCGAACTCCGGCCCGGCCAGAAGGACCAGGACACGCTTCCGCCGTACGAGACCCTGGACGCGATTCTGCGTCATGTCCTGGAAGAAGGCCTGTCCGGGGCCGAGATCGAATCCAGGGGCTTCGCCCCGGAGACCGTCCGTTGGGTCATGACCGCGATCGCGGCGAGCGAATTCAAGAGGCGGCAGGCCGCGCCGGGTCTCAAACTTTTTCCGAAGGCCTTCGGATCGGGACGGCGAATGCCGATCGCGATGAAGGGGATTTACTGAAGGAATTCTCTTGATCCGGACTGCAGGGCCGGTTCCAGGACGATTCTGCGGGTTCCGAAGGTGGACCCTTGACCCGCTCCGGGACCCGTGGCGGACGCACTGCCGATGTCATTCGGGAACAGGCCCGGTCAGACTGGGCGCGGCGGCCGGATTGGCGTAGCAATAGAGGCATCCGCCCGGGCAGGGGTCATACCACCCGATGTCCCAGCTCTCCGTGCAACCGCAGGCGGGCCGCTGTCCGGCCGCTCTCTTTATTGAAGCCGGCTTCCGCGTCGGATGCAGATCGGACAGGAGCCTGCCGTCGATGCAGGACGAAACCGGAAGCCAGGGGACGCAGCAGCCGCTCAGTTTCAGGCCCAGTTCCCGGGTGATTTCGAACAGGCGCCCTGTTTCCTCTTCCTGCTCCGAATCGGACGGCTCCTCGGCCCGGATGCCGAGACGTTCCAGCCTTGAAACGACTTTCGCGTAGCACTGCATCCAGCTGACCGCCGCTCTTTCCACTCCCGCCTTCGCGGCCGCTTCCGCCACCCTTCGAAAATGATGAAGATTGCAGTACCGTCCGCCGCCCGGAAGGCGCAAATGTATGATCGGATCGAAACGGACCGTCATCCTTCGGCCGGTTCCGAGCCGGCCGGCCAGTTCCGGAATCATCCGGATCACCTGGTCCGGACGCGGAATCCCGGGTTCGAGAAAACTGCCGCCCATGCCCGTCACCGTGAGGTGCAGAAACACCTGTTCGTACCGTCCGAGGCAGCGGGCCAGATCGCGGTTTTCCAGAATCGGCACGGGACGCTTGGACCAGAGGACCACGGAATGCACGCGTTCGGGCGGACAGCGGGATTCCAGCGCTCGGACCAGCCGGTCCGGGAAGGATCCCGGCATTTCCGTTCTGCGGCTCGCGGAGATCACCTTGAGCGGCGCGACTCCGGACCGCTCCGGTTGAGCGCGGCGTTGTTGTCTCCGAAACATGCGGTAATTTAGGGCGGTTTCGCGGAAAAACCAACGCTTTTGCCGTTCCTGCGCGACCGGCCCCCCGCGTTCGTTTTTCTCCGCTTCCGGGCCTTTTCAAGTCGTTCGGGAACCCTGCAAAAAAAAAGCCCCTTCATGCCGAAGGGGCTTTGCGACTTTTTTTCCCGGATTGGATTATTCAGCCACGACGGGCAGGTGCTTCTGCGCCTCTTTGACCAGTTCGTCCGGGTACTCGTAATCCTCGAGACTGTTGCTGAGATAGCGCTCGTAGGATCCCATGTCGAAGTGCCCGTGCCCGCTGGCATTGAAGACGATGACTTTCTTCTCTCCGGACTTCTTGCATTTCAGCGCTTCGTCCATCGCGCACCGGACGGCGTGGCCGGTTTCGGGCGCCAGCACGTGTCCCTCGGTTCGGGCGAAGCTGATCAGGGCCTCGAACACCGGCCGCTGGTGCACGGCCACCGCCTCGATGAGCTTCAGGTCGTACAGGTGGCTGACGATCGGCGACATGCCGTGATACCGCAGGCCTCCCGCGTGAATCGGGGCCGGCATGAAATTGTGTCCCAGCGTGAACATGCGCAGCAGCGGCGTCAGCCCGGAATTGTCTCCGAAATCGTACCGGTACAGGCCCTTGGTCAGGGACGGGCAGGCCAGGGGTTCGACCGCGATGATGCGCGTCTTTCTCTTGTCCACGATCTTGTCGCGAACAAAGGGCAGGCTGAGGCCCGCGAAATTGGAGCCGCCCCCGACGCAGCCGATGACGATGTCCGGATACTCCCCGACCTTCTCGAACTGCTTCTGCACCTCGAGCCCGATGATCGTCTGGTGCAGCATCACGTGGTTCAGCACGGAGCCCAGGGAGTATCGCGTGTCGTCGCGCTTGATGGTGTCCTCGACGGCTTCGCTGATGGCGATGCCGAGCGACCCGGGCGAATCCGGATGCTCCGCGAGCACTTTCCGGCCCGCTTCCGTCTCCGTGCTCGGGCTCGGTATGCATTTGGCGCCCCAGGTTTCCATGAGCAGCCGGCGGTAGGGCTTCTGGTTGAAGCTGATCTTGACCATGTACACCTTGCACTCGATCCCGAACAGGTTGCAGGCGAAAGCCAGGGCGCTGCCCCACTGGCCGGCCCCGGTTTCGGTGGCGATCCGCTTCACGCCCTCTTTCATGTTGTAATAGGCCTGGGGGACCGACGTGTTGACCTTGTGACTGCCCGCCGGGCTGGTGCCTTCCCACTTGTAATAGATTTTCGCCGGCGTGTCGAGGGCTTTCTCCCAGTTCCGGGCCCGGACCAGGGGCGAGGGCCTCCAGATCCGGTAGATGTCCTGTATCTCCTCCGGTATGTCGATGAACCGCTCCCGGCTGACCTCCTGCTGAATGAGCCCCATGGGGAATATCGGTGCGAGGTCTTCGGGCCCGACCGGCTTCCCGGTTCCGGGGTGCAGCGCCGGCGCGAGCGGTTTCGGAAGGTCCGCCTGTATGTTGTACCACTGACCGGGCATCTCCTTCTCGGTCAGGAATATCTTCTTCTCATCACGCATGTTTCCTCCTGGACTTCGGTTTTCCGATGTATCGGTTGGTGACGGTGGACGGATCCTTGATGAGCCGCGCGCCGCGGGTGATCTTGCAGAGGCTGACGCCCAGTTCCTGCGCGATCCGACGCTGGGGCATTCCGGCTTTCAGCATCTTCATGAGCTTCCAGCGCAGGGAGAGATCGGCGATCTCCGACCGCGTGAAGATCTCCCTGAAAAAGCGGCGCATCGCCGCCGGATCCCGGATGGCCGCGAACACCTCGATCAGCTCGCGGTCCTCCATGCCCCCTCTTTCGCGTTTGTTTCTATTCATAGTAGCAAGATAGGGAAAAAAATCCCCCCCGTCAAGCGTTTTCTGTCCGCCGTTCAAAAAAAAGGCCGGTTCGATTGAACCGGCCTTCCGATCGTCTCTTGAAAGGGCTTATTTCATCTTCGTCATCTTGCGGATGTCCGTCCGGTCTCCCGCCTGGATGCGGTAGAAATAGATGCCGGAGGCCGCCTGGCGGCCGGTGGCGTCGCTGCCGTCCCACGAAACCGTGTAGATGCCGGCGGGCCGGTGGCCGTTCACCAGAGTGGCGACTTCCTTGCCCAGCAGGTTGAAGACCGTGATCTTCACCTGGGCCGCGTCGCGGATCTCGTACTCGAACTGCGTCGTCGGGTTGAAGGGGTTCGGGTAGTTCTGGGACAGGCGGAAGCCCTTGGGCGCCGGCTTGGTCGTGACGGCCAGCGGGCCGTAATAGGACTTGCTGGTGTCGCCGAACACCGTGGAGATTTCATGAATCTGGTAGTAATAGGTCTTGTCCCATCCGACATTGGGATCATTGAACGCGTATTCCATCGCGGAGGAGCTGTTGCCCTGTCCGGGGATCATGGCGCCCGTGACGCGCGTCCAGGAGCCGATCTCGGCGTCCGGATTCTCGCTGCGCAGGATGTGGAAACCGGCTGAGTTCGTTTCGCTCTGAGTCGTCCAGTTGAGCTTCACGCCCGCGTCATAGGCGTATTCGCCGATGAAACTCTGCATCTGCACGGGCAAGGACATGTCGGTCAAATCCGCGGGGATGGAGGCGCGAGTCCCGGTCTGGATGTAGGGTTCGCCGAGGTTTGTGTTCCAAGCATCGACTTCCCATAGGGGAAAGCTTCCATTTTCAGACCATGAAAAAGTCGTGCTCAAGCCACCGTTTGGGGTATAAACATATTGGAATCGAATGATCGGAAGCCATACTGATCTTGTGAGTTGTTTTAACCCGGATCCATCATCGTTCACTGCAATGAATTCATAATAACAGTATCCGTTGCTGTATCCAATCGATTTGGAGTAATCCACATCCGAAAAATAGTCCAGATCGATTGGTGTCACAACAGGCGTGTGATCCCTCATCACATCACCGACATAAAACTGCCCTGAGAAAAGATAGACGCTATACTTGTATGAGGCATATGCCTGAATCTCAACGATCGTTGTGATGGTCCCCATCACACTGGTTTCGCTGATCTTCACCATGCGTGTGTTCACGGCCGAGTAGCTCGTCACCGCGAACAGCATCACGAACAGAACCGTTAGCAGTTTTTTCATGGGACATACCTCCCAATCGTTTCGTTTCAGAATCCGTTTATAATAATAAAAACAGACAGGGATTTCTCTGCTTTGCAGTTTAATCTATATATTTATTAAATCAATGTCAAGAGAAATGTTACTTTTAAGGGAGTATGAACATTTAGTCATAATTATTGCAAATTTCATGCCTTTAATGCATAAAACAACAAAATTGAATTTGTCATGCGATTCCCCGTCAAATAATTGCCATAATTTCCGATTGATTTCACTCACTGATTTTATTAACATCAATATCCATAAAAATCAGGAAATGAGATGAATCGCAAATCAATTGTCATTACTTTGTTTACGTTAACATCGCCGTTATTCGCTTCAGAACCCGGCCACGCCTCTCTCGGCTCTTCTCTGCCTGTCTGGAGCGTCATTCCATTCATCGGGATACTGCTCTCCATCGCGTTTCTGCCCCTTTTCAAACCCCGGTTCTGGCACAGGCACTTTCCGAAGGTGTCCCTGTTCTGGGCGGCGATTCTGGCGATTCCCCTGATCGCGGCCTTCGGCGCGCCGGCGTGGACCGAGCTGAAACACGTCATTCTGATCGATTTTCTGCCTTTCATCATCCTACTCTGGGCCCTTTTCACGGTATCCGGGGGCATCTGCCTGGAGGGCAGTCTGACGGGCACTCCCCTGCTCAACACGATTCTCCTCGCGGCCGGCACTGCCATCGCTTCCTGGACCGGCACCACGGGCGCGTCCATGCTGATGATCCGTCCCGTTCTGCGCGCCAACGCGAACCGAAAATCGAAAGCCCACCTGGTGATATTCTTCATCTTCCTGGTCAGCAACATCGGAGGCGTCCTCACGCCCCTGGGTGACCCTCCTCTCTTTCTCGGCTTCCTCCATCACGTCCCTTTTTTCTGGACGCTCGGCCTTTTTCCCGAAATGGCGTTTGTGACCGGGATCCTGCTGACGATTTTCTTCATCTGGGACACCCGGCTTTGGCGGAAAGAGAAGATGGACATTCCGGCCGACGCCGAACAGCCGGGGCCTGAACCGCGGGCCGCACTCCGGCTCTCCGGAAGCCATAATTTCATCTTACTCGCGGGTGTCGTCGCCGCGGTCCTGGTCAGCGGGTTCTGGCATCTCGCTCAAGTGAATGTCGCCGGCGTGCGCATCCCCCTGCAGAACCTGATCCGCGACGGACTTCTGCTCCTGATCGTGCTTCTGTCCTGGATGACCACGTCACGGGACATCCGGACCCGGAACGATTTCACCTGGGGCCCCATCCGTGAAGTGGCCATCCTCTTCGCGGGCATCTTCGTCACGATCATTCCGGCCGTGGCCATTCTGAAGGCCGGGGAACAGGGCGCTTTGGCCGGCCTGATCCGGGCGGTGCGCACGCCCGCGCACTATTTCTGGGCCTCCGGCCTTCTGTCCAGTTTTCTCGACAATGCCCCGACCTATCTGACCTTTTTCAACACCGCCATCGGCCGTTTCGCTCCCGGACTGCCTGAGCCCCTGGCCGTCGGCCGGCTCATTTCGGAAAATGCCGTCTATCTGAAAGCCATCTCCATCGGCGCGGTGTTCATGGGCGCCAACACCTACATCGGAAACGCGCCGAATTTCATGGTGCGATCGATCGCCGAGGAAAACGGCGTGCGCATGCCGAGTTTCTTCGGATACATGGGCTATTCCCTCGTTGTGCTGATCCCGGTATTCATCCTCGCCTCCTGGATTTTCTTTTAGACGAAAAAAGCCTCCCGGGACCGCAAAGGTCCGGGAGGCCGTCAATGTCCGCCTCGGGAAAAGGCCGCCCCGTTCAGGGCGCCGGTTTCAGGGCTTCTGCCGGCTCCCGCCCTCCGCTTTCCCCTTCTGCAGCGCCGTCAGGTTCATCATCTTCTCCGTGGCCTCGATCGCGGCCATGACCTGGTCGGAATTGACCCCCTTGGTCATGAACAGCGCCTCGCCGCTGCGCCAGGTGATGGCGCACCGGACCAGCGCGTCCGTTTTTCCGCCCGGGGGGATGGACACGGCGTAATCCACCAGTTTCGGAAGGGGGAAGGCGATGCGGTGGGCCACGCCGTGCAGGGCGTTCATGAACGCGTCATACCCGCCGTCGCCCTGGGCGCTGGACTCGAGCTCCTGTTCGCTCCCGCTCTCCGGGTCGCGGACGATGACCTTGATCGTGGCCATGGGCTTGAGGTCCATGCTGGTGACGATGACGCAGGACCGGAACGTGAACCGCTTCTCCTCCGGGGTGTCGAGCACGTCGGTGACGATGTACGGAAGGTCGTCGTCCGTGATGCTCTCCTTGCGGTCGCCGAGCTCCACGATGCGGTCCAGCACCGTCCGCTTCTGTTCCGGTGTCAGGCTGATGCCCAGCTTTTCCAGGTTGTAATCCAGGCTGGATTTGCCGCTGAGCTTGCCCAGCGCGTACTGGCGTTTCCGGTCGAAACGCTCGGGCATGAGCCGGGTGTGGTAGAGATTGCCCTTCTTGTCGCCGTCCGCGTGAATTCCGGCTGTCTGGGTGAAGACATTCGATCCGGAAATCGGCTTGTTGAACGGAACGCGGCATCCGGAATAGGCCTCGACCGCCTGGCTGACGCGGAACAGCTCCTTTTCGTCCACGTTCGTGGAGAGACCGAGGAAATCATGGATGCCGATCACCGTTTCGTCGAGCGGAGTGTTCCCCGCCCTTTCCCCCATCCCGTTCACCGTGCAGTGGACGCACCGGATTCCCGCCTCCACGGCCGCCAGCGTGTTGGCCACGGCGAGCCCGTAATCGTTGTGCCCGTGAAAATCGAAGGACAGGCCCGGAAACCGTTTCACGACATCCGACGCGAACGCGAGCACCTGGCGGGGGTACAGAACGCCCAGCGTGTCCGGCAGGAGGAACCGCTGAACGGATGATCCGGCGAGCTCTTCCAGCAGGAAATAGACGTACTCCGGCGAGTGCAGCATGCCGTTGGACCAGTCCTCGAGATAAAGATTGCAGGTGACTCCCCTGGATTCCGCGTAGGCCAGCGCGTCGCGGATGTCCCGGACATGCTCCTCGCGGGTTTTCTTCAGCTGGTGGACGCAGTGCTTCAGAGACCCCTTCGCGAGCAGGTTCATCACCCGGGCGCCCTGCGAAACCAGCCAGTCGACCGATTTGCCGCCGTCCACGAAGCCGAGAATCTCGACGCGGCCGTCCAGGCCCTCCGATTTCGCCCATTCGATGATGCGGCGCACGGCCGCTTCCTCCCCTTTGCTGACGCGCGCGCTGGCGATTTCCACGCGGTCCACGCCGACCGACTGCAGGAGCATCTTGGCCAGCGCGAGCTTCTCCTCGGGCGGGTAACTGACGTTCTTCATCTGCTCGCCGTCGCGGAGCGTGGTGTCCATGACCTGGACGCGGTCTTGATCCGATGACATCCCGATCCCCAATCCTTGTGACATGAAGCGTCCGGCCTGCGGAACGGTCAGGTCTCCATGCCGAGCTTGATCATCGCCTTTTTCAGGTATTCCGCCAGATGCTGTTTTTCCAGCAGGTACCGGATCGCCTTCTCCTTGGTCATGTAGATGTTCCCCAGGATGAATTCGAATCGGTCTGATCCGGGATCCCCGCGCCCCACGGAGATCATGGCCACGAGCTCCACGATCTCGTGGTGGGGCATGCCGGAGAGAGCCGCCTCCAGTTGCCCCGCGGGCCCGGGCATCCCGTCGTCCGGGGCGCCCCGGTTCTCCATCGCCTCGGCAAGCGTGATGACCCGCCGCACGGTTTCGGGCTGGATGAGATGCATGAAAGACTCCGGGTCACTCGTTGCGCGGCGCGGACGTGCCGGCCGCCGATCCGTATGGCGCGCGCCCGACGCTGCCGGGCCGGCGCATCCGATGAATCCAGGTCCCCGGCCGTCTGTCCGGATGACGGACTGGGAGACCTCCGGCGGACAGGGCGGTCACTTCACCGGCTCCAGCCGAGTCTGGGTTTCCGGTTTGAATTCCAGTTCGATCCTGTCCGCGAGGACCGGATTGATGTACCCCCGGGTCTCCCGGTTCACGGCCACGGGAAAATCGACGGGCGATTTGCCCGACAGGATTTCCAGCGCCGTCCGGACCGCCCACTGACCCTGTTCGCTCTCGACCATGGTGAATCCGAAGACCGCGTACCGCATCATGGACCGTTCGCAGGTGAAAACCGGCTTGCGGATGGTCCGGAAGACGAATTCAAAGGCCTTGGTGTCGTCCCAGCCGTCGATTCCCCCCATCGAGGGAAGGAAGACGGCGTCCGCGGTGTTGTTGGCCGCGTCAAAGTGCCTTTTCCATTCGGTGAAATCATTCACCAGCATCGTCTCCGAGTGGAGCCCCTCCCCGCGGAGCAGGGTTTCGAGCGTCCGGGCGTTCTTCCGGTCACTCACGGAATTTCCGGAAAGCACGAAGCAGTTCCGCACCGAGGGGACATTGTCCCGAAGCGCCTGAACGGTCTCCCGGACAGGAGGGATCTCGAGGATGCCCGTGACCTGGCCGGTCGGCAGTCCGTACTGCTGGCAGGTCCAGTCCACGCCGCAGAACACGACGGGGATGCGGCCTTTTCTGAAATACGGCGCGATGACGTGCTTTACCGCGTCGTCGTCCGCTGCGATCAGCACATCCGGATTGAAGTCTTCCACGGTTTTCAGCGCTTCGCGGATCCTGGCTTGAAGGTGCTTTTCGTCCCGTTGCCTCTGGGCGTCCAGGAAAAAGATCTTCAGGACGATGTCGGGCCGGGCGGCCACGGCCTGCTGAACGGCGATCATTTTCTCATCGCTCGGCGCGTATCCTTCGTGATAGGAATTGAGGTAGAGAATGCGCCGGGGCGATTCCCCGCACCCGGACAGAAGCAGTGCCTGCAGACAGAAGATCGCCGCGGCCCTGGCCCAAACACGTCGTCTCATCATGATCCTTCCATCCGCGTCCTCTGTCCCAGGGCCTCCCTCCTTGGGCCCTATCGGGAACCGGAACGCCGCTGGACTTTGATGGCGGAAAATTCCGCCTGAATGTAACGGTCGCCTGAACCCGCGCGGCATGGCGCGGCGGCATCCGGCGTCCCGAAGCAAGCGCTCTGTTCGCAGACGTTCCTGAGTCCTTGGAAACGTGACGCGAAAAGACCGCATAAAGCCGTTAATAACCTGAAAATATAGTTAAAATTCAACTCAAATGCCAGATTAAAATACAAATCGCCCGTTCAAAACAAACAAACGGCTTGCGAAAGTGTCCGTGATTGTGTAATCTACTGGTCAGAGCGCGTCGACAATCGCCGTCCGGCTCCATTGGACGGTCGGACGATCTTTTGGCGTCCGGTCCGGCGCGGAACCCGGTGAACAGATGCGATGGGAGCCCCCATGAGACGGAACCTCCTGATGGCCTGGACGCTCGCGTTCTGCTCCGCCGGATTTGCGGAGCAGTACCTTCTCAACGGCGGTCAGTCCTCCGAAATCCGCTATGTCATGACCCAGAATTTCATGCCTGGAGACGGCGTTTCCCGGCTGGTGATGAGTTATGTGACGCCGAAAAGTTACACCTCCCCCAGCTACAGTCAGGTCATCCGGGATTTCGACATCCGTTTCTCGGTCGCGCCGTCTTCGAGGAGAAACCGGATCGATTCGAGGGGGAACGAGATCCTCGAGGTGGAGTGGGAAAACCCCCGCAACACGGTCCGGGCGACGCTGACCTGCACGGCCGTCAACCGGACGGACCTGAAACCCCTGAGGGCGTCGGCCCCCTTTCCCCTGACCGGCCTGGCCCCGGATGTCCGGCCCTACCTGCAGCCGACGAAGATGATCCCCTGCGCGCACCCGGAAATCCTGAAGCAGGCGCGCCGCATGACCGCTTCCAGCCGGACCGAATTCGACGCGGTCCAGCGCATCCTTTCCTGGCTCGTGGACCGGTTGATGTACGTTCAGAACCCGGAGCGTTACGACGCCGTCTGGTCGCTGAAAACGGGGAAAGGCAACTGCCAGAACTACAGCCACCTGGCCGCGACCATGATGCGCGCCGTCGGCATTCCAGTCCGGATCGTGAACGGCGTGACGTTGAAACAACCCTATGACATGAAAATGCCCGGCGGCACGTTCGCCATGCGCATGGCCCAGGGCCGGCATTCCTGGATCGAAGTGTACTTTCCGGACCTCGGGTGGGTGCCCTTCGACCCCCAGCAGAGCGAACTGTTCGTGAGCAACCGTTTCATCCGGGTGGAAAGCGGCCTGGACAACGAAGAGACAGTCAACGACGGCTCCATCCGCTGGAAACGAACGCCCGGCAGCCTCCAGATGCCGTTGTTCCAGGAGATTGTGGACGCCGAGTTCGTCCAGGACCGGGTGGATCTCTTCGCCGCGCGCCAGTCCTACGGTCCGAGGAAACTGCTCTTCTCGCCGCCCGTCGAAGCCGCGTTCGAAAACATAGCGTTCGTCCCCGAGCAGGAAGCCGCTCCGGTCGCGGAACCGGTTCCGGCGGGCCGGCCGAACTTCAGCATGCCGGACACGACGGGCAATCTGGAATTTCCCCGGGGCGAGGATTTTTCCGGATTCCGGCAGGCCCTGGGTTCCGGCACCGCGGATGAGTTCACCCTGAACCGGAGCTTCATGGTGGAAACCGCGGAATACGTAACGGGTCGGGGGGAGCGGTACGGCCAGACCTTTATTCTGAAGCGGCCCACGCGGGTCGAACAGATCGGGCTCGCCCTGCACCCGTTCGGGGGATCGGGCAGTCTCTGGCTGGAAGTGCTCCGGGATGACGGAGCGGGAAAACCCGGCGCCCTCATTGAGACGAGCGATCTGATCCCTGTCGGATCCATGAAGCCGGCCGCGGGCTATGACTGGATGGATTTCACTTTTTCCGGCCGCGCCCCGGAACTGGCGGCCGGCCGGTACTGGATGGTGCTGTGCTACTCGGGAAGTCCGGTCGTCAACTGGTTCTTCACGTACGGAAAGCCCGTGGGCCCCAATGACGGGACGCGGTTCAACACCCTGTTCGATGAAAACTGGAGCCGGAGTCTCTCATACGAGTTCAATTTCCGTGTGATCGGAAAAACAGCGCGGTGAGCCTTCGATGGACGCGAAATGATCGGGTTCTCTTTCGGCGCATTCGCCGGAAATTCCCTGGAAAGCATATCCCTGCGAAAAGAGACCCGGAGGGGCACGTACACGGATGCTGGCACAGCATTGTCCGGTGATCCCGATCTTTTCGCAAACCGTCTCACATGATGACGAAGCAAACAGCGCGGCCCGGATTCGGTTTGGACCGGATCCGGGCCGTTAGAATTTAAAAACCCCCCCACCTGCCGACTATCCCAGGATCAGCACAGAGGGATTATCGCTCTGCGCTCTGCGCTCCGCGCTTCACTTCACCAGCACAACCTTTCGGCTCGCCGCGGAACCGTCCGCTTCGAGACGGACGATGTAGACGCCGCCCGGCACGCTGTTTCCGGCCGCATCCGTTCCGTTCCACACAGCCCGGTGGAACCCGGCGTCCACCGAACCGTCCGAAAGGGACTTGACAAACCGTCCACGGACGTCGTACACAGCGAGTGAGGCATGGGTCCTGCGCGACGTTTCGAACGAGAGCATGGTGCTGGGATTGAAGGGATTGGGATAGGCTTCAGCCAGAACGCATCGGGACGGTTTCGAATTGTCCCGGCTTTCCTCCACGCCGGTCGTGCGGGCATCCGCCCAGACCGTGTCGGAAACGACTTCCACGCCGTCCCGGAAAGAGACCGCGAAATACCCGTTCTTTTTGCCGAGCCGTATCGTGTCCCGGTACCGGTAGTCGGCGCCCGTTTTGAATCCCCACAGCGCGGTGTACGGCGCGTCCTCCCCGGCCTGCTTGAAGAACATGCCGAGTCCGGGAGCCCCTTTCGGCCAGATGTAATTCACGTCGAATTTCATCGTTGTGGCGGTCACGGACGTCCTGCGGACGGTGAAAACCGGCGCGTGCGCGCTTCCGTTCTCCTTGAGCACACGGAAGTCGGATACGCGGACCGTATCGCCCCTGGGATAAACCGCGCCGGTGACCGTGAGGCGGACGTATCGTGCCTGCACCGGCGCGGTCATGTCGAGGGCCACAGCCGCGGTGTCCGACCGCTGCGAGCGGTCGACGGCCGCGGACCAGACGCCCGATGTGACCGCGGTTTCCACGGAATACTGATACCCGGCGGTCGACGCGGATCCGAATCCCACGCGGAACAGGTCGACGGTCAGGACCTCCCCCAGGTCCACAACCACCTGGGAGGGAAATCCGGTCGCGACCCAGAAAGATTGATCGTCGCCGTCCACCAGGTTGGCGGCGCCGTACCGAGCCGCGTCGACTGAGCCGCTGGCTGCGACGGGACGTCCCGCGGCCGCGTCTTCATCGCTCACGCGCACGACGGTCCGTCCGGTCATCGTCTCCCAGAGCGTCCTGGCCATGACCCCGGATCCCTCGATATTGGGATGGATCCCGTCGGGCAGGAGGTCCGGACGGTCGAGCAGAGGCGCGCGGAAATCGATGATCGGGCAGTCCTTGTCCGCCGCGATCTGCCGGATCATCGGGATGATGTCGTTTGCGATGACCGAGTCGCTGATATCGTACGCCGCGCTGAAGGCCGGCGGCGGAATGCAGGCATAAACGAGGGGATGGCTGGGCAGGGACCGGAACGTGTCGATCATCGCCTCGTAATCCGCGACGAACTGGTCCTTGTAGACCCAGTTGTAGGGTTTGCTGTCGTTGGTTCCGAGGCAGATGGTGACCGTGTCCGGATTGAAATCCAGGCCCTGCTTGAATTTATTCTCGGCCCAGAGCGGAAAATCGCCCAGCTTCAGCATCGTCCTTCCGGAGACCCCCGCGTTTTTCACGGACCAGCCGGATCCGAGCATGGCCGCGGCCTGGGAGGGGTAGGCGTCGGTCGCGGGATTGCTCAAACCGGCTCCCTCGGTGATGCTGTTGCCCACGCACGTCAGGCGGGTCTGGCCGGACGCGGAGACAGCCATCATCAGAATGGCCGCTGCTAGAGAGGTTTTATTCGACATGGGTTACCCTCTTATTTGACTGGGCCGGGACGGATACCGTCCGGCTCACGGATAATCCGGGTTCGTCACCTGGATGCCGACGGCGGTCTTTCCATGGACCGAGATTCCGAATTTCACGGGAAACAGGACGGTCGGATCCCCGGACGTGAATCCGATGCAGGGCGCCAGTTCGAAGAAAAAATTCGAACGCCGGTCGAGCATCACCTCCACGCCGATGCCTGCGGTGACGCCGAACACCGTTTCGTCCGCCGCGGGTCGGACCACGCGGCCCGTCGTGGAAATCTGATTCTGGTAATCGTTGATCTCGATTTTCCCCTTGCGCAGGCCGAAAAGGCCCGCTCCGGCCATGACGTAGGGCTCAGCCTTGCCGCCGCTGCCGGACGGAAAAGCCAGCTTGGCGTTGAATGTCAGGTTCCAGACCCTGGCGTCGGCTCCTTCGATATCCACCTCGGGATCCTTTCCGTTGGCGTCCGAATAAGCGACGAGGTCCGGATCCGCGTTCATGTAACCCCGGTTGTCAAATGCGGCGTTGTTCAGCTGGAGCATGGCCTGGGCTTCGAATCTGCGGGTCAGACGCCGTCCGGCGGCCAGGCCGACGTTGAAGCCCTGCGAGTAGGCGTCCTTGAAAGCCACGGGCGCCAGGGGCATGGAAGTGCCCGTGTTCAGGTAAAAAACAGTGCGCTCTCCGCCGACGAGGGACGCGGCGCAGAGAAAGACCAGCGCGATGAGCCGTTTGGCGTTCATGGCGTTTCCTTTTCCTTGGTGGGATGATGGAATCCGGAACGGATCTCGGGATGACCCGGCATCAATATAAACAACGCGCCTGAAAGACGCAACGGATTTCAAAACGAAAATAACAGCCGCCTGCGGGCGTCCGCGGCGGCTGTGCGGTCCATGGTCCGATCCCGGTTTTCCCGCGGCCGGGCCCGGCCGTCGCGGTCACCCCGCGATCGTGAATGCGGCTTTGAGCCGGAGGTCCGCGGAGGAAGGTCCGACCGCCGCTTCGAAAACGCCGGGCTCCACGGTCCACGCGCCGGAGGCGTCGATCAGGGACAGGTCCTCGGGTGTGATCGTGAACGAGACGGTTTTGGATTCGCCGGGATTCAGATGCACGCGGCGGAATCCCTTCAGGGACCGGATGGGACGCGGCGTGCTGGCTTCGATGTCCTTCAGATACAGCTGAACCACCTCGTCTCCCGGAATCTCCCCCGTGTTGCGCACCGTCACGGTGATCACCGCGCTCCGCCCCGCGGGCACCGCTGTTTTCGGAACCTCTAGCCCGGCGTACTCGAAAGTCGTGTAGCTCAGCCCGAATCCGAACGGATACAGCGGTTCGCCCGTGAAGTACCGGTAGGTCCGGCCTTCCATCCGGTAGTCTTCGAAGGGCGGCAGTTGATCATTGGAACGGTAGAATGTGACGGGCAGACGCCCGGCGGGATTGAAGTCCCCGAACAGCACGTCCGCCAGCGCCGTTCCGCCGGCCTGGCCTGGATACCAGGCCGCGAGGATGGCCCGCAGGTGATCGTGCTCCCACGGAACCGCGATCGCGCTGCCGGTCAGGAGAACGAGCACCACGGGTTTGCCCGTGCCGTGAAGCGCCTGAAGCAGGCCGGTCTGAACCGCCGGCAGGCGGATGTCCGTGCGGTCCCCGCCCAGGAAACCCGGCGCGTCCACGCGCATTTCCTCCCCTTCCAGCCGGGGTGAAATGCCTCCGACGAAGACAACCGCGTCCGCCTTCCTCGCGGAATCCACGGCCGCGGCCGCCGCGGCCGGGTCTTCACGCGTCCAGTCGCACCCGGGCGCGAACATCACGGCCGTGCCGGGAGACGCGGCGCTGCGGATTCCGGCCAGAGGCGTCACGGACGAAGACGGTGTGCCGTTGTAGTTGCCGAACATAACGGAAGCCTCATCCGCATTGGGTCCGGTCACCAGAATGGCTTTCAGATTCCGGGGAAGCGGCAGAAAGCCATCCGTGTTCTTCAGCAGGACCATGGATCTGCGAGCGGCTTCGAGCGCGAGAGCGCGGTGTTCCGGACAGTCGTTCTTCTCGAAAGGGATCCGGGCCCAGGCCACGCGTTCCGGCGGATCGAACAGGCCGAGCCTGAAACGCGCCTCGAACAGGCGCTTGACCGCGGCGTCGATCTCCGCTTCCGTGATCAGCCCGGTTTTCACGGCCTCCGTCAGTGAACGGTATTCCCGGCCGCAGTCGAGATCGCAGCCCGTTTTCACCGCCAGAGCGGAGGCCTCGGCCTCGGTCCGAGCGAGGCGGTGGCCCCGCCAGATGTCCTCGATGGCGCCGCAATCGGAGACGACGTAGCCCTTGAATCCCCACTCGCCGCGCAGAATCTCCCCAAGGAGCTGCCGGTGCGCGCAGCAGGCCTCGCCGTTGGTGCGGTTGTACGCGCCCATGACCGACCCGGCCCCGGCTTCGGTCACGGCGGCTTTGAAAGCGGGAAGATAGGTCTCATAGAGGTCCCTGCGGTCCGCGGCCGCGTCGAAACGGTGCCGCTCCGGTTCGGGTCCGCTGTGCACCGCGTAGTGCTTGGGCGTGGCCACCAGTTTCAGGTATTCCGGATCGTCCCCCTGGAGTCCCCGTACGAACGCGACGCCCATCCGCGCCGCCAGGTAGGGGTCCTCCCCGTATGTCTCCTGGCCCCGTCCCCAGCGGGGATCCCGGAAAATGTTGACATTGGGCGACCAGTATGTCAGCCCCTGATAGCGCTTCCGCTTTCCGTTCCGGACAAATTCGTGGTGCTTGGCGCGGGCCTCGTCCGAGATCGCGGCCGCGACCTGAAGCATCAGGTCCGTGTCGAACGTGGCGGCGAGACCGATGGCCTGCGGAAAAACCGTAGCGGTGCCGGCCCGGGCCACGCCGTGCAGGCACTCGTTCCACCACCCGTATTCCGGAATGCCGAGCCTGGGAATCGCGCGCGCCCAGTCCTGCATCTGCGACGCTTTCTCCTCGAGGGTCATCCGGGAGACCAGGTCCTCCACCCGTTCCTGGAGCGGGAGATCGGGATTCTGAAAGGGAAAGGCCGGTTGGCCGCTGATGCGGGTCAGCGGGGCTCCGGCGGCCAGTCCGAGCACGACCGCCGTCACCTTGATTCCGCGCATGCGCATATCCGGTCTCCTTTCGTTCGACACCCGCCGCGGGCGGGCGGCCCTGGCCGCAGGACCCAGGCCCTCTCCGGCCCCGGACCGCAAGCCGAACCCGGAGGAACCTCCGCCCCGGATCAAAGTACGGTAAAAAGGATTTCTTGTCAATTCATTTGATGTAAACGATTGTAAAGAAAAAGGCGCCGCTGAACCGACGCCCTGTGTGCGATTTCAAATGATTCTTTTGCTCCGCGCTTCGCGAGCGGCCGCCCGCCCGGCCGCGCCCGCGACGGCCCTGTGATCGGCGGAACCGGCTCCGTCCCGCCGGCTCACGGCTTCAGCTTGAACAGGACTTCTCCGGCTTTCGGAACCAGCAGAACGCCCTCTTCTTCGCGGTCTTTCCAGTCTTCGACGCGGACGCTTCTCCAATCCAGGTAACCGAGATTGATTTCCCGGCACACGGATTCCGGGATGCCGGTGGCCAGCGTCACCGTGATGCGGGGCGTTTCGACGCCGTCCGCGTAGGTTCCGACTCCCTTGACATGGGTCGAGTGGGCCATGACGCCGCCCGGGATGCCGTCGAAGCGGCCGGGCTGTGCCGTGAAATAATCGCGGACGTGATATCCGATTCCGCGCAGAATCGCGCCGTGCGTGACCGACACTTCCCTGACGTGCGGCGCGTAAATCACCAGCTCGCCGCCGTCCGCGACAACCGGCTCCAGCTTGTACATGCACTTGCCCGCGGTCCAGAGATCGTCATACATCTCCGGCGCGCAGGACAGGACGCGGCGGAAGGGTTTCTCCTTGTAGACCACGTTGATGCGGTCGGACAGCGCGGCCGCTTCCCGGAAAGCGTCCTCCGAAGATCCGGAGAAAGCGCCCCGCACCGTTTTTCCCTCCATGACGAGCGCCAGGCAGAGTTTCTCGAACGCCAGCAGGGACGCGGCCCTGTCGATGACGCGCCGCACCGGCGTGTCGCGGGCGCCGTTGATCTCCCGGTTGGTGATCAGCGCGCCCAGCCAGTGGAAGGTGTCGATGATTTCCGCTCCCGCGACTCCCGGGAAGAAGTATTTGTTGCCGCCCGAAAAACCGACGACTTCATGCGGAAATACCGGGCCCACGACGGTCACGAGATCGTAGTCGAACAGACGGCGGTTCACCCGGACGGGCACGTCGCGGTCGATCCGGCCGCCGGACAACGCGGCCAGTTCGCTTCCGGAAATCACGCCGACCCCGGTCAGGGCGTCCGGGTTGTTCCATTCGTGGTTGAATATCCCGACCTTCGCGTACCGTCCCTGCCGTTCGGACCGGTCGATGCCGAAATGCCGGAGCAGGTGCTCGCCGGTCATGGCGGGATGCGTGCCGAGGGCGACGAGAAAGTCAAGACCGGCCGCGCGCCGGCCGAGAAGATCATGAAGGATGCGGAACAGGTCCCCGACCGGGCAGGTCCGCGTGGAATCCGGCACGACGAACAGAAGCCGCTTGCCTTCCACGGACCGCCCCTCGAAAGTCCGCCTGCAGAAATCCTCCAGATCCGGCCGGCCGAGAC
>JAUCQC010000077.1 GCA_030372965.1 bacterium
GGCAGCGTCAGATGTGTATAAGAGACAGTGAACAGGGTGACCGGGAATCCGAATTCGTTGAACATGGGAATGACGGTCTGAAAATGGTCCGGCGTGTTGTCGTCGAAGGTATAGCTGACGGCTGTATGCCGGAAGCCGTGCCAGGTGCCGATCGAGTACGGGGCGTCGATGGTTCCGGACCGAAGCCCGGAAACGGCGGCCAGCAGAAGAGCCGCGGTCAGAACTGTCTTGCGCTTCATGCCAAATTCTCCGATTCTATGGGTTTTTTCGGATTCCCCTCCCGCGGGACAACCCGCCCGCCAGGATGCGGATCCGCATGAAATCAAGGAGATCCGTGTTAAGTTAAGCTAAAATCGGGTGAAAATCAACCGGTTCGCCGCGGCCTGCGTGACATTGACACGCACGTTTCCGGACTCCGTCGCCCTGAGACCCGCCTTCCTGAGCCGCCCCCGAAGGGCCTTGGAGCGGCAACAACGGGGAAAGGAAAAGCCCGGGGTTGTCCCAAAAATCGAATTTCATTAATACCCGCTCGCCGAGCCCTTCGCTTCGCTCAGGATAAACTCCGTCGAGGCGAGCTGTAAATCCGTCATTTAGCGCCCTTCGACTTCGCTCAGGGCGCGGGTGAATCGGCTTTTCGGACAACCCCGGGCTGATTGCAGAATGGCGCCAGGGTTGAACCCTGGCGCTATTAACGGTTGCCGGTGCGGAGGCGGAAGCCTCTGCGCGGAAAAAGATTTTCAAAAAAGTTGAATCAATGAATAACCCTGATATCCCGCTTTATCCGCGTCGATCCGTTTCATCCGAAAAATCCGTGTTCCATCCTGTTTTATTTCATCAGAAGCATTTTCCGCACCTGCGTGAACGCGCCCGCCTCCAGCCTGGCGAAATACACGCCGGACGGTTTGTCCGTCGCGTTCCACACCGCCTCGTGCGGCCCGGCAGCCATGTCCGCGTCCGCCAGCCGGTCCACTTCCTGACCGATGGCGTTGTGCACGGTCAGCTTCACGCGTCCGCGCTGACCGAGGACAAAGGGGATGGCCGTCCGCGGATTGAAGGGATTCGGGTAGTTCTGGCTGAGCCGGAATTCCAGGGGCGCCGCGACCGGCCTGTCGTCCGCGGCCGCGGGATCGCGGAACGCGCCGACCGTGAACGCGCCGGCCAGCGCCCCGACGCCCGACCTCGAAATCCAGTAGGGATTCTCGTTAAACTGCGACTCGTACGGCCCGCTTCCGGCTTCGACCGCGCCCGTCTCCGTCATGCTGTAAATTTTCGCGTATCCCTGCCGGTTCGACTTGAAGGTCGCGTCCTCCATCGAGGACATCCATCCGAGACGCAGGGTGTAGTCCCCCCCGCCGGCCGCGTCCTCGTTGATGGTCCACCGGATCTTCACCCGTCCGCCGAAGGGCGCGGCCGGGTTGTCCTGGGCCGCGTTCACTCGAATCGCGTCCGTCGCGCCCGCGTTCGTGATCCAGACCGGCGTGTAGACCAAAGTGCCGACCGGGAAGAAGGCCTCCTCCGCGCCGACGGACCTGATTTTCAACGCGCCCGTGCCCGTGTTGACGAACGCGGTCGAGGACCCGTTTAAAACCGCGTCCGCGGTCAGGATGGTGTTCTCGAGCTTGATCTTGCCGCGGAGATCGAGAACGCCCACCCCGCGGGAGGCGTGCAAAGTGACGCCTTTTGAATTGTCGATAACCAGATTCCGCGGACCGCCCGTATCCGGAAATTCCACGTCCGTGGTCTTCTGAACTGTGGTTCCCGCATACCGGAGCGTGGACGACGGACCGTAGGTGAAACCCGGACTCTGGGGGGACAGAACCCCGTCCTTCATCCACAGGGTTCCGTTGACGGTCACGGCGTGCGTCAGCGTGATGCCCGCCGCGTTGCCGAGAATCAGGTCACGCACGGCGGCGGGCATGCGGCTCCCCGTCACCTGAGGGCTCGCGCCGTTGAATCCGTATCCCGCGTCCGCGTCCAGGCTGACCGTCCCGGTGCAGGCGATGGAGGAATCGACGCCTCCGGGATGGCCGGTGAGCAGCGTGGCGCCCGGGTTCAGCCGGAACCCCGCGCCGCCGGCCAGCACGCTGGTTCCCATGTCGAGCACGGCCCCGCTGTCCACCGCGATCGGCAATCCTCCCCCGCCGTAGGTCACGTTCTGGAGGGTCAGTGTCTGGGTTTCGCCGCTTCCCGCGAACACGAAAGCCGCCCCCGCCGCGTTGGAATTCTGTGTCGTGGCGTCCGCGATCGAGACGTTTCCCCGCAGTTTCCAGACCGTCGTGCCGGTTCCGCCCTGTGATCCGCGGCTGACCGAGAAATTCCCGCCTGAAACCTGAACATCCCCCGCCTGGTCGATGACGACGGTCGTCTCCGCGTTGCCCGTGCCGTTCGAGGTGAACTGCCCGCCGGACTGGATCACGCCGCCGAGGATCGTGACGGACGCGCTGTCGCCTGCGGACGGCGCGCACATCTGCCACCGTCCGGATCCCGTGCTCATCACCGTGATGTCTCCGCCGATGGTGTTGCCGTCCCATTTCATGTTCAGGTTGGCGGTCTGATCCGGGCAGTTCCAGGTCACGTTGTGAAAATCCTGGTTCCCGTTCGACGGGGCCTTCCCGGTGACGCCGGTGATCAGGCAGACGGCGTCCGGCTTCCAGACGGCCGTGGGCAGCTCTCCACCGTCACGGCCGTGCTCGTACAGCCCGCCGTTCTCGAAGCACACGGTCGCGCCCCCATCCACGGCCAGGGTTCCGGCGTTCAGCACGGCGCCGTCCACCGCCAGGTCCACGCCGAGGCCGTCCTTCAACTTCAATACCCCGCTGTCCGTGATGTGGATCGTCCCGCCGGCCTCCACCGTGACCTGATCCGCGGAATCCGCTCCGGCGACGGTCACCGTGTGTCCTTCCAGGATGGAGATCGGACCGTCCGCCGGACCGGGAACGGACGGGGCCGGATGCACCCATGCCGCGCCGTCGAACCGGGACCAGGTGTTCACGTCGCCCCAATCCCCGGACTGGCTCGACCTGAACTCGCCGACCGGCGCGTACACGTCCGTGCCGCCGTCGAAGGCGGTGACCTCGAAGACGTAGTCCACGCCGTGGTTCAGGCTGTGGATCGCCACGCTGTCCGCGTTGAAAACCATGTACTGGTTGAAGAGACGGTCCGCGGCGAGGCCGTAGCGCACCAGGTATCCGTCCGCGCCCGGCACGGCCGTCCAGCGGATCACGGCGTCGCGGCCGTCCGCCGCGCTTCTCTCGACGGTGACCCCGGCCGCGGCTGTGAATGTCGTCTGATCGGAGTTGCCGAAAACCCTCAGGTCCCGCACGGCGAAAAATTCGCCGCCGGGCATGTGCACGTTGGTGAGGCGCACATACCGGGCCGTCGCGGCCGAGGCCAGCTCCGTGTAATCGTCCGGCGCGTCCTCGGTCGTCGCGCTCTTGTCGAGAATCATGGTCCACACATTCCCGTCCAGCGACCCTTCCAACGTGTACTGCTGGTACACCGGGTTGCTCCGGCCGCGCACCAGCGCGGGAGTCGAATTCTGGTCCGCGAAGTTCACCTGCACGGCCTGGATGGAGCACGCCTTCCCCAGGTCCAGCATCAGCCACTCTCCGGGGTTCCCGGAGGTCGCGCACCAGTAGGTCCGGCTGTCCTCATCGGAGGCGAGGCCCGATCCATGGCCCGCCAGCGACGAGGACGCCAGGGTGCGCTTGCCGTACGAAAGCGGCAGCATGCCCGCGAAATTGTCCGCGGCCGGATCGGCCTTCACGCCCGGCATGAACTGCGGAAAATCGCCGAATGCCGTGTTGGCGTAGATCTGGCCGTCCGACGTGAATCCGACGGGATACAGGCCGAGCCGCCGCTCGAACATGGCCTTCACCGATATGGTCAGGGTGCCGATGTGCCACCAGTTGCCTTCCTTGTCCCGGAATGTGGCGCCGTGCCCGCCGCCGCAGATGTAGCCGGAGGGCTTGTGGTCGACCGGGCTGTAATCCGCGTAGGTCCAGGGGCCCATGGGCGAATCGGCGGTGTACACGCCGTCCGCGTATCCCTTGAACTCCGTTCCGGGCGCGGAATACTTGTAGTAGTATTTCCCGTTGTTCTTGATCAGCCAGGCCCCTTCGATCCAGGGCACTTCGTCCAGCAGGTTGTCGTCGCCCCGCCTCTCCCATCCGTGGATCCGGGCCTGGTTGGGGACCACGACGACCGGGCTCCCGATCTCCTTGAAGGAGATCGGATCGAGCTCGACGATGCGCATCACGTCGGCGTTCGAGAGGCCGTAGCACATGTACAGCCTGCCGTCGTCGTCGTAGAAAAGGTCGGGATCGCCGTACGGCTTGAGCGTCGGGCCCTTCTCCCAGACGCCGGCCTTCGGGTCCGCGGTCTTGTACACCTGTCCGGAGGTGGTCGCCGAATAGAACACGGAGTCCCTCATGACCACGACCGCGGGCGCGTATCCCTCGAGTTCCAGGCCGGTGGGGATGATCAGCGTCCAGTTCCGGAGGTCCGGGGAGGTCCAGTACCCGCCGGAGCGCGAGGCGAACAGGTAGTAGTCGCCCTTGAACAGGATCATGACCGGGTCCGCCGCCTCGCGCGCGTCGATCTGGTCGGACATGAAACGATAGCTCAGGTCGAGCGGGTTGCAGAAGGTCTGCGGGTTCGCCGCGGGCTGGGCCCGGAGCTGCAATGTGAACGCCAGGGCGCAGACGCATAGCCGGAATGTTCTGGCAGGGTTTCCCATGGTGACCTCCACTGATGCGGGGTGCCGGATTTCTATACAGGGGACGGACCGGATGACCCGGCGTCCGGAGACGGATTGAATCCGAATGAATTATACAGAACAGGAGGCTGAAAAAAAAGCCACAAATAGCAATGTTTCAACCAGATCGCGCAGAACCTGACCGACGGGCAACGCGCCTCGAAGGTCCGTCGCGCCTGACACTTTCAGAACCTGGCCCCCACCTCCAGTGAAAGCGCGTGGGCCATGTTCTGAAGCCTGACCTCCGGGAAACCGGGGCCAGTAGGCAGGGACAGTTCCGTGAAACCCATGGAGAACCGGTATTCCGCCGCGAACCTCAGACGGCCGGGAACCCACTCGATGCCGTACCCGGATGTGAATCCCCAGTCCCATTCCTCCAGGCCCTTCATCGGCTGGGTGAAGGCGCCGAACCCCGGAAGCGTGAACGTGTATTCGGGCCTGCCGATCCGCCGCCCCGCGTACAAGCCGCCCGTGAGACAGGGCCGGACGGGGCGCCAGTCGAATGGGACGGTCCTCAGAAGGATGGGAATTTCGATGTAATCGTAGGCATACCGCGCGGTGATGGACGGAAAGAGAAAATCGGGGATGACAATGAGGTGTTCCGCCCCCCTGCGGGCGTACCGGATTTCGGGACGGATCGCGAATATCCGGTTCAGGGACCATTCCGCGTAGATGCCGGCCTGGTATTTCAGGAGCGACTCGGTGGTCACGTCCGCACCGAACCCCCTGTCCTTGGGACTCCATTGCGTGGACAGGGAAGGCCCTCCGGTGAATCCCGCGGAGAAGAAATCCATCCCCAAGAGCGTCAATGGAAGAAGAACCATGGAAAGAATGGAAGCGATTCGTTTCACGAAATCCCCTTCACTAGTTTTTAGACGCGGCCACGTATCGGTCGAGGATACTTATTCAGGGTCTGTCATTCCCGTATTCTTCAGGCGGGAATCCCGGGGCTGGGCGATAGGAGCAAACCTCCCGCGGACATGATAAAATCCCGATGATCAAGTGTGACACACCTTCAAAGTGCGTCGCACTTGATCCATCTACCTTCCGCTCAGATGATACTCGATCAGCCTCCCGACCACCGCATCCATGGCGCCCGGAGTCGCGCCCGCGCAGATGTTCGTGGCCGCGATGACGCCGAACTTCCGGTTCGGGGCGAGCCATGCGACCGCGAAATTGTAAGAGTTGCTCCCGGAATGCGTCATCGCCTTCCCCTCCGCCCAGTCCCGCTGGAGGACAATCCATCCAGCGGCATAGGAGCCTTCCCCGGGCATGGCAGTGGCGCCTGTGGTCAGAACCGCCGCGGT
>JAUCQC010000078.1 GCA_030372965.1 bacterium
GCGCATGACGGCGCGCTTTTCCCTCTAAGGCAAGGAGAACGAGATGAAACGCTTTCAACACGGCCGGATTCTGCGGGCGTCGGCCTGCGCGGCCCTTCTGCTCGCCGCGGCGGGATGCGAATACGACTCGCCCGTGCCCATGTGGTACCAGGACCATGCCGCGGACACGGGCCCGGCCGTGACCGGCCTGGAACCCGCCCGCGCGGCCGCGGGCGTGAACACCGTCACGATACGCGGCGAACGGTTTTCGCCGGTGCCGGACAGCAACCGGGTGTATTTCAGCGGCGCGAAGGCTGAAATCATCTCGGCCACCGCCACATCCCTCCTGATCCGGCGGCCGACCGTGTCGGGCACCCTGAACCTGAAGGTGGTTCACTTGGGCGCGCTGGAGGTCGGAACCTTCGACGGCTATCCGGTGGACGCCGTGTCGGAGTCTTACGGCGGATTCATCGACGGCGCGGCCAACAACGCGATACTGGTGGACGCGGCGGAGAACATCTACATTTTCCGGACCGGCCTGATGAAGGCGTTCAAGGTGGCCCCGGACGGCACGCAGAGCCTCTTCATGGCCGCGACGGCCAGGGGCGTCACGGACGCCATCCCGGCCGCGGACGGGCAGTTTGTCCTGCTGAGCAACAACGCGAAAATTTCCAAAGTGAACCCGGCGGACGGCGTGGAAACGGAATGGGTGGCGAAGGCGCCGAAACGGTTCACGGTCGGAGACGTCGACGCGAACGGGAACATCTACATGGCCGCCAAGAACACCGACCTGTACGTGTCCCATCCGGACGGGTCGTTCTCCGCGGCCCTCGGGGCGTACGCGACCCACGACGTGAAGAAGGTCCGGGTTCGCGGCAATCATGTCTACGTCGTGGCGGAGCACGCGACCGCGGAGCCGAAGATGGCGGTGTACCGCCACGCCATACTCGACGCGGCCGGAACGCTGGGGCCGCAGGAAGTCGTCCTGGACCGCGCGGCTTCAGGCGCGTTTTCCGCGGCGGTGTTCAAGGACGTGATGTTCTCGGCCTCGGGAGACATGTTCGTGGCCACGGACGCGGCCAATCCCATCCTGCAGGTGAAGGCGGACGGGACCCTGGACACCTGGTACAAGGGCATTGTCAAGGGCAGCGCGGAACGCCTGGCCGCGGGGAACGGCAGGTACGCGTACATGCTGCAGCTGGATGGAACCAGGGGCGACCTGATCCGCATCGACATGGGGCCTGATTTCGGGCCGGCCTTGCCGCCGGTGGGGATGTTCTGAGTCGCGGGGCCAATTGAGTCGCGGATCAGGATGGTTCGAGGGATATTTCATCAAACGCCCGGGGTTTTTTCGCTCCGGGCGTTTCGATTTAAAACCGCGGACGCCGGATCCATTTTAATCACGAAAAGCGCCACCGCTCTTTTCGGTATGACTTAAAAAGTGCTTGCGGAAGGCAGGAATTTTTGTATATTATCGGAAACGTTTCCGGTTTTCTTCTAACTTGATAATATTAATGCAAATAGTTGTTAAGTGATTGTGTTCGACGGGAGGATTTCTTTTTCATGAGTTAACTAAAACGATTAAGTAAACGGCTCATTCACGTTAAAATAACACCCGCATTTTTCGGAATTCTCTCCCGCAGTAACCTCTCACCTTTGGAGGACGGTATGAAAAGCCTTTTCAGGGTTGCCCTCGGCCGGACTCTTCTTCTGGTTCTGATTCTCTGCAGTCCGCTGTTCGCGGGCACGACCGGAAAGATCGCGGGCCGGGTCATCGACCAGAAATCCGGCACGCCCCTGCCGGGCGTCAACGTGCTGGTCGCGGGAACCGCGCTCGGCGGCGTCACCGACCTGGACGGCACGTACACGATTCTCGAAGTGCCGCCCGGAACGCATTCGGTCCAGCTCTCCATGCTCGGTTACGCCCGCGTGACGGTGCAATCCGTCCGGGTGCTCATCGACCAGACCGCGCATGTGGACGTGCGGCTGGCCGAGGAGGTCCTCCAGGGCGAGGCCGTGGTCGTGGCCGCCAAGCGCGAGCTGGTGAAGACCGACGTGGCCACCAGCGTCGTTTCCGTGTCGGACAGGGAAATTCAGGACCTGCCCGTGGCCAACATCGAGGGCGTGCTGGGCATGCAGGCCGGCATGCAGGGACTGAGCATCCGCGGCGGCATGGCCGACGCGGCCCTGTTCATGATGGACGGCGTCACCCTGCGCGACCCCCGCAACAACCAGCCCATCACCAAGCTGGCGCTGTCGGCCATCAAGGAAATCTCGGTCGAACGCGGCGGTTTCAACGCCGAGTACGGCCAGGTGCAGTCGGGCCTCGTCAACGTGGTCACGCAGGAGGGCAGCCGTCAGGGCTATTTCGGAAGCGTCCAGACGCGCCTCAGCCCGGCCGCTCCGAAGTACTGGCGGGGCAGGGGCATCGTGGACGTGCACGACCCGAATTCCTACGTCATGCGGCCGTTCTACGACGACGCCGTCTGCTGGACGGGCACGGCCAACGGCGCGTGGGACGAGTACACGCGCAAGCAGTACATGGAGTTCGTCGGTTGGAACGAGATCTCCCGGTCCCTGTGCTCGGACAACAATCCGGACAACGACCTGACGCCCCTGGCCGCCCGGCGCGCCTTCGAGTACGAAACCCGCAAGCGCCAGATCAACGACCGGCCGGACTACGACATCGACGCCGGCTTCGGCGGGCCCGTTCCCGTGATCGGTGAGGCCCTCGGCGGCCTGCGCTTCTTCGGATCCTTCCGTCAGCACCGGGACATGCTGCTCTGGCCGCTGTCCCGGCCCGATTACCGGGATTACGACTGGACCTTCCAGCTGAACGCCGACATCACGAAGACCATGAAACTGAGGCTGTCGGCCCTCGCGGGCAAGCAGTTCACCATCCGGCACAACTGGGACGGCACGGGCACCTATTACTACCCGCGGTACCCGAACGAGATCGCGGGAGTCGCGCTGAACGTCGCGAGCACCTTCGACCTGGTGAACATGTTCTCCGACTACAACTTCTGCCTGGCCGACATCGGGCACCGTTCCCTGGCCGCGAAGCTCACCCACACGATCAGCCCGAAGACGTTCTATGAGGTCTCGCTGGAGCAGTTCCGGCGCGATTACAACGTGCGGCCGAGGGCCCTGCGCGACACGTCGGCCCTCACCGAGGTCGTGCCGGGGTTCTACGAGGATTCCAACCCCCTGGGATACTGGCCGTTGGAGGTGAACGGCGTGATCATCATCGGCGGGTCCCACGTGGCCAAGGCGCGGGACTTCACCAGGGTCGGTTCCACGACGCTGAAGGCCGACTACACCAGCCAGGCCGACTACCACAATCTGGTCAAGGCCGGGGCGGAACTCGTGTACAACGACCTCGATTTCGACTACGGCACCATCGCCTCCGCCACGGCCGGCAAGACCTACGCCAACCGCGTGCAGATGCGCGTGTTCCCGGTCCGGGCCGGCCTCTACCTGCAGGACAAGCTCGAGACCAAGGGATTCACGATGAACGCGGGCCTGCGGCTCGACTACAGCGACTCCCGGACGGACTGGTGGAACGTGGAGAGCTACGACAACGCCTTCTACTCGTCGAAGTACAAGCCGTCGGCCGAGTACCCCATGAAGAAGTCGAAGCCGCAGTGGCAGCTCAGCCCCAGGCTCGGCATCTCGCATCCCATCACCGAGAACTCCAAGCTGTTCTTCAATTACGGCCACTTCAAGCAGATGCCGCAGTACGAGACCCTGTTCCGCGTCCAGCGCAACGCCGAGCGCTACCTGACCAGCATCGGCGACCCCAGCCTGATCCTGGCCAAGACCATCTCGTACGAGCTCGGCTACGACCACCTGCTCCCGCGGAACTTCCTCCTGCAGGTCACGGCCTTCTACCGCGACATCTCGGACCAGCAGGACTACACGACGTACTACTCGGTGGCCGGCTACTCGTACGGGCTCACCACCAGCAACCGGTACGAGGACGTCCGCGGCTTCGAGCTGACCCTGCGCAAGGGCGCGGGCCGATGGTGGTCCGGATTCGCGAATTACACCTACCAGGTCAGCACGTCCGGCCACTTCAACAGCGACGAGCGGTACGAGGACCCGTCGGAGCAGAAGAAATACGACGAGGCCACGATCAACATGTACCAGGACCGGCCCATTCCGCGGCCGTACGCGCGCGCCGACCTCAGCCTGTATTCGCCCCAGGACCTGGGCCCGTCCGTTCTCGGCCACGCGCCCCTGGGCGGGTGGATGCTCAACGTGCTCCTGAACTGGCAGGCCGGCAACTGGGTGACCTGGAACCCGCGCAATGTGCCCTCCATCTCGTACAACGTGCGCACCCTGGACTATTTCAACGCCACCCTGCGACTCTCCAAGACGCTCCGCCTGGGCCGGGCCAGCCTCCAGCTCATGATGGACGTGGACAACGTGCTGGACACGAAGCGGCTGTGGGACACCGGGGACCGCGACTACATGCTGTCGCTTCATCTGCCGAAGAACAAGGCCTACAACAACATCCCGGGGAACGACCGGGTCGGGGACTACCGGAAACCCGGCGTTGAGTTCCAGCCGATGGAATACCAGGGCACGATCGACCCGGCCCAGGCCGGCAAGCCGCGGGCCATCTACTACGAGGGATCGACGGGCCGGTACTGGGAGTACGCCGGTGGCGCCTGGTCCGAAGTGGCGAAGAAGCGGATCGACCGCGTGCTCAGGGACAAGGCTTACATCGACATGCCGAACGCCTCCACCTTCTGGTTCCTGAATCCCAGGCACTTCTACTACGGCGCCCGGCTGTCCTTCGACCTCACCCGTTGACCCACACACAGAGGTGTCGCATGAAATCTGAAATCACAGGATTCGGCCGCGGCCTCCGGATCGCGACGGCGGCGCTGGCGCTGGCCGTCTTCGCCGGCGCCGGTTTCGCCCAGGATGTCCGGTGGCTCCGCGTCGGGCAGCTGCAGTCATTCATCAACGAGGTGGGCGCCGAGTACGAGGGCGAATCCCAGGTCGGCAACACCAACCATTTTTCCTGGCCCGCCCAGTACGGCATCGAGCAGAACACCGTGCGCCAGAAAGGGCTCTGGATCGGGGCGAAAAATTTTTACGATACCCGGCTGGGAAAGACGCTGAGCGTCAAGGTCATCGGGTCGGGCCCCCGCAATCCAGAGGAGCGGATAAACATGATCTTCGAGAAGGAGATCAAGCTGATCGGCCGCGACTACCATCCGGTGGTCTCGGTGGACGACCAGCTGGCCACGGTGCTCGACACATACGACGTGCTGGACAGCCTGGACGAGAACCTACCCTGCGACCGGATGGTGCTCGTGAAGTTCAACACGTCGATCGGCGTGTCGGTCACCAAGAGGGTGATGGCCTTCACCCGGCCCGACCAGGACGATTACTACGTCCACGACTACATGTTCAAGAACACGGGCATCATCGACAGGCAGGGCACGGTTTACAGCCAGACCCTCCAGGACCTCTGGGTGTATTTCGTGACCCGGTACGCCTTCGCGGGCGAGGCCTGCGGCGGGTTCGGTCTGGGATGGGGCGCGTTCAACTCGGTCTGGGGCGAGGGCACGCTGAACCACGCGTTCAACTGGGATCCGGGGGCCGCGTCCTTCACCAACCCGTCTTCGCCGACTTACGGCCTGCGCGGCTATTACTCCTATTACGGGCCCGAGGACGACCGGCAGAACGTCAGTTACAACGAGGACTGGGGATGCCCGAACGAGAACGAGGACGGGCTCATGGGTTCGGCCAAATTCGCGGGTTCCGTCACCCTGCACGCGGACAAGTCGCCGGGCAACACCGAAGACGACGTGTACCAGCCGAAGACCACCTGGTACATCGCCTCGGACGGCGACATCGTGGGCATGAGCGCCAATGTCAGCCAGTACGACGAGAGCTACATGGGCATCCGTTACGGCGTCATGAGCGAGGGGCACGCGCCCCAGGCGCATGACGAACTGATCGGCGACCACTATGCCATGACCCTGACCGACGCCCGCCGCCAGGGCGGAGGCGGCACCAGCCAGGGCCAGGGTTTCGGGCCCTGGACGCTGGCGCCCGGCGACAGCGTCCGCATCGTGTTCGCCGAGGGGGTGAACGGCATCGGCCGAGAGAAGAACCGCGAAGTGGGCTGGAACTGGCTGCAGTGGCGGAACAACACGGCCGCGCCGGCGCTCATCCTGCCGGACGGTTCCGAAACGACGGACCACAACGCGTACAAGAAGGCGTGGGTGTTCACCGGCGTGGACTCAGTCCTCGCGATGTACCGGAGCGCGAAGCGGAACTTCGAGTCCGGCTGGGCCCTGCCCGAGCCGCCCCCGCCGCCGAGATGGTTCACCGTCCGCTCCGGCGGCGACCGCATCCAGCTCACCTGGGACAACAACGCGGAAGCCGATCCGCATTTCGGCGGGTACGTGATCACCCGGGCCGTCGGCACGGTGCTCGGCGTCGATTCGCGGTACGAGACGGTCTTCGAGTGCGGCGCGGCCGACGCGGTGAACGAATGGAACGACACGACCGCCACGCGCGGATTCGACTACTACTACGCGATCCAGTCCAAGGACGACGGGACCCAGGACGGCAAAACCCTGCTCAGCGGGATTTTCTGGACCCTGACGAGCCGGCCGGCCAACCTTCTGAAACCGGCGGGAACGAGCCTCTCGCAGGTCCGCGTGGTTCCGAACCCGTACGACCTGCGCGCCCGGGCCTTCCAGTTCGGGGACGAGTCGCAGTACGACCGCATCGCGTTCTACGGCCTTCCGCCGCGGTGCAAAGTGCGGGTGTACACGGAGCGGGGGGACCTGG